>NZ_JBIWEY010000011.1:0-106256 GCF_044762775.1 Lysinibacillus sp. NPDC096418
CACCCGTTCCCATACCGAACACGGAAGTTAAGCTCTTTAGCGCCGATGGTAGTTGGGGGCTTCCCCCTGTGAGAGTAGGACGTCGCTAGGCACATTGAAAACAGTCAACTATTTGTTGGCTGTTTTTTTATGCGAATTTTATATAATGAGATACTTTTCGGCCTAGATTATACATAAAAGTTATTGCAATAGAGAATTTCCTGAAAGAGTTATTAATAATACTCATCCTCAGTGTTTTCTTGTTTTTCTTTTGCTATGTCCTCGATTGATCCTCTAACGCTGTATTATTAGGATTCTCTAAATTTTTCAGCAGCTATTGCATTCTGTGTGTGTTGAATTTGTTTTTCTAGATTAGAAAGCTTTTCATATTTACGTTCAATAAATACACCGCGATTGGCCTCTAAATTAACTTCACTTTCTAGATGATTCTGTTCACGTTTTAATGCATTGTTAGTTATGTGTAACGTTTTATTTTGATCTAAAAGTGCAGTTTTTGCTAATAAATCCTCAATAGGAGTTGCTGAGTGTTTTTCAGCGACTTATTTGTCTCTATTTGGTTTTTTCTGTTCAACTATCTGTTGTTCTGCAATCTGTACGTCAATTTCGGCAACCTGCTTTTCAAGTTCTTTTAGTTGCTCCTTAATTGCTGTAATATCGCCGCCATTATCAACGGTGCGTTTAGTTAAATTACTTTTCATTTCTTGGATACTTTCAAGTTATTTTATTAAGCTCTCGATAAGATATGTATTATGTTGTTGTCTAATTGTTAAGTTATCTTTTTGTGCATGGTACTGTATTTGTTGTAGGTTCTTTTTCGAAGCTATCAGAGTAGGGGCGTTAAAGAAGTTTTTATTTCCTTTAACGATATTAATTTTCATTTTTCACCTCATTAATAAAATGTATCGACTTTTTATTTGTAGTTAGTAGTATATAAATAATTGTTATAAAATCTTACCTTCCTTATTAAGGATAACAATGTATAATTGGGTTTAAGTGAGGAAATCTATAAACGATATGAGAAGTGGAAGGAAGGGCAATTTGGGAAAAAAGCAAATTTTGTATGAAGTAGAAGAAAATGAAACTATAGAGGAATGTTTGGCACGAATGCAAAAAGATGGTTATATTGCGATGGGGAGAAAGGAAGAGCCTGTCTTTCATATCGTAAATGGAGAACCAACGTATTTACGTCAAAAAATACAATTTAAAGCAATGTTATGTCAAGATTTCGAATAGATATGACCGAAAACCGAACGATGTCATTTAGTGAAAATAAAACGTTCGCATTTTAGCATTGACGATAGTGTATTCAATTGTTAAAATGTGATAAGGAAAAACAATTAAATCCCCCATATATGCTAGAGGATTGGCTCTAGTGTCTCTACCCGGCACCGTAAATGCTGGACTATGCGGGAAAGCAACTTTTGGCATGTTACGGGAAGGTGTGATTACAGATGTGTAAATCTGCATATTCTTTTCATCTAGTGTCCTTAAGTAAGCTGCTTTCACGTGTACTGTAGAGAGTAGTTTATTTGAGGATTTTTTTGTGCGAAAAAGTAAATAATGCGGTGGCTATTGAATAAATAATAGTGGCTTGCACAACAATCGATCATTTTTCTATCGTTTAAAAGGAGCGACAATTCATGAATCCGAAAATCGGTGTCATTATGGGTAGTTCGAGTGACTGGGAAACAATGAAACATGCTTGTGATATTTTAGATGAATTACAAGTACCATACGAGAAAAAGGTAGTGTCTGCGCATCGTACACCTGACTTAATGTTTGAATATGCAGAAGCAGCGCGTGAACGTGGTATTCAAGTAATTATTGCAGGTGCAGGTGGTGCAGCGCATTTACCAGGAATGGTGGCAGCAAAAACAACATTGCCTGTTATAGGAGTGCCAGTGCAATCTCGCGCACTTAACGGTCTTGATTCATTACTATCCATTGTACAGATGCCAGGTGGTGTACCAGTAGCAACTGTTGCAATTGGAAAAGCAGGTGCTACAAATGCAGGTTTGCTTGCAGCGCAAATTTTGTCGACAACAGATTCAGAGCTTGCTAACAAACTAGATGCTCAACGCGAAGCGACAAAGCAGCAAGTATTAGAAAGCACAGGTGACCTAGTGTGACAAAGATTATTTATCCCGGTCAAACGATAGGTATTATCGGTGGTGGGCAGCTTGGACGTATGATGGCACTCGCGGCAAAAGAGGCAGGACTTAAAATTGCTGTACTTGAGCCAGCAATGGATTCACCATGTGGTCAGATAGCAGACATTCGCATCCTCGCTCCATACGATGATGAAGCAGCGTTAGAAGAGCTTGCAGAAGTAAGTGATGTTATCACGTACGAATTTGAAAATATTGATTATGAAGGCTTAAAACGTTTAACAGAGATGGCGTATGTACCACAAGGGGCTGAATTAGTACGTATTACACAAGATCGTGTGATAGAAAAAGCGGCGATTGTAGAGGCTGGTTGCCCAGTTGCGCCATATGTTGTAGCTAGTACATATGCAGAGCTAGTAGAAAATATTGAAACAATCGGTTATCCATGTATTGTGAAAACAGCAAGAGGTGGCTATGACGGTAAAGGACAGCAACTATTAAAATCAGCGGCTGACCTTCCAATGGCTGAAGAGCTTTTCACACATTCACAATGTATTGCAGAAGGCTTTGTTCCTTTTGTGAAGGAAGTTTCAGTTATTGTACAACGTAATGGGGAAGGTGAGTCCTATTGCCAACCAGTTGGCGAAAATATTCATGTACATCATATTTTACATGAAACGATTGTACCGGCCCGCATCCTGGAGGCGACAGCACAGACTGCTGAACGTGAAGCAATGAAAATTGCTGATTATTTAGATCTTGTGGGTACACTAGCAGTGGAGATGTTCGTCTTAGAAAATGGTGACATTGTCATTAATGAGTTAGCACCAAGACCACATAATTCAGGCCACTATTCAATAGAAGCATGTAACGTATCACAATTCCATCAACACATTCGAGCTGTTTGTGGTTGGCCATTGCGCAAACCACAGCTATGGGCACCATCAATCATGGTGAATGTCCTAGGGCAGCACGTAATGCAACTTAGTAATTCAATTGCAAAATATCCTGATTGGTCTTTACATCTTTACGGCAAAGCTGAAGCTAAGGTAAACCGTAAGATGGGCCATGTAACGATTATGACAAAAGATTTGGAACATACTTTACAAGAAATCGAACATTCTGGCATCTGGTCAGAATAGAAGGAGATACGCGATGATCGAACGTTACACAAGACCCGAAATGGGAGCAATTTGGACAGAGCAAAACAAATACCAAGCTTGGTTAGAGGTAGAGATTTTAGCATGTGAAGCTTGGGCAGAGATTGGTGACATTCCAAAAGAAGATGTAGCGAAAATTCGTGAAAATGCTTCATTTGATGTTGATCGTATTTTAGAAATTGAGAAAGAAACAAGACATGACGTAGTAGCTTTTACACGTGCCGTTTCTGAAACCCTTGGTGAGGAACGTAAATGGGTACATTACGGTTTAACTTCAACAGACGTTGTCGATACAGCCCTTTCTTATTTGATAAAACAAGCAAATGATATTTTACGAAAAGATATTGTGAACTTTATTGATATTATTGCGGCGAAAGCCAAAGAACATAAACATACGGTAATGATGGGCCGTACACACGGTGTGCACGCAGAGCCAACGACTTTCGGTTTGAAACTAGGGTTATGGTATGAAGAAATGAAGCGTAACCTTGAACGTTTTGAGGCAGCAGCTAAAGTAATTGAAACTGGTAAAATGTCTGGTGCTGTTGGGACATATGCAAATATTGACCCACGCGTAGAGCAATATGTATGCGACAAGCTTGGGCTTGCAGCTTCACCTATTTCAACACAAACTTTGCAACGTGATCGTCATGCACAGTATTTAGGTGCCTTAACTTTAGTAGCAACATCAATTGAAAAGTTCGCAACCGAGATTCGCGGTTTGCAAAAATCAGAAACAAGAGAAGTAGAAGAAGCCTTTGCAAAAGGGCAAAAAGGATCATCTGCAATGCCACATAAACGTAATCCAATCGGTTCTGAAAACATGGTTGGTCTGTCACGTTTAATGCGTGGTTATATGGTGACAGCTTATGAAAATGTAGCGTTATGGCATGAGCGTGATATTTCACATTCATCTGCAGAGCGCGTGATTTTACCAGATGCGACAATTACATTGAATTACATGTTAAATCGCTTCAGCAATATCGTGAAAAACTTAACAGTATTCCCTGAAAACATGAAACGTAATATGGGTCGCACATTTGGGCTAATTTACTCTCAACGCATTTTACTTGCTCTAATCGATAAAGGTTTAGCTCGTGAGGAAGCGTATGACACAGTACAACCATTGGCGATGCAGGCGTGGGACGAGCAAGTACAATTCCGAACATTAGTTGATGCGAGTGAAAAAATCACATCATTCTTAACGAAGGAAGAGCTAGATGATTGCTTTGACTATAACTACCACTTACAACATGTAGACATGATTTTTGAACGTCTTGGATTAAATTAATTCAGTCATTAGATTGAATAACGTTAGTGCCTTGACGGATGTGATGGGTATTGGATCGTGCGTGCACGATTCAATATCCGCACATAAATACGCCAAGGTGTATTTGAAAATATGGGGGAATGACGAAATGAATAAAGATCAACTTTTGTATGAAGGTAAAGCAAAAAAATTGTATGCGACTGAGGAGCCAAATGTCCTCCTAGTTGAATATAAGGATAGTGCAACAGCATTTAACGGTGAGAAAAAAGAGGAAATAGTCGGAAAAGGCGTGTTAAATAACCGTATTACCTCGTTAATTTTCGAAAAATTACAAGCTAACGGAATTGCGTCACATTTCATAAAACAATTGTCTGATACAGAACAACTTGTGAAAATGGTCGACATTATTCCAATTGAAGTCGTAGTTCGTAACATTGCGGCTGGTAGTTTGGCGAAACGCCTTGGTTTTGAAGAAGGCACACCTTTAAAGCGCCCAATCGTTGAGTTTTACTATAAAGACGACGAGCTAGGCGATCCGTTCATTACGACGGAGCATATTGATGTACTAGACCTTGCAACACCGGATGAAGTAACAGCAATCTATGACGGCGCAATCGCTGTTAACAAAGTACTGCAACCAATCTTCTCAGATGTAGGTGTAACGTTAATAGACTTTAAGTTAGAGTTTGGTCGTGACACGGATGGAACGGTATTACTGGCAGATGAGATTTCACCAGATACTTGCAGACTATGGGATGCGAACACGAAGCAAAAGCTGGATAAGGACGTCTTTCGTCGTGACCTCGGTAATTTAACTGAAGTTTATACTATTATTCTTACTAGACTCGGAGGCAAATAAAAATGAAAAAAGTAAAAATTTACGTAACATTACGTGAGAGCATTTTAGACCCACAAGGTTCAGCAGTAAAAGGTTCATTAACAAAAATGGGATACGGTGAAGTTGAAGACTTGCGTATCGGGAAATACTTAGAATTAACAATTGCTGACTCAGCTCGTGACGTTGACACACTAGTAAAAGAAATGTGTGAAAAAGTATTAACGAACGTTGTCATTGAAGATTACCGTTACGAAGTCGAGGAGGCTAACTAATCATGAAATTCGCAGTACTAGTATTCCCTGGGTCAAACTGTGACATCGATATGTATCATGCCATTAAAGATGAACTAGGTGAAGAAGTAGAATATGTCTGGCATTCTCAAACAGATTTAAGTAGTTTTGATGGAATTCTAGTACCAGGAGGTTTCTCTTATGGTGATTACCTTCGCTGTGGTGCAATGGCAAACCAATCAAACATTATGTCTGAAGTAAAAAAAGCAGCGGATGCTGGTAAGCCAGTATTAGGTGTATGTAATGGATTCCAGATTTTAACGGAAGCAGGTTTGCTGCCAGGTGCTTTACTACGTAACCAAAACTTAAAATTCATGTGCCGTACAGTACAACTTAAAGTTGAAAACAACAATACTTTATTCACAAATCAATATCAGCAAGGCCAAGTAATTGATATCCCAATCGCACACGGTGAAGGAAATTACTACTGTGACGAGGAAACATTACAAAAATTAAAAGACAATAATCAAATCGTGTTTACATACTCAGGTGAAAATCCAAACGGTTCTTTAGAAGATATCGCAGGGATTGTGAACGAGCGCGGAAATGTGCTAGGTATGATGCCTCACCCAGAGCGTGCAGTAGACGCACTTGTTGGTGGAGCAGACGGTCTTGCCGTATTTAAATCAATTGTAAAGCAGTGGAGGGAAAATCATGTCAACAACTAAGTTTGAGCCAACAGCAGAGCAAATTAAAGAAGAAAAGCTATACGCTGGAATGGGTATGTCAGACGAAGAATTCGCAATGGTAGAAGGTATTTTAGGTCGTCTACCAAACTGGACAGAGACAGGTCTTTTCTCAGTAATGTGGTCGGAGCATTGCTCTTACAAAAACTCTAAACCAGTGTTACGCAAATTCCCAACTAAAGGTCCTCAAGTATTACAAGGTCCTGGCGAAGGTGCTGGGATTGTAGACATCGGTGACGAGCAAGCCGTTGTATTCAAAATGGAATCACATAATCACCCATCGGCAATCGAGCCTTACCAAGGTGCTGCAACAGGTGTTGGCGGTATCATCCGTGACGTATTCTCTATGGGTGCTCGTCCAATCGCAATGCTGAACTCACTTCGCTTTGGTGAGTTAAAATCAGCACGTGGTAAATACTTATTTGAAGAAGTAGTAGCTGGTATCGCTGGCTATGGTAACTGTATTGGTATTCCAACTGTAGGTGGCGAAATTCAATTCGACCCTTGCTATGAAGGAAATCCATTAGTAAATGCAATGTGTGTAGGTTTAATCGACCATAAAGATATCCAAAAAGGTGTAGCAGCGGGTGTGGGCAACACAGTAATGTACGTTGGTGCTAAAACAGGTCGTGATGGTATTCACGGAGCAACATTCTCTTCTGAGGAACTATCAGATGACTCAGAAGAAAGTCGTTCAGCAGTACAAGTTGGTGACCCATTTATGGAAAAACTACTTCTTGAAGCATGTCTAGAAGTAGTGAAATCAGATGCATTAGTTGGTATTCAAGACATGGGTGCTGCAGGTCTTACATCATCTTCAGCAGAGATGGCTTCTAAAGCAGGTACTGGTGTTGAGATGAACTTAGATTTAGTACCTCAACGCGAAACAGGCATGACTGCTTATGAAATGATGCTTTCTGAATCTCAAGAGCGTATGTTAATCGTTGTAAAAGCAGGTCGCGAAGATGAAATCAAAGCGATTTTCGATAAATATGATTTAGATGCAGTAGCAATCGGTGTTGTAACTGACGACAAAATGCTACGCCTAGTACACAACGGTGAAGTAGTAGCTAACGTACCAGCTGACGCTCTTGCAGAAGATGCACCAGTTTACCATAAGCCATCTGCTGAACCAACTTACTACGCTGAATTTCAAGCGATGGAAAATGCTGAACCAGCTTTAACAGACTACAAAGAAACGTTAAATGCACTTCTTCAAGCGCCAACAATCGCGTCAAAAGAGTGGGTTTACGATCAATACGATTACCAAGTACGTACGTCAACAGTTGTTGCACCAGGTTCTGATGCTGCTGTTATTCGTGTACGTGGTACAAACAAAGGCCTTGCGATGACTACTGACTGTAATTCTCGCTATATCTACCTTGACCCAGAAGTGGGTGGTGCAATTGCAGTAGCTGAAGCGGCTCGTAACATCGTTGCTACTGGTGGTACGCCACTTGCAATTACAGACTGCTTAAACTTCGGTAACCCAGAGAAACCAGAAATCTTTTGGCAAATCCAAAAATCAGCAGATGGTATCGCAGCAGCTTGTACAGCGCTAAATGCACCAGTTATTGGTGGTAACGTTTCTCTTTACAATGAACGTTCTGGTGAAGCGGTTTACCCAACGCCAACAATTGGTATGGTTGGTCTAGTAGAAGACTTAACGCACGTAACAACGCAAGACGTGAAATCAGCTGGCGACGTAGTATTCGTAATCGGTGATACAAAAACTGAGTTTGGTGGATCAGAGCTTCAAAAATTACTAAATGGTGGTGTGATTTCTGGTAAAGCTCCGGCTATCGACTTAGCAGTTGAAGCGGCTCGTCAAAATGATTTATTAACAGCAATTAAAGCTGGACTTGTAGCTTCTGCTCATGACGTAGCAGAGGGTGGACTAGCAGTAGCCATTGCTGAAAAAACATTTGGTGCAAACGGTTTAGGCGTTGATGTAACATTAGCTGGCTCGGCTGTTACTGCTTTATTTAGTGAAACACAATCTCGTTTTGTTGTAACAGTTAAAGAAGAAAATGCAGCTGCATTTTTAGAGACTGTTAAAGATGCACAAAAAATCGGTGTCGTAACTAACGATGCGCTTGTTAAAATCAACGGTGACAACGGTGTGCTTGTAGAGGGTACAGTGGAGGAATTCCGTTCTAATTGGAAAGGAGCAATCCCATGCTTGCTGAACTCAGAGGCTTAAACGAAGAATGTGGGGTGTTTGGTATTTGGGGTAACCCAAGTCCAGCACACCTTAGTTATTACGGGTTACATGCTCTTCAACACCGTGGACAAGAAGGAGCTGGTATCGTCGTAACTGACGGTCAGCACCTTCGCGCGGTTAAAGGCGAAGGTCTAGTAAATGATGTGTTTAATGAGGATAAACTAAAAGCTGTTAACGGCAAAGCGGCAATTGCCCATGTACGCTATACAACAGCTGGTGGTGGAGGCATTGAAAATGTGCAACCGCTTTTATTCCACTCATCAACAGGTAGCCTTTCTGTTGCCCACAACGGTAACTTAGTCAATGCTAATCACTTAAAACAATATCTAGAGCGCCAAGGTAGTATTTTTCACTCTAGCTCGGATACAGAAGTGCTTGCGCATTTAATTAAGAAAAGTTCACATTCGCCATTCCGTGCGAAGGTGAAAAATGCCCTTTCACTATTAAAAGGTGCATACTCGTTCTTAATTATGACGAAGGATGAAATGCTTGTGGCACGTGATCCACATGGTTTACGTCCACTATCACTTGGTAAGTTAGGTGATGGCTGGGTCGTAGCTTCTGAAACTTGTGCCTTTGATTTAATCGGTGCTGAGTTTGTTCGTTCTGTTGAACCAGGTGAGTTATTAATTATTAACGATGAAGGCGTAAAGTCTGATCGTTTTGCAGATATGGCAAATCGTGCGATGTGCGCGATGGAATATGTGTACTTAGCACGTCCAGATTCTGACATTGACGGAATTAATGTACATATGGCGCGTAAACGCATGGGTAAACAACTTGCTCGTGAATGTGCACATATTGAAGCGGATGTTGTAACAGGGGTACCTGATTCAAGTATTTCTGCTGCTATTGGATTTGCTGAAGAAAGTGGAATTCCTTACGAGCTAGGCTTAATTAAAAACCGTTATGTAGGTCGTACGTTTATTCAGCCGACGCAGGAATTACGTGAGCGCGGCGTGAAGATGAAACTTTCACCAGTTGTCCAAGTTGTAAAAGATAAGCGCGTTATTATGGTCGATGATTCGATTGTACGTGGTACTACTTCTCGTCGTATCGTTAACATGTTAAAAGATGCGGGCGCAGCAGAAGTGCATGTTGTGATTTCTTCACCACCAATGACAGATCCTTGTTATTACGGTATTGACACTTCTACACATGAGGAGCTTATTGCTTCTAGTCATAGTGTCGAAGAAATCCGTGATGCAATCGGTGCTGATTCATTGACTTTCCTTTCTGTGGAGGGCATGGTCGAGACAATCGCACGTCCATATGATGACGAGAATCGTGGACTTTGCTTAGCATGTTTCACAAGTAAATATCCAACTGAAATTTTCCCAGATACGATCTTACCGCACGAAAAAGAACTACTACGTTAAGATTATTCACTAGCGGAAAATCTTAATGAGCCTCTGGTAACTGTCGTAGATTTTGTATCGTGTTAGCATGATGCAAAATCTCAAGCCAAGGTGAATTTCATTATAAGGAGGAACTCTGCATGTCAAAAGCATATGAACAAGCAGGTGTAAATATTGAAGCAGGCTATGAAGCCGTTAAACGAATGAAGTCTCACGTTGAGCGTACAAACCGTCTAGGTGTGATGGGTACGTTCGGTGGCTTTGGTGGTATGTTTGACTTGTCAGAACTAAATCTAAAAGAACCTGTTCTTATTTCAGGTACTGATGGTGTTGGGACAAAATTAAAACTAGCATTTATGGTAGATAAACACGATACAATCGGTGTTGACTGTGTCGCTATGTGTGTCAATGATATCGTAGCACAAGGTGCAGAACCACTTTACTTTCTAGATTACGTAGCACTAGGCAAGGCAGAACCGGCGAAAATTGAGCAAATCGTTAAAGGTGTTGCAGATGGTTGTGTACAATCAGGCGCAGCTTTAATTGGTGGCGAAACAGCTGAAATGCCAGGTCTTTATGAAGAAGATGAGTACGATTTAGCAGGCTTTGCAGTAGGCGCTTGTGAAAAATCAGCAATCGTGACAGGTGAAAAAATCGTAGAAGGTGACGTGCTTGTAGGTCTTGCATCAAGTGGTGTGCATTCAAACGGTTATTCATTGGTACGTAAAATTGTCTTCGCTGATAACGGTTATGCAGTAGATGCGGTTGTAGATGGCTTCGAGGATTTAGGTCCAATTGGTGAAGCACTTCTAACGCCAACCAAATTATACGCAAAGCCAGTACTTGCAGCATTAAAAGCAGCTGACGTTCATGGTTGCGCACACGTAACTGGGGGCGGTTTCTATGAAAACCTACCACGTATGATGCCAGCAGGATTAGCAACTGAAATCGATCTAGGTTCTTGGCCAGTACTTCGTATTTTCGAATTCTTAAAAGAAAAAGGGCAATTAGAAGATAAAGATCTTTATAATGTCTTTAACATGGGGATTGGATTCGTTATCGCTGTACCAGCAGCAGAAGCGGACAAAGTAATTGCTACAGCTGAAGCAAACGGCGAAAAAGTTTATAAAATCGGTCGCGTTGTGAAAGGTGAAGGTGTTGTATTTAACGGCTCACATGATGGGAGCTTAGTGTAATGACTGCACCAACCAAAATTGCCGTATTCGCTTCAGGCAGCGGCAGTAATTTTCAAGCGATTCAAGAAGCGATTGAGCGAGGCGAGTTACATGCGAAAGTCGAGCTTGTTGTCACAGATAAGCCTGGCGCTTTCGTGATAGCACGTGCTGAAAACTTTGGTATACCGGTTTTAGCGTTAAGTCCGAAAGAGTTTGCATCAAAAGCAGCTTACGAGACTGCTATTATTGAAGCATTACGCGAGTGTGGCGTGGAGTGGGTAGTTCTTGCTGGCTACATGCGCTTAATTGGCGAAGTGTTGTTAGCGGCTTATCCGCAGCGTATCGTCAATATTCATCCTTCATTATTACCGTCTTTCCCTGGCAAAGATGCTATTGGACAAGCGATGGATCACGGTGTCAAAGTAACCGGCGTAACAGTTCACTTTGTCGATGAAGGCATGGACACGGGGCCAATTATCGCACAGGCTGCTGTACCAGTTGTTGTTGGTGACCGCGTGGCGACAGAAACGGCGATTCATAAAGAAGAACATTCATTATATACAGCAGCATTGAAGCAACTATTGAAATAATTAAGATTGAAATGGATAGGTCGCTCAATATAGGGGGAAGGTCGCTCAACATGGATGGTGGGTCGCTCAATATGAGGGGCAAATCGCTCAACAATGAGTGGAAGTCGCTCAACATGAGGGGCAAATCGCTCAACAATGAGTGGAAGTCGCTCAACATGAAGGATAACCCGCTCAACAACGACCTATCCCTATTCAATCAAACATTCCAAAGAGACAAATTAGGAGGATTTTGTTGTGACAAAACGTGCATTAATCAGTGTTTCAGATAAAGCAGGTATTTTAGAATTTGCGAAGGAATTAGTCGCATTAGGTTATGAAATTTTATCAACTGGCGGTACGAAAAAAATGCTACAAGACAACAATGTAGCAGTAACAGCTGTTGACGAAGTAACAAAGTTCCCAGAAATCTTAGATGGTCGTGTGAAAACATTAAACCCAATGATTCATGGTGGATTGCTAGGGAAATTTGACGACGCAAGTCATCAAGCTCAAATGAACGAGCATGGTATTGAGCCAATCGAAATCGTATGTGTAAACCTTTACCCGTTCGTTGAAACAATTTCAAAGCCTAATGTTACATGGGACGATGCAATCGAAAATATCGATATCGGTGGACCTACAATGCTACGTTCAGCAGCAAAAAACCACCAATACGTAACAGTTATCGTTGACTCGAATGACTATGCAAAAGTTTTAGAGGAGTTAAAAGCAGATGGTGCAACAACTCTTGAAACACGTAAAAAACTAGCTGCAAAAGTATTCCGTCATACAGCAGCTTATGATTCATATATCTCTAACCACTTAACAGAAGAAGAGTTCCCAGAAAGCCTAACGCTTACTTATGAGCTAAAACAAAATCTTCGTTACGGTGAAAACCCTCACCAAAAAGCAGCGTTCTACCAAAAACGTCTTGGTTCTGATTTCTCTTTAGCTTATGCAACACAATTACATGGTAAAGAATTATCATACAATAACATCCAAGATGGTAACGCAGCACTTCAAATCGTAAAGGAATTCGAAATGCCAGCAGCAGTCGCTGTGAAACATATGAATCCTTGCGGTGTTGGGACAGGTGTTACGTTAGAAGAAGCGTTTGATAAAGCATATGCAGCAGATCCAACATCAATTTTCGGTGGTATTATCGCGCTAAACATGGAAGTAGATGCAGCAACAGCTGAAAAATTAAGCCATATATTCTTAGAAATTATTATTGCGCCATCATTCACTCAAGAAGCACTTGATATTTTAACGCAAAAGAAAAATATTCGCTTATTAACAATTCCATTTGAGCAAGAAAAACAAGATAAATTCAATGTTGTATCTGTTGAAGGTGGCTTACTTGTACAAGAGCCGGACCGATACGGATTTGCAAATGCAGATATTAAAGTAGTAACAGACCGTGAACCAACTGAACAAGAGTGGGAAGCATTACAACTTGGCTGGTCAGTTGTAAAACATGTGAAATCTAATGCTATCGTTGTAACGGATGCACAAATGACTTTAGGCGTTGGCGCTGGTCAAATGAACCGTGTTGGCGCAGCGAAAATTGCGTTCGAACAAGCTGGTGAAAAAGCAAAAGGTGCAGCGCTTGCATCTGACGCATTCTTCCCAATGGGCGATACTGTAGAAGCGGCTGCAGCAGCAGGAATTACAGCAATTATCCAACCAGGCGGTTCTATTAAAGACCAAGACTCTATCGATAAAGCAAATGAATACGGCATCGCTATGGTATTTACAGGCGTACGTCATTTCAAACATTAATTTAGAAAAATAATCAGCAAAATGACTCATCACTAAAAGTCGGGATGACATTTAGTTAAAAGCATACCAATATTAGAATGCTCATTGATTGGAGTGGAGGCTGAGCGACTCCTGCGGGATTACAATAAAGGAACGAAGGCTAAAAACGTCACATCGTGTGACAACGCCTTCGTGACCAACATCATGTTGGCCCGAGACCCTGGAGCGAGCTTGCGAGTGAAGCGGCTCATCAGACGCCCCCCGGAAAGCGCCCAGCCGAAACGGAAATCAGATTATGGTGATGAACCAACAATATACAGACACTTTAACCGAGATGGTGGTACATCTCGGTTTTACCTTCATTCAGCTGAATGAAGGTAAAGCCTCCGGCGGATGTCACAGATTTTGAAGGGAGTTACTTGTGCAAGCACAATTCAAAATCTGGACGCAAATGCGCCAAGGCGAATTTGATTGACAAAAGGAGGATTTATCCACATGAACGTATTAGTAATAGGTAGTGGCGGTCGTGAGCATGCAATTGCCAAACAATTTAACATTTCTCCGTCAGTAGAAAAAGTATTCGTAGCACCAGGTAATGATGGTATGCGTGGGGATGCAGAAGTAGTGGCAATCGATGCAATGGATTTTGCAGGACTTGCACAATTTGCCAAAGAAAACGCGGTTGTTTTAACATTTGTAGGTCCAGAGCAACCACTTGCTGGTGGAATTGTAGACTTCTTTACAGAGCGTGGTTTACGTGCATTTGGTCCAACGAAAGCAGCCGCTCAAATAGAAGGTAGTAAATCGTATGCAAAAGAAATTATGAACAAATACAATATCCCAACTGCTGCGCACGAAACATTTACAGAAGCGGATAAGGCAGTGGCATACATTAAAGAGCAGGGTGCACCAATTGTTATTAAGGCGGACGGTTTAGCGGCCGGTAAAGGTGTAATCGTGGCAATGACAGAAGAAGAAGCAATTGAAGCGGTGCAAGATATGATTGGTAATCAACGCTTTGGCGAATCTTCATCTCGCGTTGTTGTAGAAGAATTTTTAGATGGCGAAGAATTCTCATTCATGTCATTTGTTCATAAAGGTCAAATTTATCCGATGGTGATTGCCCAAGACCACAAACGTGCATATGATGGGGATAAAGGTCCAAACACTGGTGGTATGGGTGCTTATTCACCAGTTCCACAAATTGAGCAAGATGTTGTCGATCGTTCTTATAAAGAAATTGTTGAGCCAACAGTTGCAGCTATGGAACAAGAAGGTGTATCGTTCACAGGGATTTTATATGCGGGTTTAATCTTAACGAAGAATGGTCCTAAAGTAATTGAGTTCAATGCACGATTCGGTGATCCTGAGACACAAGTCGTATTACCACGTATGGCATCTGATTTTGGTGCATTCATGACAGCATTAATGGATGAAAAACCGTTTGATTTACAATGGTCTGAGGACGCGATGTTAGGTGTAGTAATTGCGGCTGAGGGATATCCTGGGGATCTTGAAAAAGGTAATGTATTACCAAATCTAGCTGCACTATCTTCTTCACATGATGTGTTCCATGCTGGGACAAAATTGGTAGATGACAAGTTCGTTGGTAACGGTGGACGTGTACTATTAGTAGGTGCAAAAGCAGCAACATTAAAAGAAGCACAAGAAAAGGTATATGCAGGTATTGCGACTGAAGAATGGGCGAACTTCTTCTTCCGAAAAGATATTGGTTGGCGTACATTTAAATAATTTTCATAACGTACGCTTTAGCTTTATTCCAGAAAAAACATGTCTCGCGAAGAGACATGTTTTTTGTTATTAAGAAGGGTTCTGTGCTTTGTTTGTAGAATTTGTATGGTCTGATGTGTTTTGCTTTTTTTCTGCTGTGTCGTTCTTTTGTGTAGTTGTTGATTTAGTATCAGAACTACTACTTGAGAAAGCAGCAGAGAAATCCTTCATTAACTTATTCACGTCTTCAGGTGTCATAGAATTCTGACCACTGAGCATACTTTGCATAGTAGTGGACATGGCACTTTGCATGTTCGTACTTAACATGGCCTTTGTCGGGCAGTATTTAAAAATACCCTCTGCCATTTTCATGGCACCAATGGCAATCATTAATTTGCCGGAAGTACAGTCGGGATTTCGAGAAACTTTCGCAATACCAAACGCGGTCATACTTGTACCTAGGAAAAAACGACAAAATGCATTTCTTTCACTTAAATTGGACTGTTGCAATATAAATTACCTCCTTTAGATTTTAATGGAAAAATAGCACTCGAGCACTTTGTTTTACGAAAATGCTGTGTTACGATTGAAACAAGATAGCTACACAAGCTAAATGACCGTATGCTTATGCGATTGTAGTATGCGTTGTTTAAAGTAATCTACACGAAGAAATATTACGTAATATAGGAAGGGGCGAATTTGATGAATCCAGTATGGAAAATTACAGAGCTTCGTCAACAATTAGCAGTAATCGATGGAAAAAAAGCGCCAGACATTGTTCTGAAAAATGCACGTTATTTACATAGCATGCTAAAACAATGGGTGGAAGGTAATATTTGGATTTCGGGTGATCGTATTGTCTATGCCGGAGATAAAATGCCTCCTTTCATTGATGGTAGTGAAATTGTAGATTGTGCTGGAAAAACGATCGTACCAGGCTACATTGAACCACATGTTCATCCGTTCCAACTATATCATCCACAGTCATTTGCTGATTTTTGTGGACAGCTTGGTACAACGACATTTATCTCTGATAACTTAAGCTTTGTTCTGTCATTAGAAAATAGGAAAGCGTTTTCAATATTGGATGATTTAAAAAAGCTACCATTTTCATTTTATTGGTGGACACGCTTTGATTCGCAAACTGAGATGGAGCATGAGGAGGAAATTTTCTCAAATACTTCGATTTCAGAATGGTTAGAGCGTGATGACGTTTTACTCGGTGGTGAATTAACAGGCTGGCCACGTTTATTACAAGGTGATGATCGAATGCTGTACCGCATGCAAATGGCCAAGAGCAAGTGCAAAAAGATTGAAGGTCACTTTCCAGGTGCATCAGAACGTACATTAGCACGTATGAAGTTACTTGGTGCAGATGGAGATCACGAAGCGATGACAGCTGAGGAAGTGGAAAGACGTATATTGCAAGGTTTTGCGGTAACGCTTCGCCACTCGTCAATTCGACCGGATTTACCGAATATTTTAAAAGGTATTCTTGAAAAAGAACTGCCTATTTTTGATCATTTAATGATGACAACGGATGGTTCTACGCCTACGTTCCATCAAGACGGTGTGATGGATAAGTGTATTCAAGTGGCATTAGACGTGGGTGTATCACCGATTGATGCGTACCAAATGGCTTCATATAATATAGCACGCTACTACAATATGTCGAATTTACACGGTTTTATCGCAACTGGTCGTTTTGCATCGCTAAATATTTTACAAGATGAATGGCATCCTGTTCCTGAAAGTGTATTATCGAAAGGGGTCTGGCTGAAGCGTGACGGAGAACGAGTGCAAAGACTGAGTGAGGTCGATTATTCAGTCATTCCTGAATTTAATTTAGGTTTTAGTTTAACACCTGAAAATTTCCAGTTCTCAATGCCATTTGGAATTGAAATGGTCAATGACGTTATTACGAAGCCTTATAATTCAACGATTGCAAAGGAAAATCAGCTATCAAATCATGATGAATGCTATTTAATGCTTATCGATCGAAAAGGTAAATGGCATGTCAATACGATGATTAAGGGCTTTGCAACGGATGTACAAGGATTTGCATCTTCCTACTCAAATACTGGCGATATTTTGCTTATTGGTAAAAATAAAGAGGATATGACGAGAGCATTTGAAGAGATGAAAGCGATGCGCGGTGGTATTGTGCTCGTTGAGAAAGGTGAAATCGTAGCAAGCTTACCGCTTACTATTGGTGGGTTGTTATATGAAGGGAACGTAGAGGATTTAATAGAGAAAGAGATTGTATTAAAACAAGCTTTAGCAGCACGAGGCTATCAACTTGGGGATGCAATTTATTCATTATTATTTTTACAATCTACGCATTTACCTTATATACGCATAACGCAAAAAGGAATTTTTGATGTGATGAAAAATAAATTATTATTACCAGCAGTAATGCTTTAATAGCATACAAAGATTAGGTGTAATTGACTTTAGGGAGGATTTTGTCTGTGTTTAAACCAAATAAATTATTTATGGCATTAGCATTTAGCGCATTATTCATCGGGGGATGCTCGAAGGAAAAAGGAGAGTTGGAAACCCCAAAAGAAGATAAACCACAGGTTGAGGAAACTATTGCAGAAGAGATACACGTAGCGCCATTAACGGGTGAGGTTGTAGAAGAAGAAGTCACGCAACGTCCAATTGTTGTGACAGTGAATAATCATCCTCAAGCGCGTCCACAGTCGGGTCTAGCTGAAGCTGATATCGTCTATGAAATGCTGGCAGAAGGTAATGTTACTCGCTTTTTAGCAGTCTACCAAAGTGCATTACCTGAAAAAGTAGGCCCAGTGCGTAGTGCACGTTCTTATTTTGTTGATATTGCTAAAGCATATGATGCGTTCTATATTGCTCATGGATTTAGCCCAGAGGCAAAATCAATGCTTAGCAACAATGTAGTCGACAATATTAATGGGATGAATTATGATGGTACTTTGTTTAAACGCTCGACAGATCGTGTAGCACCACATAATTCGTATATTTCCTCTGAAAATATATTAGCAGGCGCGGAAAAAGTAGGCGCTTCAATGAATTACAGTGAAAAAGTTGTTCAGGCTTTTTATGAACCAGATGAACATGGTAAGATAGGAATTGAAACTAATCAAGTTGATGTTTATTATGGGAATAATAAGTATTTCCACAATACGTATGTGTATGATCATCAAAACAATCATTATGAACGACAATCGGCTGGCGAAACTACAAAAGATATGTTGACTGGTGATGCATTAACATTTGAAAATGTGTTATTTTTCGAAATGAACCATAAAACAATTGATAATGAAGGTCGACAAGATATCAATTTAACATCTGGTGGAAATGCGTATGTATTTCAGAATGGCTATATGAGAGAAGTCAAATGGGCAAATAAAGATGGACTTCCAATGGCTGTAGAGGAATCTGGTGAGCTTGTGAAGCTTGTACCAGGAAAGTCTTGGGTTCATTTCGTACCAGCCTCACCGGGGTTACAAGCAATGGTAAAAACGCAGCCTTAAAGGGAGGAAAGCACATGCAAATCGAAAAAATTCGAGGGCATCAAACAGATCAATTATTTAAAGCTGTGTTAGAGCTTAATGATATTGAAGAATGCTATAAATTTTTTGACGACTTATGTACGATCAGTGAGATCCAATCACTAGCACAACGTTTTGAAGTTGCGCATCTATTACGTTTGAAAAAAACGTATGAATCCATTAAAAAGGAAACAGGTGCAAGTACTGCTACTATTTCACGTGTGCGTCGTTGCTTCGATTATGGGAACGATACGTATGATGAGATGCTCGGGCGTCTATATCCAGATGAAAAGCCATTCCAAGCACCGAAAGAGTAGAATTATAGAATAAGTCATTAGAGAGACTGGGTAGAACTTCTACTCAGTCTTTTTCATTTTTTTGTAGTGTTGGTTCGGCTATACTTATAAACGAATATATATAAATAGAAAAAGCTAGATAGGTGGTATTAATAGATGGAATATTTAGAGTGGAGACATGTGTTCAAACTAGATCCAGCAAAAGAAATCTCAGATGAGGCGTTAGAGAAACTCTGTGAGTCAGGTACCGATGTCATTTTAGTTGGGGGTACAGATGGCATAACACTTGATAATGTACTTGATTTATTAGTGCGTGTACGTCGATTTACGGTACCGATTGCGCTGGAAATTTCAACGATTGAATCGGTGACACCGGGTTATGATTATTATTTCATTCCAACAGTATTAAATAGTGATGACCCAAAATGGATTAAAAACTTACATCACGAGGCGATTAAAGAGTACGGAGATATTATGGTGTGGGAAGAGCTCGTGGCAGAAGGGTATTGTATTTTAAATCCTGATTGTAAAGTAGCAAAACAAACGGGTGCTAATACGGATTTATCAGTAGATGATGTGATTGCTTACGCACGTTTGGCTGAAAACTTCTTTAAACTTCCTGTATTTTATGTAGAATATAGTGGCATGTATGGCGATATTGAAATTGTACGTGCTGTGAAAAATGAATTGAATCACACAAAACTGTTTTATGGTGGAGGCATTACGTCTGCAAAACAGGCAGAGGAGATGGCGAAGTACGCAGATACAGTGATTGTCGGCAATATTATTTATGACGATTTAAAGGCTGCGCTTGCTACTGTTAAGGCTGTAAAAAGTACGATATAATTAAGAACAAACGTTTGTTTATCTTCGTTCATCTAGCACTTTAAAGCTAGTTGAAAGAAGTGAAAGCCCTATGTGCACAATTGCAGGGGAATTTAATAGGTGGTGCGAAATGGAACATATAACGAAAAATTTATTAGCAGGAATGAATCCTGAACAAGAAAAAGCGGTGAAAACTACAGAAGGTCCGCTACTTATTATGGCGGGTGCTGGATCGGGGAAAACACGCGTACTGACGCATCGTATCGCTTATTTAGTGGTTGAGAAAGAAGTCTATCCATCCAAAATTTTAGCCATTACATTTACGAATAAAGCAGCACGTGAAATGCGTGAGCGTATTGACGGCATCCTTGGTAATGGAACTGGCGATAGCATGTGGGTATCAACCTTTCACTCGATGTGTGTACGAATTTTACGCCGTAATATCGATCAAATCGGCATGTCACGTAATTTCTCCATCTTAGATTCTACAGATCAGTTATCCGTTGTGAAAAATGTTTTAAAGGATGAAAATATAGATCCAAAACGTTTTGAGCCTCGAGCAATCTTAAATGCTATTAGTTCAGCGAAAAATGAATGTATTACAGCCGATGAGTTCGCTGCGAATATGAATGAAAACAACCCTTATGAAAAAACAGTTGCGCTCGTTTACAAAGGCTATGAAAAACGACTGCGTCGAAATCAATCACTCGATTTTGATGATTTAATCATGACGACGATTACTTTATTTAAGCGTGTACCTGAAGTATTGGAATACTATCAAAATAAATTTCAATATATCCATGTGGATGAATACCAAGATACGAACAAATCACAGTATTTATTAGTGAAACTATTAGCAAAGAAGTTCCAAAATATTTGTGTAGTAGGGGATTCAGACCAATCCATCTATCGCTGGCGTGGGGCAGATATCGGTAATATTTTATCGTTTGAAAAGGATTATCCGAATGCAAAGGCTATTATGCTTGAGCAAAATTATCGTTCGACAAAGCGCATCCTGCAAGCGGCAAATGACGTCATTCAAAATAATACGACGCGCTATCCGAAGGAGTTGTGTACGGATAATGCTGAAGGCGAAAAAATAGCGATGTACAAAGCATATAATGAGCAGGAAGAAGCGCAGTTTGTCGTGCAAACAATTCAACACTTAATCGACAAAGAAAACCGTTCGCTTGATGATTTTGCGATTCTTTACCGGACGAATGCACAGTCACGTGTTATGGAGGAAGTGCTCGTTAAATCGAACATGACTTATCAAATCGTTGGTGGTACAAAGTTCTATGATCGTAAAGAAATTAAAGACTTACTTGCATATTTACGACTGATTGCGAATAACGATGATGATTTATCACTGGCACGTATTATTAATGAGCCAAAGCGTAGTATTGGTGCCACTTCTTTTGAAAAAATGGCGCGTTATGCAATTGATCAAGATCGTTCAATTTTTGAAGCAATGAATGATTTAATTTTTATGGGGCTAACAGGTAAGGCTGCAGCATCCGCAGAGCATTTTTATGCGATGATTAAAGGCTTCACGGAGATGCAGGAATATCTATCTGTAACAGAGCTAGTGGAGCAAGTGATTGAGAAGTCTGGCTATCGTGCAATGTTACAAAATGAAAAAACGATTGAAGCAGAAAGCCGTTTAGAAAATATAGAAGAGTTTTTATCTGTAACCAAAGCGTTTGAAGAGCGTAGCGAGGATAAATCATTAATTGGCTTTTTAACAGATTTAGCGTTAGTGGCTGATATTGATGCCCTTGATAAAGAAGATACGTCTAAAGGCAGCATCATATTAATGACGATGCATGCTGCAAAGGGATTAGAATTCCCAGTAGTCTTCATTATTGGAATGGAGGAAAATATCTTCCCGCATTCTCGTTCACTTGATGATAACGATGAAATGGAAGAAGAACGTCGCTTGATGTATGTGGGTGTGACACGTGCTGAAGAGCGCTTATATTTAACATGTGCAAGTTCACGAACGATTTTTGGACGCTCAAGTTATAACAATGCATCACGTTTTTTACGTGAAATTTCAGAGGATATTACAGAATCCATTTCTAAAAGTGGTAATAAATCAGATGTGCCGTTTGCATCAAGTAATCGTTCTAATGGCTATAAAAAACGGACAATTGGAGCGGTGCAGCAAACACAACCAGCATCAGCACGTCTGCAAGCCACAGGTGGTGACCAGTTTGGCTGGAAGGCTGGCGATAAGGCGGTCCATAAGAAGTGGGGTACGGGCATGGTCGTTAGTGTCAAGGGTGAAGGCGATGGAACAGAACTTGATATTGCATTCCCACAACCAATTGGTATTAAACGATTACTTGCACAATTTGCCCCAATCGAAAAAGCGTAAGTGGAGGAAACTAAATGAACGACATTGAACAACGCATTGCGGAGTTGAATAAATTATTACATGAGTACGGACATGCATATTATGTGCTTGATAAGCCGGTTGTAGCGGATAGCGTATATGACCAACTACTGCATGAATTAATAGCTCTGGAAGAAGCTAATCCTTCTCTTGTCTACCCCGACTCACCGACGCAACGAGTTGGCGGTGCAGTGGTAGATGGTTTTAAAAAAGTAACACATGATTATCCGATGCTAAGTCTTTCAAATGCTTTTAATGAGGAAGACTTGCGTGAATTTGACCGGAAAATTCGCCAAGCAATCGGTGATAAATTTTCTTATGTATGTGAACTGAAAATCGATGGCTTAGCGATTTCTTTAAAATATGAGAATGGCGTTTTTGTGCAAGGCGCAACACGTGGAGATGGTGTAGTTGGCGAGGATATTACGGCTAATTTGAAGACCATTCATGCGGTACCGCTTCGTTTAAATGAGCCGTTAACGATTGAAGTTCGCGGTGAAGCATATATGCCAAAAAAATCTTTTGACAAGTTGAATGCACAGCGTATTGAAAATGGTGAAGAACTGTTTGCTAATCCACGTAATGCGGCAGCAGGTTCTCTGCGTCAGCTAGACCCTAAAGTTGCTGCTAGTCGTCAGCTAGCCACATTTATCTATGCTATTGGTGGCGACGGTGAAGCATATGGCATCGATGGGCATAGCGAGATGCTTGATTATTTAGAAGGTCTTGGCTTCCCTTCAAATAAAGAACGTCAGCACTGTACATCGATTGAAGAAGTATTAGGCTTTATTGAAAAGTGGACTGAAAAACGACCAGATTTACCATATGAAATCGATGGGATTGTCATTAAAGTCGATCGTTTTGCACAACAAGATGAGCTTGGATATACAGCGAAAAGTCCTCGCTGGGCTATAGCGTATAAGTTTCCTGCAGAGGAAGTTGTGACAACATTACTTGATATTGATTTAACAGTTGGACGTACTGGTGTTGTAACACCAACAGCAATTCTAGCACCCGTACAGGTGGCAGGGACGACTGTGCAACGTGCTTCTCTTCATAATGAAGATTTAATTCGTGAGAAAGATATTCGACTTGGTGATACTGTCATAATCCGAAAAGCGGGGGATATTATTCCACAGGTTGTAGGTGTGCTAGTAGAGCAACGCCCTGAGGATTCTGTCCCTTATGAAATGCCTGCAAATTGTCCAGTATGTAACAGCGAACTAATTCGTATTGAAGGAGAAGTAGCACTACGTTGTGTCAATCCGGCATGCTTTGCTCAAATTGCAGAGAGCATTAAATATTTTGTCTCTCGTAATGCCATGAATATTGACGGGCTTGGTGAAAAGGTTGTTGAACAATTGCTACGTGCTAATTTAATCCATGACGTTTCAGATTTATATCAATTAACGGTTGAACAGCTTATTGAATTAGAGCGTATGGGTGAAAAATCAGCGACGAATTTAGTAAACGCGATTCAAGCATCAAAGGATAATTCAATGGAACGTTTATTGATTGGACTTGGTATTCGTCATGTCGGTGAAAAGGCAGCAAAAATTGTCTCAGAGGAATTTGGAACGATGGAGGCAGTCATGGCTGCGACTGAAGAACAGCTAGTTGCGATCCATGAAATTGGCGATAAAATGGCCTCATCGCTTGTTGAATACTTTGCAAATGAAAATGCACGGGCAGTAATTGCTCGCCTTGCTGAAGTGGGCGTCAATATGACGTATAAAGGCAAAAAGGTCGAAGTAGTTGCAGGTGATAATCCATTTGCAGGCAAAACAATTGTATTGACTGGTAAACTTGAGCAATTGACACGTAACGAAGCAAAAGCGAAAATAGAAGAGTTAGGTGGCATCGTCACAGGAAGTGTCAGCAAAAAGACGGACCTTGTTATTGCAGGTGAGGATGCAGGTTCTAAACTGACAAAGGCAGAGCAACTAGGCATTGAAGTTTGGGACGAAGACCGCCTAATCGAACAACTTTCACAGTAAAAACAGTAAAGGGGTACTAGAAAATGAAGTCATTTCGACTCATTCCGGCATTAGTGGCGGCAGCAATGTTAGTAGGGTGTGTGCCTGCAGCTAAGGAAGATACGGAGCTTGCAAAGGACACGCAGCAGGAAAAAGCAGAGACAACGATTATTCCTAAAGATCAGATAGATGATACTTTTTATAAAACGTTAACTCCCTATAAAGAAAGTGCTAGTCGTGGGTTAATTGTTTCAAATATTTATACGAAGTATGATATCAAGGAAGTAGAGAAAGGCTTAATGCGTCTTTCTCAAAATGAGTTTGATACAGACAATTACTTCTTCCAAGAAGGGCAGTATTTAGCTGAAAGTACAATAACAAAGTACCTTAAGCGCAGTTCTCAAGATGAGGCGGGCTTAAATCCTCCGACAACTGAGTCAATGCCAGCTGAAGAACGTGCAACAAAGGCACCTATTTATTTAGCGCATATTGTCGAGCAAAACTATTTAACAAAAACAAATGATAATAAAGTGAAGTTAGGCGGAATTTCTATTGCCCTTGCCATGAACTCTATTTATTACTATCAAAAAGAGAAATACGGTGAATATTATGAGGAGCCAATTGACGAAGCTGAATTAGTTAAGCAAGGGAAGAAGATGGCTACTGAAATTGTATCTCGTTTACGTTCACGTGATGAGCTAAAGGATGTACCGATTGTCGTTGGATTATATAAGCAACAAGCACGCAATAAGATTATTCCAGGTTCGTATTTCTCTTATGGTGTAGCGAAAGCAGGGCAAAATGATATAGGCGATTGGCAAGGAATTGATGAAGAATATGTAATGTTCCCAACTGATGATTCTAAAGATGTCTACCGGGAAGTAAGCCATAACTTCAAAAACTTTAAGCAAGACGTCGATAAATACTTCTCAAACTATACAAGTGTTGTTGGTACAGGCTTCTATCAGAATAAAAAAATTCAAAAACTTAAGATTGAAATACCTATTCAATTTTTCGGAACTACTGAAGTTATTGGTTTTACCCAATATTTGATGGGCGTACTCATTAAGCAATTCGATAATATTAATGTTGAAGTAAGCATTACGTCGGTTAATGGTCCAGAGGCTTTGATTGTGAAAGAAGCGAATGATCGCGATCCTTTTGTGCATATTTACGAATGGTGAAATATAGTCGGCATTATGCTGACTATATTTTTATGCAATCTCTAGTATGACTGTCATCTTCAATACGCAGTTATAGTAGCGGAAGTTTCCGTAAATTTGGAGAAAGATGTGATTTTTAAGGTGAAAAATGTTATGATTGTTGGCATGGTTAACTTTATTCAGCCCTATTGTTATCAATAAAAATAACGATTTTACCTATATTCAGTCGGTATCGTAATGCCTGCTGATAGAGTAGAACTCAGGCTAAAATCTGGACTCAAATTTGCTGAAGTGAATTTGATGAATATTCGGAGGTGTAAATAATGGCAAAATTAACAAAAGAAGAAGTTAAGCACGTTGCGAATTTAGCACGTCTTGCAATTACAGAGGAAGAGGCAGAGAAATTTGCTGAGCAACTTGGTAAAATTACAGACTTCGCAGAACAATTAAACGAGCTTGATACGACAAATGTTGAACCTACAACACATGTTTTACCACTTGTTAACGTAATGCGTGAAGACGTAGCACACAAAGGTTTAGACCGTGAAGTAATGATGTTAAACGTAAAAGAACAAGAAGATGGTCAAGTAAAAGTACCAGCTATCATGTAATACTAAAATATAGGAGGATTCCTCATGACGTTATTCGAACGTTCAGCAAAAGAGCTACAAGCTGACATACAAGCAGGTAACTTAACAATCGCTGACTTAACAAAAGAAGCATACGAACGCGTAGCAAAGCTTGATGGCGATGTACAAGCATTCCTTGCTCTAAACGAAGAAAAAGCTATTGCACAAGCAGCTATTATGGATGAAGTACCATTCAACGAGCGTGGACCACTTTTTGGTCTTCCTATCGGGGTTAAAGACAACATCGTAACAGAAGGTTTAGAAACAACTTGTGCTTCTAAAATTCTTGAAGGTTTCATGCCGATTTATGATGCAACAGTTGTCCACAAACTACGCCAAGCGGGTATGGTGACAATTGGTAAATTAAACATGGACGAATTTGCAATGGGTTCTTCAAACGAAAACTCATACTATAAAACAACGAAAAACCCTTGGAACTTAAATCATGTACCAGGTGGTTCTTCAGGTGCATCTGCAGCCGCAGTAGCAGCTGGCGAAGTTCCATTCTCACTTGGTTCTGATACAGGTGGTTCTATCCGTCAACCAGCAGCATATTGCGGCGTTGTAGGGATGAAACCTACATATGGTCGTGTATCTCGTTCTGGTCTAGTGGCTTTCGCATCTTCTTTAGACCAAATCGGACCGATTACACGTAATGTAGAAGATAATGCACTTTTACTTGAAGCGATCGCAGGCATAGATCCGAACGATTCAACTTCAGCAAACGTAGAAGTACCAAACTATGCAGCAGCTTTGACTGGCGACATTAAAGGCTTACGCATCGCAGTACCTAAGGAATTCCTTGGCGAAGGTGTTGGCGAAGCAGCGAAGCAATCAGTACTAGATGCATTAGAAGTACTAAAATCTTTAGGTGCAACAGTAGAAGAAGTTTCTCTTCCTCATTCTAAATATGCACTTGCAGCTTACTATATTCTTTCTTCTTCTGAAGCGTCTTCTAACCTTTCTCGTTTCGACGGTATCCGTTACGGTTTCCGTGCTGAAAATGTAGATAACTTATTAGACCTTTATAAAGAAACACGCGCGCAAGGCTTCGGTGACGAAGTAAAACGTCGTATCATGCTTGGAACGTATTCACTTTCAGCAGGTACTTATGATGCTTACTACAAAAAAGCACAACAAGCACGTACGCTTATCAAAGCAGACTATGACAAAGTTTTCGAAGACTATGACGTAATCATCGGGCCAACTACACCAACACCAGCATTCAAGATTGGTGAAAATGTAGACGATCCAATGACAATGTACGCAAATGATATTTTAACAATTCCTATGAACTTAGCGGGTGTACCTGCAATTTCAATTCCATGTGGTATTGAAAATGGTCTACCACTAGGTTTACAAATTATCGGTAAACACTTCGATGAAGAAACAATTTACCGTACAGCTCATGCTTTCGAACAAGCAACTGAGTTCCATAAACAAGTTCCTCAAATTTGGGAGGGAAAATAACATGAACTTTGAAACAGTTATTGGTTTAGAAGTACACGTTGAGTTAAAAACAAACTCGAAAATCTTCTCTTCAGCACCTGCTCACTTCGGTGCTGAGCCAAATACAAATACAACAGTAATCGACCTAGGTTACCCTGGTGTCCTTCCTGTATTAAATAAAAACGTAGTAGATTTCGCGATGCGTGCTGCACTTGCACTTAACATGGAAATCGAACAAGAAACAAAATTTGACCGTAAAAACTACTTCTATCCGGATAATCCGAAAGCATACCAAATTTCACAATTTGATAAGCCAATCGGTAAAAACGGTTGGGTTGATATTGAAGTAGACGGTTACACAAAACGTATTGGTATTACACGTCTTCACATGGAAGAAGATGCTGGTAAACTTTCACACGCTGGTGACCACTCATTAGTTGACTTTAACCGTCAAGGTACTCCACTTGTTGAAATCGTATCTGAGCCAGATATCCGCACACCAAACGAAGCATATGCATATCTTGAAAAAGTAAAATCAATCATCCAATATACAGATGTTTCTGACTGTAAAATGGAAGAGGGTTCTTTACGTTGTGACGCGAACATTTCAATCCGTCCGTACAGTCAAGAAGAGTTCGGTACAAAAACAGAGCTTAAAAACCTTAACTCATTCAACTTTGTACGCCGTGGCTTAGAGCACGAAGAATTACGTCAAGCAGACGTATTACTTTCAGGCGGCGTGATCGAGCAAGAAACTCGTCGTTTCGATGAGAAAACAGGAAAAACAATTCTTATGCGTGTCAAAGAAGGAACAGACGATTACCGTTACTTCCCAGAGCCAGACTTAGTGCGTCTTTCAATTGACGACGAGTGGCTTGAGCGTGTACGTGCTGAAATTCCTGAACTTCCAGATGCTCGTAAAAAGCGTTATGTTGAAGAATTAGGCTTAACAGATTATGACGCAGGCGTACTTGTTCTTTCTAAAGAAATCTCTGACTTCTTTGAAGGTATGGTAGCAGCTGGCGCTGACGCAAAACTTTCTGCAAACTGGTTAATGGGTGATGTTTCTGCTTACCTAAACGCAGAACAAAAAGATCTTAAAGATACTGCTTTAACACCGGAAAACCTTGCAGGTATGGTGAAATTAATCGCGAACGATACGATCTCATCTAAAATCGGTAAAAAAGTATTTGCCGAATTAGTTGTAAATGGTGGTTCTGCAGATGAAATCGTTAAAGCAAAAGGGTTAGTACAAATTTCTGACGAAGGTGCATTATTAGCTATCGTTTCAGAAGTATTAGATAACAACCCACAATCTATCGAAGACTTCAAAAATGGTAAGGATCGTGCAATTGGCTTCCTAGTTGGTCAAATTATGAAAGCAACTAAAGGTCAAGCGAACCCTCCGATGGTCAATAAATTACTACAACAAGAGATTGCTAAACGCTAATCACTTGTTCATTGAAAAAAGCCAAGAGAGCAAAATTGCTTTCTTGGCTTTTTCTATACAACAAAGAAGCTAAAGAAATGTGTATACTAACTAATATAGTGAGAGACTACATTTAATAGTTGTCTAAATTGCGTATTCATAGCAAAATATAGAATAGATGTACTATTTGATTTCTAGGGGGAATGAAGTAAGATGAAAACTGAGCAAACATATTTTAATGAAGCAATTTCAATTCAACAATATATGGACAATATGTCTACTTTAAAAGAGGAGAGCTTCCGTATTTACGATGGCTTTGAAGTGCCGACGAATGATGGCTTCATCGAGTTGTTAAAGGAAAAGCAACCAAAGATTTTAACAATTACAGAAGATTGGTGCGGAGATGCTATGTTAAATAACGCGATTATTCGACGTGTAGCAGAAGCGGCTGATTTGGACATGCGTACAGTATTACGCGACGCGGATACAGATTTAATTGATCGTTATTTAACAAATGGTGGTCGCGCTATTCCAATTTATGTATTATTAGATGAAGCAGGACAAGTAATCTGTAAATGGGGCCCTCGAGCGCCAGAACTACAAGAAAACGTTGTAAATAAGCGCGCTAGCTTACCGGATAAAGAAGATCCGGCGTTTGAAGAAGCACAAAAAGCATTGTATGCTGAAATTCGTGAAGAAAGTATTTCAAATAAAGAGTTTTGGACATTTGTTTACGAAGATTTCAAACAACAAATAACATCAGCATTACGCTAACAGTCGCGCAACATTTCTACGCGAAATGCGTTTAAAGAATATAATCTTATGAAGCAGGAAGGTATGTTATGAAAAGAGCAAGAATCATTTATAACCCTACATCTGGACGTGAAGCTTTTAAAAAGCATTTACCAGAAGTGTTGGAAAAACTAGAGGTAGCAGGCTATGAAACATCTTGTCACGCAACAACTTGTGAAGGCGATGCGACCAATGCGGCAAAAGTTGCAGTAGAGCGTGGTTTTGATATTGTTATTGCAGTTGGTGGTGATGGTACGCTAAATGAAGTTGTTGCTGGCGTTAGTCAGTTTGAAAACCGACCTAAACTCGGTTTGATACCTATGGGGACGACAAACGACTTTGCACGTGCGGTTCATATTCCACGCAATATTGATGAAGCGATCGATATTATTATTAAGGGGGACACGTTACCTGTCGATGTTGGATTATTAAATGGAGAACGCTATTTCATTAATATCGCTGCAGGTGGTCGTATTACAGAGCTATCTTATGAAGTACCGAGCAAAATGAAAACAATGCTTGGACAGTTAGCTTACTATCTTAAAGCCGTCGAAATGATTCCATCCATCAAAGCGACACATATGCGTATTGAATACGATGATGAAGTGTTTGATGGCGATACAATGATGTTTTTATGTGGTCTAACGAATTCAGTTGGTGGCTTTGAAAAACTTGCCCCTGATGCGAGCATTAACGATGGCTTGTTTACATTAATTGTGGTGAAAAAAGTGAGCCTACCTGAATTCGTTCAACTTGCAGCTATGGCATTGCGCGGCGAGCATTTAAAAGATGACCGCGTGATTTATAAAAAAGCTCGTTTTGTAAAAGTAACGTCGCAGGATGAAGTACATTTAAATTTAGATGGAGAGTACGGTGGTGATGCACCGGCAACATTTGAGAATTTAAAACGACATATTGAAATTTTTGTACCGATACATGATATTCGTGAAGAAGATCGTGTGGAAAATTTCCAAAATGAGTAATTGTGAAATAAATAAGTGAAGAGTTTGACAAATGTACGTATATTAGTTGAACAAATATTGAAACCTTTATAATGGGCCGGATTTTCGGTCCATTATAAAGGTTTTTTTTATATCAATAGTGGAAAATGTAGGTATAAAAAGGAAAGGAAGTGTTGCATTTGTATAAAGCGCAAGAAAAGAAGCTGATGTGGCTGAGCTTTGGAGTTGCAATTATTATGCTACTTTCCATACTCGGCAAAATATTTGGAAGTTAGGAGTGGGAAATGATGGTCAATGATTCAGCAGTCTTTTGGAGTAGAGCGTTAACGGAGTTGACTTTATCGTTTCATATTATCTATGCAACGATAGGTGTTGGTGTACCACTTATGATTATGATTGCACAGTGGACAGGATACAAAAACAATGATGAGCACTATATTTTATTGGCAAGAAGATGGGCGCGTGGATTTGTTATTACCGTTGCTGTTGGGGTCGTAACTGGAACAGCCATTGGTTTGCAATTATCACTGCTATGGCCAAATTTTATGCAGCTTGCCGGTCAAACGATTGCATTACCACTTTTCATGGAAACATTCGCATTCTTCTTTGAAGCGATATTCTTAGGAATTTACTTATATACTTGGGATCGATTTGATAGTCAAAAGAAACACATGCTTCTGCTCATTCCAGTAGCAATAGGTGCTTCGATGTCTGCGGTATTTATTACAATCGTGAATGCGTTCATGAATGCACCACAAGGTTTTGATATTGTAGATGGTCAGCTCGTTAACATCCAACCGTTTTTAGCGATGTTTAACCCAGCGATGCCGACAAAAGTGGCGCATGTACTAGTAACTGCCTATATGACATCGGCATTTGTGTTAGCAGCAATTGCAGGTTATCGGATGTTGAAAGGCTCCGATCATGTTTATCATAAGAAAGCCTTGTTGTTATTAATGAAAATTGGATTGGTATTCTCTATTGCATCAGCCATTATTGGTGACTTCTCGGGTAAATATTTAGCAGAATATCAACCAGAAAAATTAGCGGCAGCGGAATGGCATTTTGAAACAGAAGATAAAGCATCGCTTGTGTTGTTTGGTATTATGCAAGACGGAGAAGTGAAGTATGAAATTAGAGTGCCTTATGCCCTAAGTATTCTTGCGCATAATAATCCGATGGCAGAAGTAATTGGGTTAGACCAATTTGCAGAAGAAGATATACCTCCACTCTATATTCACTATCTATTCAATATCATGGTGTTTATAGGGATGTTCATGGTACTTGTCTCACTACTTTATGTTGTAGGTAAAGCACGTGGTTGGAAGTTTATTCATGCTCGTTGGTATAGATGGATTATCGTTGCAGGCGGTCCACTTTCAATTATCGCGATTGAAGCGGGTTGGTGGCTTGCAGAGGTTGGGCGTCAGCCGTGGATTTTATATGGCTTAATGCGCACGCCAGAAGGTGCAACGACAAGTAATCATGTCGATTTAATGATGCTGTTATTTACAGGTGTTTATACTGTACTTGGAATTGGTAGTGTCATCGTACTTATTCGTATGTTTAAAAAGAATCCAATTGAGCGTGAAATTGAAGATCGCCAAACTGAAAAAGGTGGTGACATCGTATGACGTTAGAAGTTCTAGGAATATCAGTGCTGTGGATTTTCTTATTTGGTTATGTGATTGTCGCATCGATTGATTTTGGAGCAGGGTTCTTTAATGCTTATAGTTTGGTAGTTGGGAAAAATCATATTTTGACGAACATTATTCAACGGTATCTATCACCGGTTTGGGAAGTAACGAACGTCTTTTTAGTTTTCTTCTTCGTAGGGATTGTAGGATTCTTCCCGCAAACTGCATTTTACTACGGCACAATTTTGCTCGTACCAGTTAGTATCTCACTTGTATTACTGGCGATTCGTGGCTCATATTATGCGTTTGAATCATATGGTTCACGTGGTCATAAAGGATATGCTTTAACTTATGGGATTGCAGGATTACTAATCCCAGCATCATTTTCTGTCGTATTTGCCATTGCAGGCGGTGGTTTTGTAGATATGGTGAATGGGCAACCAGTACTCGATTATTGGGCGTTGTATACGAGCCCTTATGCATGGAGTATCGTTGTGTTGAGCATTGCTGCAGTACTCTATATTTCAGCAGTATTCCTCACGTGGTATGCACATAAAGCGAAAGATACGAAAGCGACTATACTAATGCGAAAGTACGCACTTATCTGGGCAGCGCCATTAATGGTTAGTGCGCTCGGCATTATATACGAAATGAAAGTCATTAACCCAGAGAGCTACGACAATATGGTTAAGTTATGGTGGTTGTTTGCCATTTCAGCAATCCTCTTTGTCATTACTGTTGTACTTCTATGGATGAAGAAAAACTACGGTTTGGCAGTGGGATTACTAATTGCACAATTCGCCTTCGCGTTCTTCGCCTACGGTATTGCGCAATATCCGTATTTACTATATCCATATTTAACAATTTACGATAGCTTCACAAGTACACAAATGGCGATTGCGTTAGTCATCGTATTTATTCTTGGGTTATGTCTATTAATACCTTCTTTATATTTACTGTTGAAATTATTCTTGTTCAACAAAGATTACTTAACAGGAAAAAAAGACAATCATGCATAGGAGGTAGTAGGGATGAATAACTTCATCATTTTTTATGCGCCATTTATTGTGGTCATTTTAGGTATTGCAGTTGCCTTCTGGTGGGCACCAAAAGATTCACATGCTACGAAAAAAGAGTAACAAATAAAAGAATGGACTATCCTAAAAGTCAATTTGAATGACTTTAAGGGTAGTCCATTTTCTTGATTTTTATAACTTGAATTTCTGTACGAGTATTTGAAGTTCATGTGCATTTGTGCTGAGTTCTTTTGATACATCATCTATTTGATGTGTTGTATTAGATTGCTCTTCTGTTGTCGCAGCGATTTGAGCAAAGTTTGCAGAAGTTTGCTCGGTGTTATAGGCAATTTCATTGACTGAAGCAGATACTTCCTCTGCGCTTGCTGAAATTTGTTGGGACGTTGCTGAAATGTCTTCAACCTGATCTGTAATGGATGCAATATTTGTTGAAATCGCAGTAAATGCTTCTCCAGCATGTTCAATCATATGGACCCCTTCAATTACAGAATGGAGACCATCTTTAACAGCCTGATCCACATTTTTAGCATCGTTTTGAATATTAATAGTTAGCTGGACAATCTGTGTAGCGGATTGCTTAGACTGCTCTGCTAACTTTCGTACTTCATCTGCAACGACAGCAAATCCTTTCCCATGTTCACCTGCTCGTGCAGCTTCAATAGCAGCATTTAAAGCAAGTAAGTTTGTCTGTTCACTAATTTCTGTGATGGCGTTCGTAATTTGATTGATTTCCTCAGATTGTTTATTTAACTGATTTGTTAGTTCGGAAACGAGCGTTGTAGAGTCGTGGATTACTTGCATTTGAGAGCGAGCCTTCTCCACCGTTTCAACCCCATTTGATGCTTTATTCGACGTATTCATAGCGTTTTGGTGAAGTACTTGCGTAGACTCAGCAATGCGCTGAACGCCAGTAGCTGTTTCTTCCATCGAAAGTGCACTTTCCTTGGCTGCTGTGGTCATCGTCAACGCCATTTTTGATGTTTGATTTATACGTTCGACAATATCTCTTGAAGCGGCGGACATTTCAGTTGTATTCGTTGATAATTGCTTAGCTGAAGAGGTTAAATCGCCAGTGTTATCTTGAATGTTTCGAATAACAAGTTGGAAGTTTTGTTTCATTTTATTAAAGGCATCGGATAAATCACCAATTTCATCCTTTTTCTCGTGATGATAATCTGGAATTGATAGATCACCATCTGCAAGTGTTTTAGCTGCATCCCCCACACGCTTTAGTGGTGCTGTAATCTGACGACGCACGAAAATCATCAAGAGTGTCGCGATAATAATTGTCAGCACAATACAACCAATGGCTAAATATATAGAAAATGAGGCGATGCTTTTGGTGCTAGTTATAATATGTTCGAGCTCATTTGGCATGTCTTTATCGATTTGCTGTTGCACACTATAATCAGTAATGGCCGTTTCTACTTTTTCACCAACTCGATAAAATTGGACAGACATGGTGATAAGTGATATGTATAAAATTGCAGACAATGTTAAAAAACCGAAGTTCAGTCTCTTTCGAACGGACATCATAAACATCTCCTTGCGTTATTTTAGTATAATTATAGCACAAGTACTGTGTAAACTATTTCCAAATAATATGAATGAATATAAATTCATTATTTGTGGCTCTTCACTTAATGGTGGGGTTGATATTTTAAATAAAGTGTTTGTTGATTGGAGTGGAACCAATGTGGCTCCTTGGGGATTAGTGAACTGCACCACAAAGATCGTCACATATAAGACCCTGGAGCGAGTGAAGCGGCTTATCAGGAAACACGCAGTCGTAAGGGAGATCAAACCCTAGTTATGGTGATGAGCTTTATTTGTGAGATTAGGCGTTTAGGAGATGACATTTCACGCGTGCATGCTACAATAGAAGAATTGAAATGGAGGATTTACGTATGTCAGCACCCGTAAAAAAGAATGATCGACTAACAGTTTATATAGAAGATTTAACGCATGACGGTAATGGCGTTGCCAAAATCGATGGCTATCCGTTATTTATTCAAGGTGCACTTCCCGATGAAACAGCTGAAGTGCATGTTTTGAAAACATTAAAGAACTATGGCTTTGCCAAAATTGTAGAAATCGTCACACCTTCACCAGATAGAGTGGAAGCACCTTGTGAATATTTCTCACAATGTGGTGGTTGCCAACTACAACATCTGTCTTACGAAGGACAGCTGAAATGGAAAGAGAACATGGTGCGTAACGTCATGCAACGTATCGGCAAAATCGACGCGCCTGTATTACCAGTAAAAGGGATGGAAGAGCCTTGGCAGTACAGAAACAAAGCGCAAATTCCATTCTCAAAAGATGAAGCGGGACAAGCAATTGCCGGATTCTACAAAACAAAATCTCATACAATTGTGGATATGGAACGCTGTCTGATTCAAACTGGAGAAGCGGATGCCATTCTCGCTGATTTGAAAAAAGAATTATCTGCAATCGGTATTCGTCCATATAATGAAGGAACGCATGAGGGGATGCTACGTCATGTAATTGTTCGTAAAGCGCGTGCAACTGGTGAGGTCATGGTCGTACTTGTGACGAAAAAGAAAAAATTCCCACAAGCAAAAGCAGCTGTTGCGACAATTCAAAAGCTCGTACCGAATGTCACATCAATCATGCAAAATATAAATTGCGATAAAACAAACGTTATCTTTGGTGAGGAAACATTAAACCTTTGGGGCAATGATGTCATTATCGATACGATTGGTGGTATTCGCTTTGAAATTTCTGCTCGTTCTTTCTACCAAGTGAATCCAATTCAAACAGAAGTACTGTATCAGCAAGCGTTAGATTACGCGGATTTACAAGGGAATGAGCGGGTAATTGACGCATATTGTGGAATCGGAACAATTTCATTATTTTTAGCACAAAAAGCCAAAGCTGTTATGGGCGTTGAAATTGTACCGCAAGCCATTGAAGATGCAAAACGTAACGCCGAACTAAACGGCTTTACGAACACATACTTTGAAGCAGGTCCAGCAGAAGAAGTCATTCCTCGTTGGTATAAAGAAGGTAAGGAAGCAGACGTACTTGTAGTTGATCCACCACGCAAAGGTTGTGATGAGGCATTATTGACAACGATCCTTGAACAACGACCTAAACGAGTTGTCTACGTTTCATGTAACCCGGGTACACTTGCTCGTGATCTTCGTATTCTAGAGGATGGCGGCTACAAAACACAGGAAATACAGCCAGTTGATATGTTCCCACACTCGACACATGTGGAGGTTGTTACGGAACTAACTCTAAAGGAGCGATCATAATGGACGCAGCAAAAAAATGGCTCTCTATCCCGAAGGATATTAGAGAAATGCTCGTAAAAAACGTATTTTGTGGCAATTGTGGTGTAACGACAATTGTGAAGTACACGATACAAGAGGGAGAATATGCCCCTGTATTGAAGGGGAAATGCAAGACTTGTGGTAGGGATGTTGCTCGGGTGATTGATTAGTAAATGATAGAACTCTGAAAGGATGGAGTGAATATTCAATCCTTTTTGTGTAAGCATGGAAGGGTTTTTTATTTTTCACAAATTAAAAATGTCCAAATGTACTTGTGTTTGATAATAAGTTATTAAGCATGGTAAAAGTGTAAAAGAAGTGGAACATTTTTTTGACCGAGAGTTTTTAGTTGTATCCCGTAATGAGAGGATTTGGATTTGAATATGACAGAAAATTTTTGGCGTGATTTACCGCGACCATTTTTTGTACTTGCACCAATGGAAGATGTGACGGATGTTGTTTTTCGTCATGTTGTAAGTAAAGCAGGTCAACCGGATGTATTTTTCACAGAGTTTACAAACTCAGATAGTTATTGTCATCCAGAGGGCATGAAAAGTGTGCGTGGTCGTTTAATTTTCACGGAAGATGAACAGCCAATGGTGGCACATATTTGGGGGGATAATCCCGAATATTTCCGTCAAATGAGTATTGGTATGGCAGAACTAGGATTTAAAGGCATCGATATTAATATGGGTTGCCCTGTTCCAAATGTGGCGTCGAGAGGGAAAGGTAGTGGGCTTATTCTGCGCCCAGACGTTGCAGCAGAGCTTATTCAAGCTGCAAAGGCGGGCGGACTGCCTGTCAGCGTGAAAACACGACTTGGCTTTAAAGAAGTAAATGAGTGGGAGGAGTGGCTAACGCATATTTTAGAACAGGATATTGCGAACCTTTCAATTCATTTACGTACAAGAAAGGAAATGAGCCAAGTAGATGCGCATTGGGAGCTAATTCCGGAAATCAAAAAATTACGTGACCGTATCGCACCAAATACGCTATTAACAATCAATGGCGACATTCCTGACCGTAAGACTGGCCTAGAGCTTGCTGAAAAATATGGTATTGATGGCGTGATGATCGGGCGCGGTATTTTTAAAAACCCGTTTGCTTTTGAAAAAGAGCCAAAAGAGCATAGCAGTAAAGAGTATCTTGATCTTTTAAGACTGCAGCTTAATCTTCAAGATCAGTATGCGGAAGTACTACCACGACCAATCACAGGACTTCATCGCTTTTTCAAAATTTATGTTAAAGGATTCCGTGGAGCGGGTGAATTAAGAAATCAATTGATGAACACGAAATCAACAGATGAGGTGCGTGCAGTGCTCAATAACTTTGAATCAAACAATGTTGATTGACGGTGAACGGTAGAATGATGTAACAGCAAAAAAGTTAGAGCTTATTAAAAATAAAACAGATAAGAAGATATAAAACAAACAGGTGGAGTCGCTTTTCAATTCAGCTCCACCTGTTACTGTAATATCACTACAGCCATATATAATATTAGTTTTTTTCGAATTTTACTTTTTTATCAGTAATATCCAACCAAACTCCTATTAAACCGACAATTAATATAATGATTCCATAAATATTATTGTTACCGAAAAATGTATGATAGCAACCCATTCCTGTCATTAAATAAGCTAAGGGTGCCAAGAAAATACGCTTCATTAGAAAAGTACCTCCCATAGTTTTTATGAATATTATAACAAGATATGGTATAATACGGGTTATTTACGCTGGGTTGGACAGATAAAATAGATAGTTATTGCATGAATAAATAAGTTATGCTTTCTGTTGAGAAGATATCTTTGTTTACTCATGCTTAAAAAAGGTGATTTAGAGACTGCGAGCGAAACTATATAATTAAAAATAGATAACCATTATTTAAAGTGCATTAGCATTTTAAGTAATGGTTTTTTTTTATTAAAACATTGTCACTCCACTTCAAATTATAAAATTACGCTGAAGATATGTTTTTTCCTTTACATGAGTTCATATATATATTGTAAAAACTAATAGGAGTAGTGATCATTGGACAAACAAAATAGCAGATATAGATGGATTGTATTTGTTGCTGTATTGTTTACTTATTTGTTAATGGCGAGTCAACGGACTGCTCCAGGGTTGATTACGGACCAATTGATGAAGGATTTTAATGTAACAGCTTCAACAATTGGATTACTGACGAGTATACAATTTTTTGTATACACGAGTCTGCAAATTCCAATGGGGATTTTAGCTGATCGTTATGGGCCAAATTTTTTTCTAATTATCGGTGCCACACTTACAGGTTTAGGTACAATTATTTATAGCCTTGGTACACACGAGTTCATCCTGTTTTTTGCCAGAATACTAACAGGGATAGGGGATGCGACCATATGGGTGAATATGGTGTTAATTTTGGCTCAGTGGTTTCATAAGAAGGAATTTGTTCGATTAATAGGCCTTGCGGGCATGACAGGAAGTCTTGGTTTCTTATTGGCGACAGTCCCTTTTTCCGCATGGATACAGTTACTTGGTTGGCGGACAGCTTTTTTTTCAGCTGGGCTACTATTATGTTTATGTGGCTTACTTCTTTATTTTGTCCTTATAAAAAGAACGAAACAAATCTTTTTGGATGAGCCAGTAGTTGCAACAGAAGAAGTACAACGTGAAAAACCATTAGTTTTACTACGAAGAATTTTTTCAAATCGGCAAGCATGGGCTCTATTTTTTTGTCATTTTGGAGTAGTCGGCGGTTATGTAGGGTTTATCAGTTCGTGGGCAGTACCGTATGGGATGAATATGTATGAAATGACACGGTCAGATGCAAGCCAGATGATTATGATTGGTCTTATCGGGGCACTTATTGGAGCGCCTCTATCTAGTTGGATTTCAAGCCGGCTAGAAACAATAAAAAGGCCATATATTGTCGTTCATATCACGGTTTTACTGGGGTGGTTTTCTTTCCTTTTATGTAATGGGCAACCATCATTGTTCTTATTAATTATTCTTTACTTTATTATCGGCTTTGGGTATGGGGCAAGTGCATTAACTTTTGCAGGTGTTCGTCAATCTTTCCCTATAAAAGAATCGGGCATTGTTTCTGGATTTGCGAATACGGGTGGATTTCTAAGTGCTGTATTGCTACCAATCATTTTCGGATTTATATTAGATCATTACCAAGCTACTTCGGGCAATCAAGCTGATGGATACTATTATGGTTTCATCATACCGGTAATTTTCTCCATCATCGGGTTGATTGGCGTTATTTCATTTAAGGAAAAGCGCCAGGAAACAGGGCCTAAGAAGAATACTAGCATAACTTAAACGGTACTTTGTGAAGTAATGATATGTTTTAATTCAAGAGTTTAAACAAACTATTGAAAACGTCAAAATAAAATCGTGGCCATCGAGGAAATAAAAATAAGCAGGCGTAAAGAGCATGGAAGCAAAGCGACCATTCTTTACACCTGTTTTTTGCATTTTCAACCTACTTTACAACGTATACAAAAACAGTAAGAAGTTAGGTATAATTATAAATTGAGAAAAGATATGAAGTTTTCTTCGAGCGCTTGAAATTTTAATAAAGAATGATTAGAAGGCATTAAATTATAATTGGTTAAAGATACATAATGAGTAGAGTGAAGCCTGTAATGAAAGGAAGACAAACCTGCTTTGACAAATAAAAATAAAACGGTCGTCCGTTCGATGGACATCTTAAATCTATTTATCGATCATACTGAACTGTCATTTCAAGAAGTAATTGAGCTATCAGGAATTCCTAAAACCACGGCTTTCCGAATGTTAAAATCATTTGAGGAAATGGAGTTTTTGGAAAAGGGCACTGATGCAAAATATAGGTTGGGTATTCTGTTCCTCAAATTTGGTCACCTAGTTTCCATACGCTTAGATGTACGGAAAATTGCGTATCCAATTATGAACGAGCTACACAATGACGTAGAAGAAGCGATTAATTTAATCGTTCGTGATGGGAACGAAGCTATGTATATCGAGAAAGTGGATACAAAGCAAAAAGTTCGACTCTATACAGCAATCGGTAGAAAAAGTCCGCTTTATGCAGGAGCATGCTCTCGTGCTATCTTATCCTTCTTACCGGATGCTGAAATAAAGGAATATCTAGAATCAATCAATCTTGAATCATTTGCAATGGGGACGATTACAGATATAGAAAAGCTCTATGAAACGGTTGTACAAGCGAGAGAACTTGGCCATACCATCAGCCATTCAGAATTAGAAAATCATACATCTGCTATTGCAGCGCCGATTTTCGATCATAAAGGAGAAGTCATTGCAGCGATGAGTATCGCAGGACTAGCAACCAATTATCAAGAAGAAAATGTTGAAATATTCGTTGAGAAACTTAAGAAGGCTACCGCAGAAATTTCTAAACAAATGGGTTGTAAACAGTTTTAAAAGAGGTGTCTCAAAAGTCATTTGAGACACTTTTTTCGAGCTGAAATCGCTGGTTTTTACTCAATAGATTTACTCTTATTCGTTCATCACCAAAGAAGAGGATGCCGTTTTATTGAACAATGTATTGAATTTAGAATGTTCATTGATTGGAGCGAGCTTTAGGGGAACGAACGCTAAAAGCATCACGTCCTGTGACAACGCCTTCGCGACCAACATCCTGTAGCTGACGCTTTGCTTTCGCTATACAAAACATCTGTTGCCCGAAGCGACTCATCAGACGCGCCCCGAAACGCGCTCAGTTGGAACGGAAATCAACCCCAAGTTATGGTGATGAACTTCTTTTTACTTACAGTTGATGTAATCTTTTTAAACGGAGCCCGAATGCCAATTCATTAATTTCCTTCTCTTGATGAATTAATGCCCACTGCGCTTCTTCAAGCGTGACCTCTTTAAAATATACCTGACCATTTGCTTGCATTTGTGCTAAGGATGGTAAATCCGCAGAAATCACTTGCCCTATTTTAGGATATCCACCGGTCGTTTGACGATCCGCCATTAAAATAATAGGCTGCCCACTAGAAGGCACCTGAATCGTTCCAAATGTAACACCTTCGGATAATAACTCAAACGGCTCTTTTAAGTGGATGTCTTCCCCTTCCAATCTATAGCCCATTCGATCTGAATGTGTTGAGATAGTGTAAGGTGTTGAAAAGAATTTTTTAAAACTATCTTCATCAAAACGATCATATTCAGAGCCTCTAATGAAGCGAATTGTTTGAGTTTTTTTTAATGTAACAAAGGGTGTGTAATGAACCGACCAAGATAGGTAATTGGTTTTCTTTTGTAATTGATTAAAAAGATCTTCTCCTGATTCTGTACGTGTATTGCACTCAAAAACATCATTCTTTTCCAGTTTTCTACCTTGAAAGCCACCAATTCCAGCACGTATGTAGGTACTTTTACTACCCATTACTTTGGGTACTTGTATGCCTCCACTAAATGATACATAGGCCCGGCTGCCATTAATTGCAGCATTAAATTTTAAAACTGATCCTTTTCGAATTAAAAGTGGTTGCCACATAGGTATTACTTTTCCATCTACTGTAGGTTGTAGATTTCCACCTGTAATAGCAATCAGTTCATCACTTTCAAATAATAGGCTAGTACCGAAAAGTGTCACCTCTAGAGCGCCTTCTCCTTCAGGATTTCCAACGAGTAAATTCGCAATTCGTAAGGAATTTGAATCCATTGCCCCTCCTACGATAACACCAAACTTCTGAAGTCCGTATCTTCCTAAGTCTTGAATGGTTGCCAGCATACCTGGTTGTTTTACCCTTACACCCATGTTTTCATCTCCCAATCGCTCGTATATTCCTCCAATGAAATTGGCACAAATTTAATTCGATCACCCGGCTGTAATAAGGTCGGGGGAGATTGTTCAGGGAGAAATAAACGAGAAGGTGTTCGTCCGATGATTTGCCATCCACCTGGAGTTTCTAATGGGTATATTCCAGTTTGATTTCCTGCAATTCCAACTGATCCCGGAGCTATTGCTAAACGTGGTGTTTCTTTACGTGGCGTTGCAATTTGTTTGTCCATTCCGCCCATAAATGGGAAGCCTGGAGCAAAGCCTAACATATAGACAAGATATTCAGCAGAAGAGTGGATTTTAATAACCTCACTTGGTGTTAAACCATTATAAGAAGCTACAAATTCTAAATCTGGGCCCATCTCACCACCATATGCTACAGGTATCTTTACAACACGATCATTCACCACTTCAGTTATGTAAGACTGATTCATTAAGGAAAGGATCTTTGCTTTCGCATTTTCGTAAGGCGTTTTTACACCTTTCTCTAAATTTGAAAAGTAGACATCAATCGGATTGTAATAAACTGTAACACTGTTATAGGCAGGTACAGCCTCGACAAATCCACTAAATGGATGATTCTCTAATAAATTTAATATGTTCTTTACTCTTTTATGCGCTGCTTCATTGATTCCCTCACCGACTTGAATAACAAGTGCAGAATCATTTAGAGGCCTTATTTGTACATGTTCTTTTAAATTTGGCATGAAAACCACCTCCTTAAGTTTCGTAATTCGGTATACAAGTTTTAAATAATGGATTATTAATATTATATTTTAACGATAAACAAAAACAAGTTGAATTTTAATAAAAGTGGAAAAATTGCATTATTTCTTAAGATTTAAAAATTATCCTTTCCTACAATAATAAAATATGCTAAGATTTTTTTACATTTCAAAACTTAAGTTCCGAATATCGGTATCAAATATTTGGAAACGCATTCATATTAATGTGTTAGTGAAAAGAAAAATGGGGGGAAGAAGATGTTTCGTGTTGATTTAAACTGTGATTTAGGGGAAAGTTTTGGTCGTTACCAACTTGGAGAGCAAGAGGAAATCCTGAAATATGTAACATCTGCTAATATTGCTTGTGGTTTTCATGGGGGAGATCCAACTGTCATGCGAGAAACAGTTAAGCTAGCGGTTGCTAATGGTGTGAAAATTGGGGCACATCCGGGATTACCTGATTTAAATGGCTTTGGACGACGTGAGATGAACATCACGCCACAGGAGGCCTACGATATGGTCGTTTATCAAGTTGGGGCATTGCAAGGTTTTTTAACAATACATAATGAAACGATGCAGCATGTTAAGCCCCATGGAGCGCTTTATAATATGGCAGCTAAAGACCAAGCGATTGCTGAGGCAATTGCACAAGCTGTTTATGATATTTCACCTTCAATTGTGTTATTCGGTCTATCAGGTAGTGAGCTAACTAAAGCCGGAGAAAAAATTGGGCTTCAAACAGCTCATGAAGTGTTTGCAGATCGTACCTATCAGCAGGATGGTTCATTAACATCTCGTAAACAAGCGGATGCATTAATTACGGATAATGGACAAGCTGTAGGGCAGGTTGTGAAGATGGTGAAAGAAGGAAAAGTACAGTCACAGCAGCAAATCGAAGTCTCTCTACAGGCAGATACTGTTTGTATTCATGGAGACGGGGAACATGCTGTAGAATTCGCAAAAGATATTTACGCAAAACTAGCGGAGCAGCAAATATCTGTACGTGCAATCAAGGAGGACCTCAATGGGAGCTAATAAAATCGAAGTGAGTACAAAAGAAATTGAACAAAAGAAAAAAAGTAAATTTGTGAAAAAAACAGCAAGTAAAAGTGTATTACTAGGAGCCGCATTTTTAATGGCTACCTCATCTATCGGACCTGGTTTTTTAACACAAACAACAATATTTACACAGCAATTAGCTGCTAGTTTCGGATTTGTTATTTTAATCTCTTTAATTCTAGATATTGTCGCACAGGTTAACGTTTGGCGAATCATTGCTGTTTCTGGTATGCGTGGGCAAGAAATTGCCAATAAGGTATTGCCAGGATTAGGTGTTGTGCTTGCCATTATGATCGTTATTGGTGGTTTAGCATTTAATATTGGGAACGTCGCTGGAGCTGGTCTAGGGCTAAATGCCATGATTGGTTTAGATCCTATTACCGGAGCGGTTGTAAGTGCACTGTTTGCAGTTTTTATCTTTGTTTATAAAGAAGCAGGGAAGGCAATGGATAAAGTTGCACAATTGGCTGGCGGTATTATGATTCTGCTGATGCTATTTGTTGCTTTTAAAACATCACCACCTGTAGGAGAAGCGATTGCGAGTACCTTTATGCCTCAAGAAATTAGCTGGTTTGCGATTGTGACTTTGGTTGGTGGATCAGTTGGAGGATACATTACATTTGCTGGTGGTCATCGCCTTTTAGATGCAGGCATTAAAGGACAAGAATCTTTACCAGAAGTAACAAAAAGTTCTGTAACAGGGATTTTGATTACAGGTGTGATGCGTGTTGCGTTATTCTTAGCGGTTCTTGGCGTCGTTTCACAAGGTTTAGCGATTGATCCTGATAATCCACCTGCATCTGTTTTCCAACTTGCAGCGGGTGATATTGGTTATCGCATGTTTGGTATGATTATGTGGGCAGCTGCGATTACTTCTGTCGTAGGTGCGGCTTATACATCGGTTTCATTTATTCGTTCATTCCATCCAAAGATTGAAAAATATCACAATTGGGTGATTATTGCATTTATCATCGTTTCAACGGGAACTTTTGCATTAATCGGAAAGCCTGTCAATGTGTTAATTATTGTAGGGGCATTAAATGCACTGATTTTACCATTGGCACTTACGATTATATTAATTGCGGCACATAAAAAAGACATTGTGGGTACATATAAACATCCTCGTTGGTTAACAGTTACAGGCGCAATCGTAGTTGTTCTTATGGGATATTTAAGCGTTATTACACTAATGGAACAAATGCAAAAATTATTTAGTTAATCTACGAACCATCCGTGAGTATTTTTTTTCATGGATGGTTCCTTTATAAGGAGCGAATTGACGATGACTACATTTAGCGCTTTAGAGCCAAATGAAATACGTAAACTTATTCGAAATCAAGACATAACTGGACCGACTTCTGGAATGTCGATTGGATTTACACAAGCAAATTTAGTAATTTTAAAGAAGGAGCATGCTTTCGATTTTCTATTATTCTGTCAACGAAATCCAAAACAGTGTCCACTATTAGACGTGACAGAACCTGGATCATTTAGTCCCTCTACAATTGCAAAAAATGCAGATATTCGAAAGGACATTCCGAAATATCGTATATATCGCGACGGCATTTTCACAGAGGAAATATTAGATGTTACGGATTATTGGGAAGACGATATGGTTGGATTTTCAATTGGTTGTAGCTTTACATTTGAAACACCGCTTCTTGAAGCCGGTATTCCAATTAGACATATTCAAGAAAATTGCAATGTACCAATGTATAAAACAAATATCCCATGCGTGAAGGCAGGTATGTTTGAGGGCCCAACTGTTGTCAGTATGCGTCCAATGACACCAGAAGATGCAATTCGTGCAATTCAAATTACCTCACGCTTTCCAAATGTACACGGTGCTCCAATACATATCGGCAATCCAGAACAAATTGGGATTAATGATATTTCAAAACCCGATTTCGGTGATGCTGTAACTATTAAGCCAGGAGAAATACCAGTATTTTGGGCTTGCGGCGTAACACCACAAGCAGTGGCAATGGAAAGTAAACCTGCTATCATGATTACACATGCACCTGGTCATATGCTAATTACAGATATTAAGGAAACAAGCTTGAGTATTCTTTAAAATATGTTCGAAGAAGTCTATCTACTATAATCGCAAATGTAAAGTCCACTAAGTCTTTTAGTGGGCTTTACTTGTCGTTTGCGATTCTACCGTCAATCTGATCATGACAAATATCTGAGATATTGCATTGAACTGGCGGAATCGGGTGCTATAATAGGTACTGATAATGTACTTTTGTCAATCATCTTCAATTAAAAAATGATGTTAATTTTAATTGGTGATATGATGCTTTAAAAGTATAAAAATATAAAAGTAATCGAACACTAATATCCTTTAGATATAAGGGGCTGTCTTAAAAGTAAAATAGTGTGTTGAGAATAATCTTAATATGTTGTTTAGATATGCAGGTGAAAATCTCCATAGACCCCCGTGGGGATATATGGGGTTTTCACCATATAGAAAGCCAGTTGGTCTGCTTTAAGGGACTTATTGGATGGCCTCTTGTTATTTAGAAATATGGTATTTAAAGTACCAAAATGGCATTGGTGAATTTTATTTGGAGGTTTATAAATGGATAATAATGATATTTTAATACGAGTGCGCTATGCGCTAGATATAAAAAACCAAGATATGATCGAAATCTTTAAACTTGGTGGAATTGAAGTTACAAAAGAAGATGTACTTAAAATTTTAACGAAATCAAAAGAGGAATTTGATGATGTTGAAGTTGAAGAAAATGACGATCAAATCAAATGTAATAATAAGATGTTAGAAGCATTTTTAAACGGCTTCATCACATTTAAAAGAGGGAATCAAGAAGAAAGACCAGGACAGCCTAAAAATCCCGAACCACCTGTACAAAAATCAGACAATGTGAATAATATGCTGTTAAAAAAATTGAAAGTAGCTCTACAATTAACGACGGAAGAGATGCTAGATATTCTTGATGATGGTGGTATAGCTGTATCAAAAGGCGAATTAGGCGCTATTTTAAGAAAACCAGGGCATAGAAATTATAAAGAATGCGGCGATAATTTTGCGCGTAAGTTTTTAAAAGGCCTAACTATAAAATATAGATCTTAAGTGAATAGTGAAGCGACAAACGGTTTAAAATAAAAATAATTGTAAAAAAGAACGAATCCTAATGATTGGAATTCGTTCTTTTGTTTTATTTAATTTTATTAGTTACCTTTAGTTTGTTTTGTTTGCTCTTGAGCCATTTGAACAAGTCGCTTCGTGATTTCTCCACCAACTGAACCGTTTGAGCGAGAAGAAGCTTCTCCTCCAAGTTGTACGCCAAATTCTTGTGCAATCTCATATTTCATTTGATTCACAGCTTCTTGTACACCTGGTACTTGAAGTTTATTTGAACTTCGGTTATTTGTAGCCATATCTTTCTCACCTCCTGTGCTATTAGAATGGTCTTGGATTTGTTTTTAATACATTTTAGAAAGTGGTATATATTAAACCTACATACTGTATTATGATGGTCTAACATCAATCTCCAAAATTAATAGTTCTTTTTAAAAAAGGAACTTTACATAGTTGATTGAATTACAAACTTAAATGCTGAGTAGTAATTACTTCTGTATTTTTCCTTTTCTAATATTTCGTAAGTTAATGTATACAACTCTAATTTTTAAAGAGAATAAAAATAGCAGTTGCCGAATAGTATTTCTATAATGATTGAGCTTTCAATCGAATATAGATTTACAAGGTGGAATGTAAATGGACATAATTATACTCCTATATGTCATAGGAATTATATGGGTTTTTATAGCGTATTTAGTGAAAAGCACTATAGTAACTGGCATTTGTATCATCATTGCACTCAGCATGTTTATTTGGGCAAATATTGAGAGAAAAAACGAAGCCGCTAGAAGAGATGCTGAAAGAAGAAGGGTCAGTGAAGAAGCGCTGGCACGAATTCCACACACCCAGCATTTTTTATCCACAGATTATTTAAGCGCGCTATTAATAGATGAAGTTACAAAGAAGTTCTATATGGTGAAAAGAGAGGAAGATCATCCTCAATTTGAGATAAAAGAATATACATTCAATCAAATACTTGAAGTTGCTATTGAAGAAGATGACACTATCCTATCTTTATACCCCAAGGAAGGTTTACTAGGTAGCACTTTGCCTGATAGTGAGGGAAGTTCTGTCGTTTACATTGTAGAGTCCGACGATGAAGAAGACGAAGAAGATGAAGACGAAACTGTTGAAAAGCTAAGCTTAAAAATGGTCGTCGATGATTTAGCAGAACCAATCGTAGAGTATGTATTTATGGAAAATGATGATCCCATTGCTAAAGACACTGAGGATTATGAAGTAGCATTTAAAAACTGTAATGAGTGGTATAAAAAAGTAAGTGTGATTATTAAACGCCTTGATAGGGTACCGGTTAGGCAATGGCGTTAATGCAAACTAGATTCAATCAAACTGTCCTTTACTATGGTAAAGGGCTTTTTCTATGCATAAAATACAAAAATAATGTTTTTTAATCAATACTAGAGGAAAAATGGCTGTAAGGTTAGAAGTTAAAGATAAGGTAGGTAAATGTCGGCTAGGGTAAAGGAAAATATATTTCTTTTAGATTATTTAGATTGACTTGAATAAAAGAGACCAATAAGTAAAGGTGAGTTATAGAATGAATGAAACGTTACTAATAAATGCTGATGGATGCTATTGGCAAGCTGAGCAGAGAGCTGCTCATTATTTTGCATCACTTTACGAACAGGTCCAGCAAAAAAAATATGGTCCAACCTTAACAAAAGATATACAGGGTTGGAAACAACATCATATTAAACCCCAGTCATTGTTCTCCTTTTTTTCTCGTGGCAAGGAAAAAACGAGTCCAAAAGGATATTACAACTATATTAAATGGCTGAATTACACAGGGAAATTAGATAATTATTTGGATCGAAGCGTCTCCTATATTTTTATGCGAGATTTGGGCAAAGCGTTGGATAGCCCCGACACACAGAGCAAAATTAGGGATATAGTTGATACATTGAAGAATCATCTAACAGCTGATAGAGAAGGAGACGTTGAGATGTTTAGTATGCCTAGATTGTATAGGCAGGCTCAAAAAGAAGGTGTTGAGTCAGCTATGATTTGGGTGATGAACAAATTAAATACTGTGTCCACTAATATTCCAGATGGGATGGATGCTGTGCATGCGCAACGGAAACTTATCAAAATCATCGCCGGGGTAATACTACATGTCGTTGAGGAGATGGGGAATGAGATATCTCCTGAAGAACGTACTCAAAAGCTGGATGAAGCAATTCGATTAGGATACTCCTATGGTCTAACGTATCCTTTTGTTGACGACCTTCTAGATGCCAATGTTTTATCTGCTGAAGAGAAAAAGCAATATTCCGATTTAATACGTATCACACTTACGACAGGATCTGTGCCGGAATTGGAAGATTGGACTGGTGGAAACGCAGAGCTTATCCGATATATTCACGCTGAGCTGCGAGAAGCCTTCGAATATATTAAATCTCACCAACTACCAGAGAGATTAAAAAGTTTTTTCGAGCAATCTTATGTATTTTTTAATGCGCAGGATGTGGACCGAGTAAAGGACCTTTCACATGCCAATTATTCTAATGAAGAATTATATATACCTATCATTTTAAAATCTTCTTCTTCACGATTAATTACCCGTTCATTAATTAGTGTTCCTGAGGATGAGGGCTTTGATAATCGTACATTCTTATATGGTATTTACAATCAGCTAGCGGATGATTTTGCAGATATGTTTGATGACATGGAAGTGGGCGCGGTAACTCCTTATACTTATTACATGAAATATCATGAAGAGCGTCCAGATCTAATAAATCCTTTTGAATTGTACTGGACGGTTATCGCCAATCTCATTCATAACGTTTACAACTCAGATACAAAAGCATGTGAAGTGATTTTAGACCGTGCTATAAACGGTCTAAAACGATTTAAAGAACGAGTGGGGAATGAAAAATACAATGAAGTGATGGAGTTATTTGCATCTGGAGACCCCCAATTGAACAAAGTCGTTCAAAATATGGTTCATAAAGCAGATGATGTGGATTTCTTTGATAAACTGCTACGTGATCACATCATTACGATATTGAAAAATGAACGTGAGGAGCGGGAAGACTTTTTGGATACGATTGCTACTTTACGCAATCAGATGAACAATATCTTAAGTATTCCTCAAAAAGAACAAGCATTTTTGGTAGAAGAGCCAATCATTGATGCGGCAAATTACATTTTAGAAGGTAATAGTAAACGCTTGAGGCCAATAATAACTTGGTTCATGGGGGTTAAAGCTTATGGACTAAATGAGTCAGCAATTATTCCTTTACTAAAATCATTGGAATATATGCATACAGCTTCTTTAATCTTTGATGATCTACCATCTCAGGACAATGCATCCATTCGTAGAGGACGTCCAACTTTACATCAAGTATATAACAGTGCTATTGCAGAATTAACGGGTCTCTTTTTGATGCAGAGGGCGGTTGAGGAACAAGCATCACTGGATCAATTCGATTCGTGGACTGTGCTGAAGCTTATACAATATTCTGCTCAGATGACTGCGGATATGTGTAGAGGTCAGGCGATGGATTTAGGCTCCAAAGGAAAACCATTAACATTAGAACAATTAAATATGATGTGTTTTTATAAAACGGGGATAGGATTCGAAGCTTCACTTATAATGCCTGCAATTCTGGCTCAGGTAGAAGACGATGAGATTGAAGCCCTGAAAAAATTTGCACGACATGCCGGCATTGCATTTCAGATTAAAGATGACCTCCTAGATGTGAAAGGAGATACGAATTTACTCGGAAAATCGATTGGCAAGGACGCAGAAAACAACAGCTCCACTTTCGTATCAATCCTAGGTCAAGAAGGGGCCAAAAAAGAAATGTGGGACCATTACTGTATGGCAATAGAAGCGCTACAAGGAGTCTCACACAATACCACTTTCCTGAAGCATTTTATGAATTATTTAGTCAATCGAGATCGGTAAGCTATGTATAATTAAATGGAAATTTTACAAGAAAAGCCCTTCAATTGTTAGAGGTGTCTAACAATTAGAGGGTTTTTTTGTGAATAAAACTAGTGCGTATGTTCAATAAATTTTTCTGCAAATTGAGCTATTTTTTCGGAGGGTACTGCTAAATTTAAATTTTGTCCTTTATCGAAGCCAGCAGTAATTAGCCCCACAACGCGCCCATACATATCTAACAGTGCACCGCCAGAACTGCCATTAGAAATAGCAGCAGTGAATTGAATCATCGGGATATTATTTATCTCTCTGAAACCTGAAACAATGCCATCAGAAATAGAATTAAATAACCCTAAAGGACTTCCTATGGCAACAATCTTCTGCCCTCTAACTAAATTATTATCGGTTTTAACAATGAGAGGTGAGCAGTGTTTATCGACTTTAATAATTGCTAAGTCATAAAGCTGATGATATTTAATGAGTCTGTCTGTGAAATATTCTTCCGTTTCATTTTCATAGAGTACTGAATAGTAATGCCCACCCGCAACGACATGGAGATTCGTTAAAATATATCCGCTGCTATGGATGACAACACCTGAGCCGCCACATAAAATAGTATTTTCATCAGCATACACTGTAATCATGACAACAGCGTTTGATAGACTAGCTAATTGCTCATAACTAAATTCTTCAGCTTGAGTTCGAATTTGGGGCTGTTTGGCAGGCTTAGATATTTTGGATTGAGAAATTGTACTAGGGGGCACGAAAGTATGCTCTAAATTTGGTGCAGGTGTAAAGTCTGGAATTGTTATATTACCTGAATGACAGGTGCTGCACTTATATAATGTTGAGAATGTTTCTACGTCAGGATACAAATTGACAATATCCTCTTTCGGATTCATATAGCATATGTCACAGCCAAGTCTAGATAAGAAATACAAAAATAATAATTCATGGTGTTTAAGATCCCCGACAAAAACGACTTTTGGAAATACGTTAGTATTCTTAAAAAGCTTTGGTAAATAGGTTTCTATCCAATGCAAAAATTTAACAACAAAATTTTTTAATACTGTTGCATTGGAATTAGGATAGGATTCTTTGTATAGTGAAATTATTTTAAGAAATGTAATTTTTTTCGTCCATTCAAGAGTTTCATTCTCTAATTGAGTGCATAGAGGTGTTTGATATAGTGAATAAGAGTCAATGCCGGGATTGTTAACTATGTCCTTCCAACTATCCCAAATAGTTGATAGTCGATTAATATCATTTTTATTCGATATTGGTTCAAGTCCAAGTATTCGTAAGTAAGGTGCAGTAGATAAATGTGAAGAAAAGTAGCGGTCTATTTTAAGAATGCTCTCATTGTAAGTATCGATGGAATTAGGAATACCAATGTATCTTACAAAAAGGATTTCTTGATTTGCTGAATAATGATTTATGTGCATAAAATCATCGAGAGGATTTTGGGTTTGTTTAAGGTTGATTTTTAAAGGTTTCGTTCTAACTATCATATCCATTCTCCAATCAGAATTATTTATATTACAATTATAGATAAAATTGGATGTATTGCATAGTTAGATTTTCTCGAGGTTAAACGATCAAATTCATTACAGATGTAGTGTGAATGATGGAGCAAAAAATGACACATTTGTATTTAAAAAAGGCATTTCTCTTATAGATTGTTGCTATTTGTTAAGTGAAACAAGGGAGGAATATCTTTGATTGTATACACTGTTCAACCTGAATATCTTTATAAAAAAATGCGAGAGCAAGGATACTTAGAAGGAGACAAGAAATTTGCTATGTTTCCTGAAGCCTACGAATGGATGGTAGGTCAAATGAAAAAGCGCATAGCCAATTGTAACATGGAAAACTACCCATTATGGTTATGGCAAAGAAGACCAAACAGAAATGAGGATGCACTTGCAACCAAAGGTGAAAGATGGGTTATTTTAAAATTAGAGGTTCCAGAAGAGAAAATTTTATGGTCATCATTCGATGTATGGCATAGCATTTTAAACGATAGTCCAATAACTTACAATGAAAAAGAATGGGATAATTTTCAAGAAAGAGGATTTCCAAAAGAAGAAGTGATAAAAACTTGGGAACGACTATTTGACCATAAATGGTTAGCAAGTAGACCGACTGAATGGGCTGGCGATTATAAAGATGACTGGCTTCAAGGTGTTACACCACGAATTACAATGGAGCAAGTTAAGAAAGTTTCAAGATTTATCGGCAGAGGATAATGTTTGTAGTTGTACAAAAAAGTAAATAAGGTTGGAATTTTAAATAGGATAAGACTGTTTTCCTTGTTGGTTGAATAGCAACAATCTTTTTGAAAACAGCTTTAAAAAAAGAGCTGTATCAAAGTAAGTATGGTGACTTTGATACAGCTTCATCGTCTTGACTTTATTTACTGTTTGTCTTTTTTTGCTTGTCGTTCCCATTGCAATAACGATGGGTAAGGGTCAAAAGCCCATTCCGATCGCCCGTTGAATTTGTAGATACCATAGTGGAGATGGGGAGGGAATTTACCGGATGTTCCTTCTTTTCCATAACCAGAACTACCGACATAGCCGAGTAGCGTACCAGGTTCCACAATGTCTCCAACTTTAATTTCCTTATTATAACTACCAAGATGGGCATAATAATGATAAGAGTTGTGATTATCGCGTATACCGATACGCCAACCACCAAATTGATTCCAGCCTTTTACTTCGACAACACCATAAGAAGTTGAAACTACTTGTGTTCCATAGCCGGCGAATAGATCTGTACCTTCATGGATTCTTCGTCCACCCCAACCTCTATTGGCGCCCCAAGTCCCTCTGTAGCTATAATCAGCGCGAACTGGAATAGGGAATGTGTGGGCATCTAAATCCATTGTTTTAAAATGTTTGTAAAGTTTAGAAATGGTCATAATTTGATTTACCGCTTCTTCACTTCCGTAATATTCCCATAAGGCTAATTTGAAATCTTCTTCTTTCGATCCGAAACTGCTTAAATAATTTGCCATTGAGAACATTACATCTACATCGTCTTTTGGATTGGCAATTCCATCACCATTTCCATCAAGACCCATGCCTCCAAAAAAGTCAATTGTTGCTGGAGATGTATCTTGGCTAGAGGGATTTAATGCTCCTGACCAATATTCGTCCGAAAATTGTATGGCAATAATGCCATCCCGTTTAGGAATATCTGAACGAACGGACTGTATATTTCGTTCATATTGATCGATTGCAGCTAAAGAGTACCATGGGACAAGTTGATCTTCAAATTGTACATAATAAGTCATACGCTGCTGTAGTATCTCTTCCCTTGAGGGTTCTTCATTTGCTGATGCGGTGGTGAAAAAAGAAGCATTCCACAACATGGTAAATGCTAGGAAGGGAATAAGATTTCGAGCCAATATTTAACCTCCTTTCTTCTACGATTAGAATAACCGGAATTTTATATTTCATAAGTCCAGTTTATCTATTGAGCATTAATGCGGACTTTGACCCGTAGTTAGTGATTAGTAATTTTGGTGCCAATTGTTATATACCTACGTTCACCGTTTTCTACTTCATATGCTAGTAAGAAGAAAGCGAGGTGATAATAAGATGAAATATAGCAATTCCATCACGATTCTAGGTAGTTCTGGTGGTGTAGCAAAAGCAATCCTTTCAATACTAAACAAATCGGTTCAAGACAAGTACGACCCAATAAATGCCGTTATCGAAAACAGCTTGATCCATTTAATAGACAAGAAACAAGTGGACAAAGTATATTTCGAGCAATATTTTCCATATTTGAAAAATCAATGTGTATTCCATCAATTTGACTTAACTGAGAATAATAAGCTGATTGAACATCTTAAAAAAACAAATACGACTTTAGTTATTGATGTATCGTGGGCAGATACGGTGGAAATGATGCAATGCTGTGATCAATTAGGTGTTGATTATGTAAATACTGCATTAGAAAATCCCTATATTGATGAAAACGAAGAATTATTTGAAGGATTTGGTTTAATAGAGAGGCTTCGGCATTTAGAAAAACATAAGGATAGTATTTCAAACTCGGCTTCAATTATTTGCTCTGGCATGAATCCAGGTGTTGTACAATGGATGGCTATGGAATTACTAAAAATAGAACCAACAAAGGAGGTACCACTTGCTTGCTATATAGTAGAGCATGATTCCTCTTTTTATAAGGATAAGAAAAAAGCAAAGAAGAATACTATATATACAACTTGGTCGCCAGAATGTTTTTTAGATGAGGCGATTTTAAGTTATCCGATGTTTATGAGTCAGAAAATGCCACTTTTCTTATACGAAAATGTTTATGATCTAGAGTTTAAGGTTACATTGGGGAACAAAAAATTTTTTGGCTGCTTAATGCCTCATGAAGAGGTGTATACATTAGGTAAATTATATAATGTGGAAAGTGGTTTTTTATACAAAATAAATGATCACACAACGGAGCTAATTCTTTCGAATATGAATGATTTAGATAAGTTATGGGATTTTGAAATGAAGGTACTAGACCCAATTGATGAGGCATTGGATGGTGAGGATTTATGTGGTGTTCTCCTCGTATATAAAGATAGGGAAAAGTATATGTATAATGTATTGAAAAATGAAGATATATTCTCAAAGTTTCAGACGAATGCGACGTATTTTCAAGTTGCTTGCGGTATTTATGCATCCTTGGCAGTCCTATTATTAGATGATATCGAAAAGGGTGCTTATTATGTTGATGAGCTTTTAGTCAATACAAATAATCATTTTGGAGATTATTTAACGTATTATATGACCGACTTTGTTATAGGCGAAAACGAAAAGACAGATGGTTTATTATTAGAACGAATTAGAAGAAATAAAAAGTAAACATAAAAAATGCCAACTGAAAGTAAAATGTACCCTATGAAGTAGCCAATTTAAAACGTCTACTTTATAGGGTACATTTTAAAAAGGGAAGCATTACTTGAGGCGGTTGTTCAGCTAACAATGTCCTCGTGGATTGTTGAAAGGAAGTTTTTAAAGCTGTGAAATTTGAAATGAAGATGATTTGCGGATGCAAGAGTAAGGGAATTCTTGACACGCCTGTAGAAATTATTCAGGAATACAAAAAGTATTAGGTATCATAATTTTTCTAGTTTCATACTATGATAGAAAACAAGCCCTGAATGGAGGGAAGGCTATCGACATTTTAAATAAGCTTAGAAGCTACCGTGAAGAAGAAGACAGGTTGAAATGGGAAGGCACATTTGCAGATTACTTAGACATTGTGAGAGAAAGGCCTGAGGTTGCTCAAACAGCGCATTCTCGCGTGTACCATATGATTAAAAGCGCTGGATTAGGTGAAAGAGACGAACAGAAAATGTATCGTTTCTTTGGTCAAGAAATATTTGGGCTTGAAACAGCAATTGAAAGGCTTGTGGAGGAGTATTTCCATCCAGCAGCAAAAAGGTTAGATGTTAGAAAAAGAATTTTATTATTAATGGGGCCTGTGAGTGGTGGTAAATCGACGATTGTGACATTGCTAAAACGAGGGCTTGAGCAATATTCACGAACGGACGAAGGTGCAGTTTATGCGATTAAGGGATGTCCGATGCATGAAGATCCATTGCATCTAATTCCACATCATTTACGTAATGATTTCTTTGAAGAGTACGGTATACGCATTGAAGGTAGTTTGTCTCCTTTAAATACAATGCGACTAGAAGAGGACTACAACGGTCGTATTGAAAATGTCATGGTTGAGCGTATTATCTTCTCTGAAGACAAACGTGTGGGGATTGGAACATTTACACCTTCTGATCCAAAATCACAAGACATTGCGGATTTAACGGGAAGTATTGATTTTTCAACGATTGCTGAATACGGCTCTGAATCGGATCCCCGTGCATATCGTTTTGATGGAGAGTTAAACAAGGCAAATCGAGGCATGATGGAGTTCCAAGAAATGCTTAAATTAGATGAAAAATTCTTATGGAATTTATTATCTTTGACGCAAGAAGGGAATTTTAAAGCTGGACGCTTTGCATTGATTAGCGCTGATGAATTGATTGTTGCCCATACGAATGAAACAGAATATCGCTCCTTTATTTCCAATAAAAAGAACGAGGCACTACATTCAAGAATTATTGTAATGCCGATTCCCTATAATTTAAAAGTCAGTCAGGAAGAGCGAATCTACAAAAAAATGATTAATGAAAGTGATATTGCACATGTGCATATTGCGCCACATGCATTAAAAGCCGCAGCCATTTTCTCTGTACTGACAAGACTTGAAGTGCCGAAAAAGCAAGGCGTGGATTTAGTGAAGAAAATGCGTCTCTATGACGGGGAAAGTGTAGAAGGATTTAACTCAGTGGACGTAGAGGAATTGAAAAAAGAGTTCCTGAATGAAGGCATGAACGGTATTGATCCGCGTTATATTATTAATCGAATTTCTTCAGCCATCATTCGGAAAGAAGTGCCGTCTATTAATGCTTTAGATGTATTGCGTGCATTGAAGGATGGGCTCGATCAACATGCTTCGATTTCTCAGGAAGACCGAGAAAAATATATGAATTATATTGCAGTTGCGAGAAGAGAGTACGATGAAATTGCCAAGAATGAAGTGCAAAAGGCGTTTGTGTATTCGTATGAAGAATCTGCAAAGACGTTAATGAATAATTACCTCGATAATGTGGAAGCATTCTGCAATAAAAACAAAATTCGTGATCCGTTAACGGGGGAAGAAATGAACCCAGATGAAAAATTAATGCGCTCCATTGAAGAACAAATTGGTATTTCAGAAAATGCGAAAAAGGCATTTCGTGAGGAAATATTAATCCGAATTTCGGCATATGCACGAAAAGGAAAAAGATTTGAATACAATTCGCATGAAAGATTACGAGAGGCTATTCAAAAGAAATTGTTTGCTGATTTAAAAGACGTTGTGAAAATTACAACGTCGTCCAAAATGCCAGATGAATCACAACTTAAAAAAATCAACGATGTTGTTGCTAGGCTTATTGATGAGCATGGCTATAATTCAACTTCTGCTAATGAATTATTGCAATACGTTGGTAGCTTGTTGAATCGATAAGCTGTTAATAGGAGTGTCCAATTAATAATTGGGTGACACTCCTTTTTTATTTATCAAAAGAAGTTAAATAATTCGCTAGATTCGCATAGGATAGAAAAAGTGATTCCATTCTTTACAAAGTTTTAGAAGGGGCACTTGCAAGGCAGTCTTAAATTTTTGTTAAAGATGGGTGAGGATAAAAATGACTGAAAATCAGAATAAACGTTTTGTCGTCTCTCAGGAAAATTGGTCCCTCCATCGTAAAGGGTACCAAGACCAACAGCGTCATATGGATAAAGTAAAAGATGCGATTAAAAATAATTTACCAGATTTAATAAGTGAAGAAAGTATTGTGATGTCGAATGGGCGAGATGTTATTAAAATTCCAATACGTTCTTTAGATGAATATAAAATTCGCTATAACTATGATAAATCAAAGCATGTTGGTCAAGGACAAGGTGACAGCCAAGTAGGCGATGTAGTGGCTCGTGAACCGGGGCAGGGAAATAAAGCGCCAGGGCAAGGGAAAGAAGCAGGTGACAAGGCTGGGAAAGATTACTATGAAGCAGAAGTCAGCCTTGAGGAAGTTCAGAATGTCTTATTTAAAGAGTTGGAGTTACCGAATTTGCAACAAAAAGAAATGGCGGATATCACAACAGAAAAAATCGAATTCAATGATATACGTAAAAAAGGGCTTATGGGCAATATCGATAAAAAAAGAACAATTTTAACCGCTATTAAACGTAATGCTATGAAAGGAAAGGCTGAGATTGCACCTATTCATAATGACGATTTACGTTTTAAAACATGGGATGAGGTTGTAAAACCAGAATCGAAAGCAGTGGTCCTTGCAATGATGGACACAAGTGGATCGATGGGGAATTTTGAGAAGTATTGTGCCAGAAGTTTTTTCTTTTGGATGACAAGGTTTTTACGATCAAAATATGAAACAGTTGAAATTGAATTTATCGCGCATCATACAGAAGCCAAAGTTGTGACAGAAGAAGAATTCTTCACAAAAGGTGAGAGTGGAGGGACGATTTGTTCATCTGCGTATGTAAAAGCATTAGAGCTAGTAAAGGAGAAATATAATCCAGTTCGCTACAATATTTATCCTGTTCATTTTTCGGATGGAGAAAATATGTCCATGGACAATGAGAAATGTATGAAATTAGTTCAGGAGTTAATGGGGATATCCAGTATGTTCGGCTATGGAGAAGTCAATCAACATAGCAGGTATTCCACACTAATGAATACCTACAAAAAAATCGACAATCCAAAGTTTAGACATTATATTTTAAAACAAAAAAGTGACGTGTACGAAGCGTTAAAAAGCTTTTTCCAAAAAGCAGAGGTTTAATCTTGAGCGAAGCATCGTCGAGTACTTATTTCTTAATAATAGACGCGGGAGGGATTTAGATAAATGGAAAAAGAGCTTCACCGTGTAATAGCTGAGATTACGGAAATTGCTGAAGGATTTGGTTTAGACTTTTATCCAATGCGCTATGAAATATGCCCTGCAGATATTATTTATACGTTCGGCGCATATGGAATGCCGACACGGTTTGCCCATTGGAGCTTTGGGAAACAATTTCATAAAATGAAGCTGCAATATGACTTTGGTTTAAGTCAAATCTACGAACTTGTCATTAACTCTAACCCTTGTTATGCGTTCTTACTTAATACAAATACATTGGTACAAAATAAGCTAATCATCGCGCATGTACTGGCACACTGTGACTTCTTTAAAAATAATATTCGCTTTTCCAATACAAGGAGAGACATGGTCGAGAGCATGACTGCAACAGCTGAGCGAATTGCTCATTATGAAATGCTCTATGGTAAAGATGAAGTGGAACAGTTTTTAGATGCTGTGTTAGCAATTCAAGAACATATTGACCCGTCTATTATCCGGCCTAAGTTATTAGCGAGTGATTACGATGAGGAAGAAGAGGAAATTATTGAACAAAAAACGGACTATGATGATCTTTGGCAGTTGGATCAAAAAGAAACTGAACCAAAGCCATTATGGAAAAAAATAAAAAAGTTTCCACGAAAACCGGAAAAGGATCTGTTACTATTCATCGAACAAAATAGTCGCGAGTTGGAAGAATGGCAGCGGGATATATTAACGATGATGCGTGAGGAAATGCTTTACTTTTGGCCTCAATTAGAAACGAAAATCATGAATGAAGGCTGGGCCTCTTATTGGCATCAGCGTATTATGAGGGAACTAAAGTTAACGACGTCTGAAACAATTGAATATGCGAAGTTAAACGCGGGCGTTGTGCAACCATCAAAAACATCCATCAATCCTTATTACTTGGGGATAAAAATCTTTGAAGATATTGAGAAGAGATATGATAACCCCAATGAAGAGTTAATAAAATTGGGGATTAAGCCAAATTCAGGCCGTGAGAAAATGTTTGAAGTACGTGAGGTTGAATCTGATATTTCTTTTATTAGAAATTATTTGACGAAGGATTTAGTAAAGCAGGAAGATCTTTATTTATTTGAAAAAAAGGGCAATGAGTATAAGATTTCAGATAAAGATTATGAAAATGTACGTGACCAGCTCGTGTCGATGCGTGTAAATGGAGGGTTCCCTTATATTGAAGTAGTTAATGGGGATTATTTGCGAAATGGTGAGTTATATTTAGTGCATGGCTACGAAGGGATGGAACTCGATCCACATTACTTAGAGAATGTACTAAAGTATATTTATCAATTGTGGGGGCGCCCTGTTCATGTAGAAACTTATAATGAAGAAAAACAAACCCTTTATACGTATGACGGTAAAAAGAATTATAAACGAACGATTTAGTACTCAGCATTCCAGAGATAGAGAGTAGAGCGATTATTGAATTCAAGTCAGTCATTATTACGTTAAGTAATAATGGCTGATTTTTTTGTTGTTATAGCTAACAATGAGCAATTTTTAAAACAGTTATTTCCATTCTATTAATGTATGGGAGGCACTCGCTTTCCGCAGGCATATCGTAAGCCGCAACCCTCGCTACGCGTGGTTTGTTGCGTCTTACGTCTCATGCTATTCCTGCTGGAGTCTCGCGCTACTGTCGCTTTGCTTTCGCACGGAAAAACATTCGCCGCCGCCACAAGCTCTACCTAGCAGTGTGGAAATAGTAGTAACTAATTTTGCTCATTTAAAGGTTAAAAGCTGTTTGTCTTTGGTCTTTAAATCGAGTGAGAATGTTATATTATAATAATTTTTAGAATAATATTGACAGTGTTAACATGGATATATAGTATAGTGGTTAAGAGGTCAAACCTCTTTACAAATAACGAGGTGATAATTCATGGAGAGCGCAGGGAAAATGTTGCCGAATATCCAAGTTGAAGAAGGATCTATTGCGGAAAAAGTCATCGTTTGTGGAAGTCCAGAACGAGCAAAGGTGATTGGTGAGCGATTCGATCATGCTGAGGAAATCGCTTATTCTAGGGAATACCGTATTATTAATGGTTATTATAAAGGTGAAAAAATTACAGTAGCCTCACATGGCGTTGGCGCTCCAGGAGCTGCGGTATGTTTTGAGGAATTAATTAAAGCTGGAGCAAAAAAAATCATTCGTGTTGGGACTGCTGGGTCGTACACTGAAAAATTACCACCAGGTAGTTTAATTATTGCTGATTCAGCTGTGCGAGCAGATGGATTAACTAGGCAGCTTGTTCCAGAAGGTGTACCAGCAGTTGCAGATTTTAAAATGTTGCTGAAATTAGAAGAAAGTGCGAAAAAGGCGAATGTTACATACGGGTTAGGAACAATCGCTACAATAGATGCGTTTTATGCTGGTCCAGTTGAAATACCACATATGTTATATAAAGAATCAGGCGCTCTAGGTGCTGAAATGGAACTGGCTGCTTTATATGTTATTGCGAGATTACGAGGTGTATCAGCAGTAGGGATTTTTGCTCTTGATGGTTATGCATTTGCGGATATGAATAATTATAATCCACATAAAGATATCGTAAATGATGCGATTCAAGCAGAAATTGATATTGCACTAGATACATTTATCAACCTGTAATGAGTGACCTCCTATGACATATGTTGTCATTTATTATTTAACAATAGTATGATGGAAGAGAGATGTCTTAGGGGGAATACACATGAAGGATATTGGAATTGAAAAAAAATCATTATCATCTATTGCTTTTAAAAAAATAATCGAACTAATAGAAAATGATGTACTTAAAATTGGTGAAAAATTAGATGCAGAGCAAAAGCTAGCAAACAAATTAAATATAAGCCGTCCTGTTTTGAGAGAGGCTCTTCAAAAGTTAGAACTAGAGGGTTACATTATGCGAAAACATGGTGTTGGTACATTTGTTATTTCTAAAACACCAATGCTTTCAACGGGACTTGAGAGACTAGATAGCATGACAGACCTTGTCAAAGCACAAAACTATTCAGTTGGAACGATCGGTACAGCCGAACTTTGTAAATGTACAGATGATTCAATACGAGAAATACTAGGCTTAGAAAAAACGGATAATTTAATGTTTTTTGAACGCATTCGTACAGCAGACAAAAAGCCATTTGCGTTGGACTATATATACATTCCTGAAAAGTATATATGCGAAGATTTTTACACTAAGTATGCAGATGCTTCTCTTCTGAATTATTTTAGTACTGTTCAAGGTACTCCTATTTTTAGCTCGCAGTGTAATATTTTTGCTGAAAATGCCTCGGCAAATGTTGCAGAAAAACTTGCTATTTTAGAAAATGAAGCCCTACAAGTATTGGAGCAAACCTTCTATACAAATATGAATGAGCCTGTTTTTTATGGGAAAAGTCTTATTGTTAATAACATCATGAAGTTTCATTTGGTTCGTAGAAGGTAAGGAGAACTGCGAAATGTATAGTAAGTTAAAACAAACGGTACATGAGAATGCTTTGAAAGCTTATAATACGGGTCTGATGGCTGGAACTAGCGGTAATTTCAGTACAGTTGACAGAGATTTAAAAGTGATGGCAATCACGCCAAGTGGTGCCGCTTATGAAACAATGTTGCCAGAGGATATCACTGTTATTGATTTTAATGGAAATATTCTATCTGGCACTAAGCCACCTTCTTCTGAATGGCAAATGCATCTAAGTATTTATGAAAAAATATCAGATGTAGGTGGTGTTGCTCATACGCATTCACCTTATGCAACATCCTTTGCAGTCCTCAATCAATCTATTCCAGTAGTGTTGATTGAAATGGTCTTGCTTGGAGGAAAGGTACCGCTTGCTCCATTCGCAATGCCGGGCTCTAAAGAGTTAGGTGATGTTACTGCTGAAACTTTATTGAAAGAACAAACATCTGCATGTCTACTAGCTAATCATGGAGCACTTACAATTGGTAAAACAATGGATGAAGCGTATATGAAGGCTGTATATTTGGAGGATTCTGCAAAAATTTATCATTTTGCAAGATCAATAGGCGATGTTCGTTTAGTTAAGGAATCGGCGATAAAGAAAATGAAGGAAAAACTAGGGCTATAATAGGAATTTTAATTTACTGAATTTTCAAATAAAGGAAGTGTAATTATGAGAAATATAGAATCTGTTACATATAACGGAGAAAAAATAATTCTACTTGACCAAACAAAACTACCTCTAGAGGAAGTGTATCTTGAAATCGATTCTGTAAAAGATGTTTGGGATGCTATTGTTCAGTTGAAAGTCCGTGGAGCACCAGCGATTGGTATCGCGGCAGCGTATGGAGTAGCACTTGGAGCAAGTCAATTGAAGGAAGAGGATTATGAGTCATTCGTAGCTAAGTACGAAGAAATTTCACAATATCTCGCTTCCTCACGTCCAACTGCAGTTAATTTATTCTGGGCATTAAATCGAATGAAGAACACGCTTGTTGCAAATAAAGAACAGCCAGTTGTTGAAATTAAGCAAATTTTATGGAATGAAGCAGATGCAATTAAGAAAGATGATGCTGAAATTTGTAAAAGCATTGGAGAACATGGCTTAACACTTTTAAAAGATGGCATGACTCTATTAACACATTGTAATGCAGGGGGAATTGCGACAGCTAAATATGGAACTGCGCTTGCACCAATTTATCTAGCAAAGGAAAAAAATATGGACATTCGTGTATTTGCTGATGAAACAAGACCATTGTTACAAGGTGCAAGATTAACAACATGGGAGCTTATGCAAGCAGATATCGATGTAACTTTAATTACAGATAGCATGGCCGCTATGGTGATGCAACAAGGAAAAGTGGATGCCGTAATTGTTGGCTGTGATCGCATTGCAGCGAATGGAGACACAGCAAATAAAATTGGCACATATGGTTTAGCAGTTTTAGCACAAAAGCATAATATTCCATTTTATGTTGCTAGTCCGTTATCAACAATTGATTTAGAGACAGAAACGGGTGCTGATATACCAATTGAAGAGCGCTCAGATGAAGAAATAACTTGTGGCTTTGGTAAACAAACAGCTCCAAATAGTGTGAAAGTTTTTAATCCTGCATTTGATGTGACACCAAATGATTTGATCACAGCTATTATTACAGAAAAAGGGATTATTAGAGCGCCATATACAGAAAGTTTAAAAAATCTATTTTAATCGAACGTTATGTTGTTATATTTATCAAATAAGTATTATAATTCGAATGGATAAATTAAAGAACATGCTCTTTATAAACACATCAAACATCTACCGTCGTTATTCTACGGTGGACAAGTATAAGAAATGTTAGACATTTAGATAACTAGATGATCTTGTTATTATGGTTGGATTGTTAAGAGTTTGAACTTATCGAAGGAGTACATTATGGGCATATATCTGATTATTAACATCCTTGGTATATTTGCGTTTATTGGTTTTGCCTTTTTGTTTTCGAAGGACAAAAAGAAGATTAATTGGAAGGCTATTGGTATTTTAGTAGTATTCAATGCTTTCTTGGCTTGGCTATTAATTGCCTTTCCACTGGGGAGATGGTTTGTTGAACAAGCAGCTATAAGTTTTAGTTGGTTAATAGACACTGCATTTTCAGGTGTTGGTTTGGCATTTTCTAGCATGGTAAATGTCGAAAATATGGACATGGTATTTAGTGCCTTAATGCCAATACTACTTGTTGTTCCACTATTTGATATCCTTACGTATTTTGGTGTGTTGCCGAAAATAATTAAAGGATTAGGTTGGGGACTTTCTAAACTGACTGGACAACCTAAATTTGAATCTTTTTATGCAATTGAAATGATGTTCCTTGGTAATACAGAAGCGTTGGCGGTATCGAGTGGACAACTAAAGTCAATGAGTCAGGAGCGCTTATTGACAGTATCACTGATGTCCATGAGTTGTGTTTCAGCGGCAATGATTGGGGTATACATACAAATGTTACCAGCTCAATTTGTATTAACGGCGATTCCTTTAAATATCATTAATGCGATTATTATTACAAGTATTTTAAATCCAGTAGTTGTAACAAAGGAAGAAGACGTTATTTTTGAAATGAACAAAGAAGAAAAGCCACCGTTCTTTTCTTTCTTAGGCGAATCTATTCTCGGAGCAGGTAAGTTGATTTTAATCATTACTGCAATGCTAATTTCATTTGTAGCACTCGCTGCTCTTATAGATAAAGTTCTACATTTATTCGCTCCTTGGTTATCGCTAAGTAATATTTTGGGTGTAATCATGACTCCATTTTCTTTCCTTCTTGGTTTGCCAATCGGAGAAGCATTCCAAACGGCTCAATACATGGGTACTAAGTTAGTGACGAATGAGTTCGTTGTAATGGCAGATATTATGCCGATTATGGATTCGTTCAGTCCGCATATGATGGCGGTTCTTAGTACATTCCTTGTGTCATTTGCGAACTTTTCTACTATTGGTATGATTCTAGGTTGCTTTAATGGTATTCTTAAAAAAGAGCAAGCAGATAATTTGTCCAAAGGTGTTTGGATGATGATTCTTTCGGGAACATTAGTCTCGTTATTAAGCGCGGCCATGGTTGGTCTATATGTTTGGTAATAAAAATGTTGAGTAAATAATAAGCACTTATTGTTTTATTAAGACAGTAAGAAAAACCCTTATTGTACAGCCAGTTGACGGTATTTCACCGAAGACTGGCTGTTTATTTTTGTTTAGATAGGGATATTTATCATGGTAGGTTCGGTCGAGTTAGAACGTTTAAAGGGCGGGGAATATCAGAGGGTGTACCTTTTGGGATATGCTCATAGTAACTTCTTTACTTTAACGAGGATGTTTTTACTTCTATGGTTGAAGAGCAGTCTCTAGGCTACTCTGCTTTTTTTTTTGTTATATTTTTGAACCAATTTAGCTATTTTGTTTGAAGGTCAGCTTTAATGGATAGTACTATAAAAAACTTGCTTTAAAAATAGAGGTGTTTCTAATGAAGACATGGACAAAAAATATCGAAATAAAAGCTCCAATTGAGCATGTATGGGGATTTTTTAACGGTTCATTGGAGGATATGCAAAAAATTATGCCTCAAATTGTTGAAAACATACCTATTAAAATTACGGAAGAAGTAGTTGGTAGTGTATATCGCCAAAAATATAGAGAAGGAAAACGGGAACAAGAGTATGATGTAGAAACTTTAGAATACATGGATACACCGGATAAAAAAATGCTGAAAGTAGGTTTCAGACTCGCTGATTTATTTGAAATTACGGCATTCTATGAACTATATAAAATAAATGAAAGTGAGACTTCATTTACATATACAGTGACAAATCGTCCTTTAAAGTGGTTAGTAAAATTATTATTATTATTTGCTAACGAGAAGGTAGTCATTAGGTTTATAGAGCGTGTAAAAAACGTTGCTGAAACTGAATTCAGTGGTTAATGGTCGTATAATCTTTAAGCGAAGGGGTCATCGAAAAGTCAATATTGGGCTTTTTGACGACCCCTTCAATCAAAAAGATATGAAGCTGGAATCTACACCAGGTAGCTTATTTTGTTGAATGAAAGTTAATCATCATCTTCCGTTACGTCTTCTTGACTTTCGCTATGATTGGAAGATGAATGAATATCGCTGTCTTTTACAACACTCTCTTTTACTTTTATGCCTTGTTGCCCACCTGCCTCATCATTATGGTCTCCAGCAATACCACTTCTACCATTTCCATCTGCAAATTGGGACTTTTCATTTTTTGTTTGGCTACGATTTAAAGCGTTTTGACCACCTTGGTTGGCATTCGTACCAACATCTTTATTGATTTGTCCGCCGCCCTCTGCCCTTTGTTCAATATGATATTCTTTTTTTCCGATATTAAAGGTGTTATGAATGTGGATAGTGATATTTAAGCAATCTTGATCTGGATCTTTATGGCATTTTCTTTCTTGTTTTTTATTAAAATTAGAATTGTTTAAGTTTCTCTCATTTCCTAACACGGGGTTTTCACTCCTTTCTTTTGGTCTACTATTAAAATATTAAAATTGATTGGATTTGTTTGTGCGAGTAGCCATTGTTCAATGAGGAAATTGAATAGAGATGAGATATTCGCTTAGTTATCGTAAGGTAGAGTTGTGAAAAAATGCTCGACATCGTGAAAATTTGTTAAAATGAGAAGGATTGAATATTTAAAGAACTGGATTGGTGAATACCCGTTGAAAACATTTAAAAAAGTATATATCGAAATTACAAGTGTTTGTAATCTTGCTTGTAGTTTTTGTCCGCCGACAGAACGTGCAAAAGGACTTATCAAGGTAGAGCAATTCAATAAAATACTTGATGAAATCCGGCCACATACTAAATACATTTACTTGCATGTAAAGGGGGAGCCATTATTACATCCGCGCATCAATCAACTATTAGATGCTGCCCATGAAAAAGGGTTCAAAGTTAACCTTACTACGAATGGTACGCTGATTAAAAAGAACCGTGAAAAATTACTTGGTAAGCCAGCGTTGCGTCAAATAAACTTCTCACTGCATAGCTTTGATGGACATGAGGGCTCTGAAAATCGTGAAAAGTATTTAGGTGATATTTTAGATTTTGTGCGTGAAGCGAAGGAATATAATACAATCATTTCGTATCGTTTATGGAATTTGCAAAAAGAGCAAATGACGGATATTGCAGCGAGACGGAATCGTGAAACATTAGAAATTCTAGAAAAAGAATATGGCTTAGATTATAAAATTGAAGAAAAAGTACAGCCAGGCAAAGGTGTTAAAATCGCGCATAATGTGTACTTAAACCAAGATCATGAATTTAGATGGCCTAGCTTGCTTGCACCTGAGGATGAGGGGAAAGGATTCTGTCATGCACTGCGTAGTCAAGCAGCAATTCTTGTAGATGGTACAGTCGTGCCTTGTTGTTTAGATGGCGAGGGCGTCATTAATCTAGGGAACGTTAATGATAAATCTTTTACTGAAATTGTCGAAGGTGAGAGAGCTAATAATATTGTGGATGGGTTTTCGAGAAGAGAAGCGGTCGAAGAATTGTGCAGGAAGTGCGGATACAGACAGAAATTTGGCATGTGAAAAGACATACAAAAAACAGCTCGATATGGAGCTGTTTTTTTATATGGACAAAATATGGGTATTACAAATGCTATACTACTTGAAAATATAGCTAATAATCATCGGTGGATGTGTTAGTCATATGTATAATTGATGGTTCAAAACGGAGGTTACATAATGACAATTTATGAGCAAATTAAAGAAATGATGAAGAATAAGGAAAACCAAATTATTTCATCAGGAGAAGTAAAGTCTCAATTAAAAAGACAGTATGGTACTAATCCAGAAAGTGTGATTTTATCAGATTATTGTTACAACCGATACAATAAAGGAATTACTTTCAACAAGCATTTGTTTCAATATGTTACAAAAAGTAATTACAAATACATAGGAGAAAACTTCGCATATACAGGCCTGATTTTTCATAAGCCTAAGGGGCAGACAGGTGAATTCGTTGTAGGAGAATGGCGGAACGGTGAAAAAATTCTTTATGATGAACCAATCAATGTTAGTGATGCTCATGGTGCAATGGACATTATTAGTACTGAACAAATCCTAAAGCTTTATGAAGATTACAATCAAATTTTACAATATGAAATGACTTTACTTGGCTGCAAACCTACTGAATTGCGTCATTTAACTGGGCGAATTGGCGAATTTCTATGTGCAATTGTCACAAAAGGAAGTCTATCAAGGCAAACAAATCAACATGGATTTGATGTTGTGAGTAATGGTAAAAAAATTAGCGTTAAAACAACAGCTCAAACTACGGGTTTTATCACTCTAAATCAAAATACGTTTGATGCATTTGATGAATTGTTTGTCGTTCAATACATAAATGATGATTTTAAAGTAATTTATTTCGGACCAAAAGAACAAGTTAAAACTATAGCGAGAAAGTATGAAAATAAATTTGAAGTGGATATTAATCGTCTGAAAAAATTATATACTGCTGAAAAATAATCAAAAAAGTAGATAAGGGTCACTTATATAGTAGTATTCAATATTGCATACTATACCGAAGTATATGTATTGATGTTCTTTTTAGTGCAATAGCAAAAATGATAAATGTAAAAGAGAATGTTTTGATTGGTTTTTCAAAACATTCTCGATGATTAAATTTCAATAATGATTGGTAGAAGCATGGGCTTCATTTTTGTTTGTGAAAAAATATATTGACCGACTACTTTTTTTAGTTCCTTTTTAAATATGAAGGGTTGTTGTGTATATACTTCTTGTAGCTCGTTTACAGTTTCTTTCACAAGTACGCTAACCTTGCTTAAAAGGGTTTCAGAATCTCTTGCGTACACAAATCCACGGGAAATGGTGTCAGGCTCAGAAAAGAGTGTTCCGTCTGCTTTGTTTAACGTTAAAACAATTACGAGCATACCATCTTCTGAAAGCTGCTTACGATCGCGTAATACAATCCCTTCAACCTCTCCTGTACCTACTCCGTCAACGTATGAATCTCCAGCTGGTATCTTTCTGGTTTGGCGGGCTATTGAATTTTCAATATCGACGACATCTCCATTTTTCATGATAAAGGTATGTCCTTTTTCTACACCAACAGATTCCGCCAACAAACGATGTAAATGGAGCATTCGATATTCTCCGTGGATTGGGATAAAGTATTTCGGCTTCATAAAAGTAAGCATGAGTTTTAAATCCTCTTGATAGCCGTGGCCAGATACATGCATTCCTGTATGACTAGAGGAGCCGTAAGTTACCTTAGCGCCGATTTTAAACATATGATCTACGATACGTGAAACATCTTTCTCATTTCCTGGAATGGGTGAAGCGGCAAAAATCACAGTATCCTCAGGTAAAATCTTAACGTCACGATGTTGGTTCCTTGCTAAACGAGCAAGCGCGGCTAATGGCTCACCTTGACTTCCTGTACATAAAACAACGACTTCTTCAGGTGGGAGATATTTCACTTCTTGCGCATCGATGAGCATCTCTTCAGGAATAGTTAAATAACCACGCTCTAACGCGACAGATACTACATTCACCATGCTTCGCCCTAGTAATGCTATTTTTCGATTAACTTTTATAGCGGCATTTACTATTTGCTGAATTCGATTTACATTTGAGGCGAAAGTAGAGATGATGATTTTACGAGTGGCACGAGCAAAGGCATCTTCAATATGACCACCTACTAACTGTTCAGATGGTGCAGATCCTGGACGTTCGGCATTGGTACTTTCAGAAATGAGGGCTAAAACACCTTGAGATCCAATTTCGGCCATCTTATGAATGTCTGAACCTTGATTATTGACAGGAGTTAAATCAAATTTGAAGTCTCCCGTATGAACGACTTTTCCTTCAGGGGTATCAAAGACAATACCTAAACAATCGGGTATACTATGGCTCGTTTTAAAAAAGTTAACATTAATATTACCGAAATTCAGCTGGGAATCAGATTGTATCTCGTTTAACTCCGAAGTTCTCAAAAGTTTATGCTCTTTTAGTTTTAGTTCAATTAATCCAAGGGTAAAGCGTGTAGCATAAATAGGGACATTTAATTTATTTAAGAGATAGGGGATGCCCCCAATATGATCTTCATGTCCATGTGTTACAACTAACGCTCTGATTTTATTTTTATTTTCCTGCAAGTAAGTAATATCAGGGATGATTAAATCAATCCCCAATAAACTTTCATCGGGAAACTTTGCGCCACAATCGATAATGACCAAATCGTTTGCATATTGCACTACATACATATTTTTGCCGATTTCATTGATGCCACCTAAGGCGAAAATAGATAATAAATTCTCTTTATTAGCCAAAATTAAGTCCTCCTACTTTGCGTTCACTATGTTATTCAATAGTATTGCATGAAGTGATTAGGCTTATACTTAAAGAGTTTTACATAAAATTTTTTGTCATCAAAAAGTAGGGATGACATGCTCTATAAAGCATATTGAATGCTCATTGTTTGAGATGATGCTTGCCGAGTGAAGCGGCTCATCAGATGCCTCCAGGGACATGCTCAGCTGGAACATTGATTGTGTTTTGATGCCGATAGGGGCCTATGATCCAGAGTGGTTTATGAAATCACAACATATTACACCAAAAGAAGCTGTGCAAAGCTATCAAGATTTAAACGCTGATTTATTTATTCCTATGCAATATGATGCGTTTCGTTTGGCAGATGATACACCGAAAGAGGCAATAGATAGATTAGAAAAGAAGTGGACAGAGAGTAATCTAAAAACGGAAAAGTTGAAGTTGCTAAAGCTTGGAGAAACATTAAGTTTTTGATTAAATTAGAGTATTTCATAATAATGCTACTTTTATGTATTGAAATTTTGCACAAACTAAAAACAGCTCGACTAGCTTTTGGTTAGCAGAGCTGTTTTTGCTTATGGATGTATAAAAACCGATGTACCTATTGGAATAATACTGGATAATTCTTCAACATCATTATTGTGCATGCGAATACAGCCATGTGAGACGGCATGACCAATGGAGCTTGGATCATTTGTTCCATGGATGCCGTAGTGTTCTTTGGATAAACTCATCCATAATGTACCGAATGGACCTCCTGGGTCTGGTTCTTTATTAATGATGATATAGTTACCTACCGGTGTATTGTGCAACATTCTTCCTACTGCAATAGGGTATTGTTTTTGAAGAACATTATCTTTGATTAAACGTAACCAACGATTGTTCACCGAAATTTCAATTCGATAGGGAATCGTATTAGGGTTTGGAAAACCAGGTATTACAATTTGTTGGCCAATATAAAGGACATTTGGATTGATACCTGGATTTGCGCTTATGATGGCGGATAAAGGCGTACGATAATCTCTTGCTATTTGCGATAATGTTTGACCTGCTGTAACCGTATGAATCAGTGCAACCACCTCCATAGATGCAAGTTGTTACAGTATTCTATGCTTTGCATTTAGAAAGTTTCAGCAACAACTTTGGAGGATGAAGCCATAAATCATTGGACAAGATAAAGGTAATTAGCATTTTATACTGTACGAATTAGGAGCTTAGAAGGCATGAAAGAATTTAAAGTAACTTATTTCTTTGACGAAGAACATTACATCAGAAGGTTTGTACATGAGGAGACTCTGAAACAAGTTGAAACGCTTATTAAAAGTGAGCGAGATCATTGGATTTCGTTTACAGATAGTAGAGGGATTTATCATGAGTTGCACACGCGCAATGTCCGGGTCGTTCAAATTTCCGAATATCATAGAATCGACAAATCTAAAAGTGACACATAATCCTCATTCCATTACACACATTAACGCTAAAGGAGCGTGATGTTTTGGATAAGGAAAATGTACCGCATGAGAAAAAGGTCTTTATGAATCTTGCGAGTAAAGACAAACCAGACATGGTCGATTCGGATACCATTAGTATTTTTGATTTACATGAAGATATGCAGACAGTGGATGCCATACCGATTGAAGAACTTAATAAAAAGGTGAAAAGAGAAGGCGATGAATTAGTCGAAATGCAGCCTGATGAATTATAAAAATGGAGGTTTTCGCATGAACGATCATAATGAAAAGCAGTTCACATCTTCCGGCACCGATATTATTGAAGTGAAAAGACAAAATGCAGCTTCAGGGTTAACCTATAATGAAGTGAAAGAGCTAATAGCAAAAAGTGGTGGAAAAGGCACTGCTGTATACAGTGATACCAATAGTGATGAAATAAAGATGAAAAACCAATAGAGGGTAGCCGAGGGAGTGCGAAAAGAGCAAAGTTTTCGTACTCCCACTTTATTTGCACGAAGTAGAAAACTTCGTTTAAGTTTGATAAGGTTGAAGAGAAGTAAGATTTAGTAAGGAGTGAATAAGTTGTCATTAGATGAAAAACGTTGTCCCCTTTGTGGCGGAGATAATCATTGCAAGGTAGGAGCAGATCAGCAAATGACATGTTGGTGTGTCACAGCAAAATTTCCTAAAGGAATTTTAGAAACTGTTCCTGTTGAAAGTCAGGGGAAACATTGTATTTGTCAGAACTGTATCGATACATATAAGTGTGACTAGGGTTTAGGAATCCACTGGTACAAACGTCTATGGCACAACAACCTATAAGGCATACACTATTCTGAAAGGAGCTTATGACCTTATGAAAAAAATGGTTGAGTTAAGTAATGTGACCCAAGCGTACTTAGAGGAATATGAAAGAATCCTAAAAAAGATGATGCAAAGAATGACCTATATAACGATAACGTGTAGTATTTCCGATAATTTTATCAAGCAGATGATTCCGCACCATATTGCAGGCATTAAAATGTCTGAAAATATCCTGAGATACACAACAAATCTAGGCGTACAGTGTCTTGCACAAAACATAATTGCAGAACAAAAAGAGAGCATTGAATATATGGAAGCAATTCAAAACCGATGCTGTATTGTTCAAAATTCGGAATATGAAGTTTATGATTATATGTGTGCCTTTAAAGAAATTGCTGAAGTGATGTTTCATGAAATGTGCTCAGCACCTATATCAAACAGTATAAATGTGAACTTTATACGCGAAATGATTCCCCATCATCAAGGGGCTGTGCGAATGGCGCAAAACGCACTTAGATTCTGTATTTGCCAAGAATTAATCCCAATTCTTCAATCTATTATCAATACGCAATGTAAGCAAATCGAGCTAATGTTTAAATTACTCGAAGGATTATCGGATTGTTAATACGAAAGAAACGCTAAAATCCACGCAAGACTTTAGCGTTTTTTTTAGTTATCTTAATAACCTGGGATTGAAGGCGTATTTCATCTCTTTCATTCATAGGTATGTATTATCAATAGTTCTATAAACAAATCAAATTGCTCTATTATTGTGAATCTTTAGTTGGTAAAATATATTTGTTCTATAAATTGAAAAATTACTTTTTAAAAGCTAATTTTTCCATATTCAAATTGAAGGATAGAACGCTTAATGATAGAAAAATGCAGATGGATTTTACATATTTAATACTAAGATGAAGGGAGGGAACTGCTCTTTTGAGAGGACAATTGTATAAAGCATGGTTTTGTGGCTTTAACTTTAAATAGAGTGTGTTTATACGCCTAAAGGTTAAAGCCTCACTGTATTTTATCAAACAATAGGTCTTAGAAGGGCGGAAAAAAGTGTTTAAAAAGAAAAAGAACAATCAATCCTATGATTATTTTTCAGCAATAAAAAAATCAGATATTCAAGCAAATGAACGATTTAAAGAGAAACTAGATTTCTTAGCGTTATCCCAAATTAGAAGAGAATCAGTAGGTTTCCTACGTAAAATTTATGAAGATAATCGACAATATATTTTAGACAACTTCTATGATCGCTTATTAGAAATACCAGAATTCAAGAGTGTTATTAATAAGCACTCGTCTGTAGAACGTTTAAAGGGTTTATTTGATAAACATTTTTATAGTCTTTTTGTAGATGAACTCAATCTTGAGTATGTGTTTAAAAGAAGAAGTATTGCATATACACATGCACGTATTGGCGTATTACCAAACTGGATGATTTCAGCTTACACGTTAATTAACCAATTAATCATCCCATTAATCGTAAAAGATTTATCGCGCAACCAGGAAAAGATGTTAGATGTACTTTTAGCGTATGATAGTTTGGTAACGATTGACCAACAAATTATTATAGAAACATATATCGAAATTCAAGCAGGATCTGTTGTAAATGGTTTAGGAGAAATTATTACGTACAATACACAGCTAGATTCTATTAAAGAGTTAGTCCAATTCCAAGATGTGCAGCAAAAAGAAATTATTGCAGCAGATGATTCGATGCGTGATTTAGATGTGAGCATAGAAGAAATCTCGGCTTCAGTAAGCGATATTTCTAGTCATACGAGAATCGCATTAAAAGAGTTAAACCAAGACTTAAATTCGTTGCAACATGTGTCTGCTATTTTACAAACGACTGACGAGGGTCAAAAGATAATGCAAGGAGATATTGAACGCTTAGTAGAACGGGTCAATAGCGTTGCGAAGCTAATGGAACTTATTAAAGCTATTGCAGATCAAACAAACTTGCTTGCGCTAAACGCATCGATTGAAGCTGCGCGTGCAGGTGAGGCGGGTAAAGGTTTTGCCATTGTAGCAGAAGAAGTTCGAAAGCTTGCAGATGACACAAAAAAATCTGTTCAGTCCATTCATACAGATATACAAGCGTTGCTTCAAATTACAAATAATATTAGCACCTTAACAAATCAATTCTCGCATGATTTACATCAAGGGGTTACAGATACTTTACATATTTCTGATACACTAGCTGCTTTGAATAAAAACCTGCAACAGCAAGGTGCTCGGTTTGAAGAACTTGCTACTACTGTGAGAGCACAAGCTGTGTCTGCAAATTATATTGCAGAACGTAATCATAATATTACAGAAAATATGCAGCAAAGTAAGGAGATTGTATTTGAAACTGGCTCCGCTATTTATAAGTTAAGTAAAATGATTGACGAGTATCGTTCGACTACGATTTCAAAAAATTTCATTATTAGTCAAGAGGATATAATTGAACTCACTATTACGGATCATTTATTGTGGCGTTGGAAAATCTACAATTTACTGCTTGGTTTCGAGTCATTGACAGAAAGTGATGTGGGATCACCACAAGATTCCCGTCTGGGTGAATGGTATTATGGTACTGGGAAATCTTTATTAGGCAAAGAGCGAGCATACATTGATTTAGAAAAACCATTTATCCATGTGCACGAGATTGCCAAACAAGCAGTGAACGCGTATAACTGTGGCAATAAAGAAGACGCTGAAAATTATTTAAATGACATTACAAGCGAATCATTGATTGTAATTGAAAAGCTTAAAGAATTAAAACAAATTATAATAAATGAGAAGAAACAATACATGCATTAATGTTAATTTTAAAAAGGGCCTTTCCACAGCGGAAAGGCCCTTTTATCATGCACGCATGAATGTGATTGTTTGGCTGTTGCTATCATATAAGCACCATTCCCGGTGGTCTACAACAGAGCCAACATTTACACCGTATTGTTTTTCTTGGAGTGAAATTGGTTTACCGAATGTAATGTTAATGGGTATTTTTTTATTTTTGTGGTAAAGCCCAGATTCATGGCTATGGCCAAAGAAAAGAATTTGCTGTTTAAAAGTAGGAAAAGTAGGCTGCCATTTGATGTTCCATTGAAACTGGTGACCATGCATAATTGTAGCGCCGTCTATTTCTATTAACTCAGGTAATGTAGTGAAACGATCAATCCCTGTGACATTCATAATACGTTCTTCTTGATTGCCACGAACAGAGGGGAATGTTAGAAGCTCTTCAAATTCATCTTCTACAATGGCCGCTTTTTGCAGCGGTAAATTTGTAATGTTCTTCGCTTTCTTTTTACTCACAGTACATTCATATAAATCCCCGAGACCAATAATTTCAGCATCACTGGCTGTTTGTTGTATTTGTGCTAGCACTGTTTTTGTATCTTCAATACTAGAATGTAAATCTCCTAATAGTGCGTAAATAATAGCAATCAAGCCTTTCTAAAATTAACTATAAAAGTATCATACACCTAATGGTATTTTATAGAAAAGTAATATGTATAAGTATAATTTGTGACAACATTTTGAAGATATTAAGTATGAACTGAAGATGTAAATCATATAGTAGCTTGATAGAAGACAAATATTACGTAGAATCAATAATTTTTTGAAGAAAGGTAATGTTTTTAAAAGTACCTGATGTAATAAGGTTTAAACAATTCTTTTTATAGGGGGAATTCATAATGTCTTTATTAATGACAGATGTTTTACAACAATATGTACAAAAACAGCCAGATGCTATTGCAACGATATATGGAGAAAGAAGTTGGTCGTATAGAGAACTTTACGAGCGCGCTCAAAAATTTGCAGCTTACTTACAAGGCGAGGGGTTTGAAAAAGAAGATATCATTGCTCTTTATACACTTAATTCAGACTTATTTTTAGTAGCTTACATGGGGATACATTTAGCTGGTTTTGTAGTGATGCCAATCAATACAAAGCTTGCCGCAACCGAAATTAAATTTATCTTCAATCATTCAGAAGCAAAAGGGCTTATTTATGATGAGAAAATTGAAAATGTTATAGCGGAGACCTCATACCAATTTCAGCATAAAGTAAACTTAAAAGAAATGGCTGACATTATTAAACACTATGATGAACCTATGGATGCGATATTACTAGACCCGAATGATACAGCTGTAGTGATGTATACATCGGGTACGACAGGTAAGCCCAAAGGCGTTTTACTGACGCATCAAAATATTGTTGCTGCTGCAGAAATTTGGTCTGCATCGATGACTATGACAAATGAGGACCGAATGTTTATATGTACACCACTGTTCCATTGTGCAGGGCTACATGTATTTGCGATGCCAATATTTTATCAAGGGGGCACATTGATTATAGAAGAAGCCTTTTCACCAAGTATTACGTTAGAACAGATCGTAAAAACAAATGCTACCATTTTCTTTGGCGTGCCAGCAATGTATACAATTTTATTAAACACACCTTCTTTGCAAACATCTTCGTTGTCAAACCTACGTTTACTCTGTTATGGTGCGGCACCTATGCCGTATGAGCTTGTAAAGCAAATGAAAGAGATATTTCCTAATGTGAAAATACAAAACTTATATGGTCAAACTGAAAACTCGCCAGCTGCAACATCACTCCTAGATGCTGATGCACTAACGAAAATAGGTTCAGTTGGTAAAGCCTTATCAAGAACGGAATTAAAAATTGTAGATAGCTATGGTGAAATAGTACCTGCTGGAGAAGTCGGAGAGATTTGCGTAAAAGGTCCTCAAGTAATGAAAGGTTATTTACGTAATGAAGAAGAGACATCGAGGACTATAAATGATGGTTGGTTATATTCGGGGGATTTAGGTCGCTTTGATGATGAGGGATACTTATATATTGTGGATCGTAAAAAAGATATGATTATTCGTGGTGGAGAAAATGTTTATCCGATTGAAGTGGAAGAGGTATTATATCAAATTCCTGAAATTTTAGAAGCTGCGGTTGTGGGCATTCCACACGAAGTATACGGAGAAGTTCCGAAGGCCTTTGTTGTACTAAAAAAAGGTAAAGAAGTCGATGCAGAGACAATTATTGCGCATTGTCGTACACATCTCGCAAAATATAAAGTTCCTTTTGAAATAGACTTTTTAAAAGAATTACCTCGTAATGCGTCAGGCAAAGTGTTGAAGCATACTTTACGACCAAAAGTGAAAACGTCGTAGTTACAAGTCTAGACAAAGAATCTTCATAATCCTCAATAAAGTATCATGATAACATGGGAACATAGTAAAAGATGGCGTATAATGAAGACTATTGGAAATTGAAAAACTAGAATTGAAGATAGTCATTGTCTTTGAGCGAGATAGGAGAGAATTTCGCATTGTGGCCGGAATATAAACGCCTGCTTTTTATATGTCTTATAGTGATGATGCTTTCAGGCTGTAATCAGCTAATTGACGAGGAAAGAAATAAATTAACCGTATTGACTGTTGAATTTTATAGTGGAGCACCGATTCCAGATTTATATATAACAGTAACAGATTTGGCGACTGGGTTAGAAATAGAGAATGCGCTTGGCTCAGAAGAGGGCGAGGCGACATTTTCAAAGTTAGTAAATGGTAAAGAGTATGCGATAGCAGCGACGACAATTGAAAATAGTGTAACAGGCGATGGTTATACGACGATTGATACTTTTACGTATGACGAGACAAAACCATATTACAATCTACAAACGCATTTTTCACGTGATGAGCAAGAATTAGATGTACCGATTGTGATGCAAAATCCAGAGCTACCACACGGTTGTGAAATTACGTCATTGACTTCGGTATTAAATTATTATGGGTTAAGTGTCTCAAAGCTAGAAATGGCGGATAAGTATTTACCTAAGCAGGAGTTTGAGATTGTGAATGGACAGCGCATTGGTCCAAACCCAGCGGATGCCTTTGCAGGAAATCCTCGAAACAAACAAACTGGTATGTACGTTTTTGCTGCACCAATTGTAAAAGCAGCTCAAGCCGTAATTGCAGACAAGCAGAAGGAATTGAGTGTAACGGATATGAGTGGTAAATCGAAGGAAGAGATTTTAAAGCTTGTACAGGACGGTATACCTGTCGTTGTGTGGGTAACCCTCGATTTATCACCACCAAAGTTTAATAAGGGCTGGATCTATAAAGGAGAAAGTTTGCCACGTGAAGGCTTTAGCAACCTGCATGCAGTTGTGTTAACAGGGCATTTAGATGAGAAAGTAGTTGTGATGGACCCGTTAAAAGGGTATGTAACATACAATGAAAATCAGTTTTTTAAAAGCTACCGAGAACTTGGTAGACAAGCAGTGGCAGTACATTAAGAAAATCACAGCGAAGGAGGTGTCTCAGAAGTTATTCTGAGGTGCCTCTTTCTGTACTTTATTCTTTTTTTTTCAGTAGGAACGAGCGTACACGTGAAATATGATACACTTACAAAAAAAGAAAAGCTAAAGTGAGTTGAACAATATGGTCATTGAACATGCTTTTTTACCAGTTTTATTGGGAGATGAAATGAATGCATATGGCATGGCACGTGCCTTTTATGAGTCCTATGGCGTAAAATCACTTGCGTTAAATCATACAAATAAGGCCAAAATTCAGCAGAGTGATTTACTAACGTTTCGTGAAGTACCGAGACTTCATATTGAGGAACGATTCGTCATCGCATTAAAAGCAATTGCAGAAGAAGTTCCAGAGAAAAAATTACTGCTTTTAGCATGTGATGAGTTTTATGTGAAAAAAATTATCCAGCATAAAGAAGAATTATCAGAGCTGTATGTGATTCCTTATGTGGATGCATCATTAGCAGAGCAGTTATTAACACGTGAAAAGATGTATAAACTTTGTGCAGAATACGGTTTTGACTATCCGCCAATGCATGTTTGCACCGTTAATGATTATGAGACATTCGATGAACCTATCGAGTATCCAGTTGTCATTAAGCCGATGAATATGGCGAAATATGAAACATGTATTTTTCCAGGGAAGAAAAAAGTTTTTATTGCGTATAATAAAGAAGAAAAAGATGCAATTTTCCACGCGATTTACAAGGAATCTGCGTACAGGGATGATTTGATGATTCAACAGTATATCCCAGGGGAAGATGCAAATATGCATGTCGTGAATGCTTATGTTGGACAAGATCATAAAGTCAAGCTACTATCTGTAGGAAACCCTATTTTAGAAGAACATTCACCAGACGGAATTGGCCGTTATGTTGCGATTATGACAACATATGATAAAGATCTTATGGAGCGTGTAAAGACGTTTCTAGAAACAATACAATTTCAAGGTTTTGCGACGTTTGACATGAAGTATGATGATCGTGACGGACAGTATAAATTGCTAAGTATTGAACTACATAATGAGCTTTCGAACTATTATGTAACGGCAAGTGGCTTTAATTTAATGCAGTACGTAGCGGATGATTTTATTCGTGGCAGCAAGCTACCATTAACATATGTGCAAAAGAGACATCTTTGGACGATTGTACCAAATGGTGTGTTATTTAAGTATGTATCTAATGAACAGCTTGTGATTGAAGCAAAAAGTTTAATTCGCCAAGGTTTAGCGACGGATTCAATTTTTAACTACAAGGATATGAATGCCAAACGCTGGATGAATGTGACGCTAGATAATTTAAACTATTACCGCAAGTATAAGAAATATTTTAACAACAAAGGTCTGACTAACACATGAAAAAACAAACTTTAGGTATTATTGGTGGCGTTGGTCCACTAGCAACAATGTTTATCGGTGAAATGATTGTAAGACGTACGAAAGCAGCGAAGGATCAGGAACACGTGCATACGATTATCGATAATGATACAAATATCCCTGATCGTACGGCTTATATTTTGGATAATACAAATGAAAACCCAGTGCCTGTATTAGTCGAAGATGCGAAAAAACTTGCATCAGTAGGAGCCGATATGATCGTTATTCCGTGTAATACTGCCCATACATTTTATGAAGAATTAGCGGAAGGATCACCTGTACCTGTATTACATATGATTCGTGAAACAGCGAAACGAGCACACGAATTAGGTGCGCAGCGTGTCGGGATTTTAGCGACAACAGGTACATTAACTTCGCGCATGTATCAAAATGCATTACAAGAATATGGTATTACACCTGTTGTACCTGATGCCGGTATGAAAGAAAAAGTGATGTCGATCATTTATGACTACGTCAAAGCAGGTAAGGATGTCACGAAAGAAGATTGGCAACCAATAGAAGATGCGATGCTAGCGCTTGGTTGTGATCGTATTATTTTAGGCTGTACAGAGCTTTCCATCGTCAATCGTGATTTAAAGCTATCTAAGAAATATATAGATTCACTAATTGTATTGGCGGAATGTGCAGTACTTGCATGCGGTTATGAATTAGTGGATTAACATTATTCAGAACTCGCCTTTTTAAGAGAGGCGGGTTTTTTACATGATTTTCGCAAATGCTTGTGTCTTGTTAGTGTGTTAAACTAAAGTCAAGTAGATAGAAAGTGGGAAAAAATAATGTCAGTAATAAATTTATTAAATGAAACATTACAAGCAAAGTGGAGTTTCGAAGAACCAATGAAAATCCAAGAAGAAATGCTACCAGCAATGCTTGAAGGAAAAGACATCGTGGCTGAATCTCCAACAGGTTCAGGGAAAACGTTAGCATATGTATTACCTTTATTAAATAAAGTAAATGGTGCGAAAAAACAAACACAAGGTTTAATCGTAGCACCTTCACAAGAATTAGCGATGCAAATTGTTGAGGTTATTCGTGAGTGGACAGCGGGTACAGATATAACTGTGCAACAACTTATCGGTGGAGCCAACTCGGCGCGTCAAATTGAAAAATTAAAAAAGAAACCAACAATCGTTGTGGGGACACCAGGTCGTCTAAATGAATTAGCACGTGCGGGTAAGTTAAAGTTAAAAGAAGTGGAGACTGTTATTTTAGATGAATGTGACCAATTGTTAAGTCGCGAATATCGTGTAGTCGTGAAATCATTTATCGAAAATGCTGCCTTCGGTCGCCAAGTTGTCGTTGTATCTGCCACAATTACTGAAGAAATTGAGTTAGTGGCAAGTCGTATGATGTTCGAACCAATACGCATTAAAATTAGACCTGAAGATATGGTGAAATTCGGCAAAGTCGTGCATTCATTCGTCAAAGTTGAAGAACGTGATAAAACAGATTTCTTACGTCGTCTATCTCATACAGAGGGTATTCGTGCATTAGCATTCGTCAACAATATCGATCAGCTTTTAATGAAGGAAACGAAATTACAATATCGTTCGGCACCAATCGTGACACTACATTCAGATATGAAAAAAGAAGAGCGTAAAAAAGCTTTAGACGCATTCCGTAAAGGTGATGCACGTATTTTAATCGCCACAGATATTGCTGCACGAGGTTTAGATATAGCAGGTTTAACACATGTTATTCATGTCGATGTGCCTCGTACAATTGAGCAGTACCTACATCGTTCTGGTCGTACGGGCCGTGCAGGGGCTGATGGTGAAGTATTGACTTTACTTTCATACCATGATGAAAAAACGTATAAAAAATGGACACGTGAAATTCCTGGCAAGCCTGTGCAAAAAATTTGGCATGATGGTGAGCTAGTAGAAGGGAATTCTAAAACGGTCGTAAAAAAGCGAGGGAAATAAGATGACATTTGAAGAAAAATTGCAAGAATACGCAGAGCTAGCAGTAAAAATTGGCGTGAATATTCAGCCAGGGCAGTACCTATTAGTGAATACATCTGTTGATGCATTAGAATTTGCGCGCTTGGTAGTACAAGAAGCTTATAAAGCTGGAGCAGGGCGTGTTCATGTCAATTTTTCGGATGGTCAAATTGACCGTGCTTATTTTGAAAATGCCTCCAACGAAGAATTCAATCGTTATCCAGAGTGGATTGTCAAAATGCGTGATGAGCTAATTGAACGTAAAGGTGCACTTTTGTGGATTGATGCAGCTGATCCTGATCTGTTAACAGGAATTCCTGCCGATCGTTTAGCAACACATCAAAAGGTTTCTGGAGCGGCACTAAAAAATTATCGCAATGCGGTCATGAAAGATTTAATTGCTTGGTCTATCGTGGCAGTACCATCACAAAAATGGGCAGCGAAAGTTTTTCCTAATTTAAGTACAGATGAGCAAGTACCGGCTCTTTGGGAAGCAATCTTCAAAACAGTGCGTATTGGAGAAGGCGACGCGGTTGAAAACTGGCGTAAGCACGTCACTAATTTAGAGTCACGTGCAACATTATTAAATGAGAAAAAATATGCGAAACTACATTACACAGCACCAGGCACAGACCTAACAATTGCGCTAGCACCACAACATAAATGGCTGACGGGTGGTAGTAAAACACCAGAGGATACAGTATTTATTGCTAATATGCCGACTGAAGAAGTGTATACACTGCCAATGAAACAAGGGGTTAATGGCTATGTAAGCAATACAAAACCACTTGTGTATCAAGGCAATATTATTGATGATTTCAAACTCACTTTTGAAAACGGGAAAATTATGAAGACAGAAGCTGGCGTAGGGCATGATTTGTTGCAAGAGTTAATTGCAGTAGATGAAGGTTCGAGTTACTTAGGTGAGGTTGCTTTAGTACCGCATGAATCGCCAATCTCAGCGTCTGAAATTTTGTATTTCAATACGTTATTTGATGAAAATGCATCCAATCATTTAGCAATTGGTGAAGCTTATCCGACTTGCTTAGAAGGTGGTCGTGATCTTGCGAACGGCCAGCTGGAAGCATTAGGTGCGAATGTTTCTGTAACGCATGAGGACTTTATGATTGGTAGTGGTGAGATGGATATCGACGGTATTTTACCTGATGGTACAGTTGAGCCGATTTTCCGTAAAGGTAGCTGGGCGTTTTAATCTAATTTATATAAGGTGCTTTCTTTTAAAAAAGATATCAGAATTACTATCGAGTATGGAAGGTGAGCAGATGAAACGTTTATTTAGCTTAATAGGTGCAGTTATGCTTTCAGTCATGCTGGGCGTTTCATCTGCTTATGCATCGAGTGAAAATTATATTGCCCTTGGTGACTCTTTGGCTGCTGGTCAAACACCGTATCAGGAAATCGATGCAGGTTATACTGATTTTATTGCGATGCGACTTGGTATGTTAGGAGAACTAAACAGCTATACGAAGGAACTTGCTTTCCCAGGATTTACAACTGCAGATGTATTAGAGCGAGTGCAGTCTGAGGAAGCAAGTGAGCTACTAAAAAATGCGACGCTCATCACGGTTTCAGCTGGAGCGAATGATTTACTGCGATTAGTGCAAGTGAATCCAAATGCCGGAACTTTAGCATTTTCACAACTACAGACAGATTATGCGTTGAATATGGCAAGAAAGAATATGACAGAGATATTGGCAGAGCTACGGGTGCGTGCACCACAAGCGGAGGTATTTGTGATGGGATATTATTTTGCCTATCCAAATGTGCATCCGTCACAAAAAGAGGGCACGAATGCTCAACTTGTGCGTTTGAATACAATCCTGCAACAACAGGCTGAACAGGCAGGTGCAACGTATGTTAATGTGTACGATGCTTTCGGCTTAAATGCAGTCAATTATTTACCAAACCTAGCGGACGTGCATCCGAATTTTGAAGGCTATCGCCAAATGGCAAATGCTTTTTTGAAGACTTATAGTGGAAGTAATGCACTAGCTATTCAATCTTCGGAATTGCCAAAGCCTAATCCGAAGACGTTTGATGAAATTTTAGAAATGCAGCGCACAGCGGAAGTAGAAATTGAAGAGGTAGCGGTCATTGAAGAAGAAATACTATCGTTGCGAAATGTTTTTGGCTATGTGACATTGATAGAACGTATGAAAGAGATTCGAGCAAGTGGAATCCCTTTTTTTTTGCTTGAGTTTAGAACGTATATTCTTGTTTGACTCATGGTAAAATGAAAAAAAGACTGGGGGCACGATGAATGAAAATATTCCATACAGCGGATTGGCATTTAGGAAAGCTTGTTCAAGGTGTTTATATGACTGAAGATCAACACTATATTTTACAACAATTTATGCAGGCTATTGATGAAGAAAAGCCAGATGCCATCATTGTGGCGGGCGATTTATATGACCGTTCACTGCCGCCTGTAGAGGCAGTGAATTTACTAAATGATACATTAGCAGAAATTGTATTGGAGAAGAGAATTCCGGTATTAGCAATCGCAGGGAACCATGATAGTGCTGGACGCTTGAATTTCGGTAGTCGTTTAATGCGCGAGAGTGGGCTTCATATGGCAGGGCAGTTTACAAAGGAGCATACACCAATTGTTTTGTCAGATGACTTTGGTGAGGTGCATTTTCATCTTGTGCCTTTTGCAGAACCAGCAGCGGTACGCACAATTTTAGCAGATGATACAATTCAGTCTTATCAAGATGCCATGCAGAAAATTATAGAGCACATTGAAGAGACAATGGACAAATCGCAGCGCAATATTTTTATTGGACATGCCTTTGTGACGAAGTACGGAAAAGAAGAAGAGAATACGAGTGATTCAGAACGGCCATTATCAATTGGTGGTTCCGAATGCGTGGATGCTGCGCTATTCGAACCTTTCAACTATACGGCGCTTGGGCATTTACATAAGGCACACTTTGTCTTAAATGAAACAATTCGGTATGCGGGTTCACCATTAAAGTATTCCCTTTCTGAACATTTACATGAAAAGGGTTTTTTAATAGTCGAGTTAAATGAAGAAGGGCAAGTAACTGTAGAAAAACGTAAGTTAATTCCAAGACGTAATTTACGTGTAGTGGAGGGATTAATGGATGATTTATTAATGCAACCACCAAGTGATGACTATGTCTTTGTGCATTTAACGGACGAAATTCCAGTCTCTTCACCGATGGAGCGAATTCGTACAGTATTTCCAAATGCGTTGCACATTGAACGAAAGGCAGCTCATACTGATTTGTCGAATCAAATCCAAGCGATTGAGGCAGAAAAAGTAGAGGATATTGATTTATTCCGCGCTTTTTATGGGGAAATGATAGGTGAACAACCAGATAGTGAAACCGAGCAATTATTTACCGATATGCTACAAGAATTACTTGATGAAGAACGGGAGGCTGCTAGGTGAAACCATTAAAATTAACAATTACCGCATTTGGTCCATATAAAAATACAGAAGTCATTGATTTTGAGCAGTTGGGCGAGCATCGATTATTTGCGATTTCTGGGAAAACAGGTGCGGGTAAAACAACAATTTTTGATGCCATTTGCTATGCACTTTATGGTGCAGGTAGCGGTGAAGATCGTCAGGACACAGCAACACTACGCAGTGGTTTCGCAGAGGATGATGTCTATACATCAGTAGAGCTAGTATTCGAAATGCGAGGGAAAACCTTTAAAGTGTTGCGTCAACCTGGTCATATTAAAGCAAAAAATAAAAGTGTTACAGGTAAGAAGGTTGAGCTTGCAGAGATCAAGGCAGGTGTTGCTGATTTTAGCATTGTTGAAAAACAGCAAACAAATGAAGTTGATAAAAAGCTACAAGAAATCATTGGTTTAACAAAGGATCAGTTTAGTCAAATTGTGATGTTGCCTCAAGGGGAGTTTCGTAAACTTTTAACTTCGGATTCTACTAATAAAGAATCGATTTTACGCAAAATCTTTAAAACAGATCGCTTCGGTGATATGACGAAAAAGCTCGATGCGAAACGTAAGGAAGCAGAGAAAGATTTAGAGCGGGCAAAACAATTAAAAGAGCATGTCTTAGGGCAAATTGCAGGTGCATTACCTCAGCGTACATCACAGCTTTTTGATTGCATCACAAATAATACCGAAAATATGCATCAACTTAAGGCAGCGCTTGAAGTAGAACAATCCTTTTATATTGAAAACATTCAAATGGAACAAAAGCGCTACGATGATGCTTATGCATTGCATCAAAAAGAGCAAGAGCATTACAGCATGGCAAAAGCGCTAAATGAGCAATTTGAAGAACAGGCAAAACGTCAAATTCGGCTTCAATCCCTTGAAAATGAAAGAAGTATATATGTTGCAAAGGAACAGGAAATAAAAGTAGCTGAACGGGCTAATAGTTTAATTATTTTTGAGCAGCAGTGTACTGATATACGGACCGACCAAGATCGCAAAGAAGAAATATATAAGCAAGCGATGGCAAAACAGCAAAAAGCGGAAACACAATTTAAAATGGCACAAGAGGTGTTTGCACAAGAGGAAGAGAAAGAGCAAGAACGTCAACAAGCTATAGAGCAAGAGCTACAACTGCAGGCGCTTTTACCGATTTTCGAAACTTATGAAAGCAATCGGCAGCAATTGCATGCGTTAGGACAAGAGGTGGTAACTGCTCAACAAGCGGTCACAGACAACCAAATAATGCTTGAGCAAGAGCGACAGCAACTACAGCAATTTGCACAAAGAATAGCAGACTATGAAGTACAACTGGAACCATACGAGTCATATTTAGTACAATTACCAAAGCTTCGTGAGCAAGTAGCGTTACTGACGCAAGTCGAGAAATATGAGAGTACGATAGAATCATCTAGTCATGAAGTAAACATGGCAGATCATCAATATAAAAATTCAAAGCAGCTACTTCAACAGCTAGAACAAAAATGGATTACCAATCAGGCGAGTATTTTAGCTGCGAAATTAGTAGAGGGCGAGCCTTGCCCAGTATGCGGAAGCATGGATCACCAAATCACACATACTACTGATATAGAAGCAATTGATGAAGAACAGCTTGAGAAAATGCGAGAGATGGTACAGGCGGAAGAACGCTTGTACTTTGAAAAAGAAGCAACGCTTAAATCTGTGAAGCAGCTTTATCAAGAAACCGATGAACAACTAGCGACTTTAAATATTACTGTAGCAGATCAAAGGGACATTAAAGCAACTTTACAACATGTTGAACAACAAATTGCAACTTTAAAAGTAGTTAGTGAACAATTGTCGCTAATCCGTACAAAGCATAAAAATTCATTGGACATAACAGAAAAGTTGCAGACAAGACAATTACAATTTGAACGTCATCTGGCTGAATGTTCAATGGAGTTAACGAAGCAACAGACAATTGTTGCAGAACAACAAAAACAAATTCCTGAAGGCTTGCAATCGCTACAGGCATTGAAAGGTGCAATTGATCAAGCAGGTAAACACAAAATAGCGTTACAAGCAGCATGGCAAGCAAGTCAGCAAAATTTGCAGCAGACAAAAGAAGCTGCTAGTAATGCAACGATGGCTGTTGAGTTAGCGAAAACTGCTTATGAGGAAGTACAAGCGAACTTAAATGTAAAACGTGAGCAATTTTCGGAGAGTATGAAGGATGTTGGTTTTGAAGGCTACCAGGCATATAATGCGGCAAAACGAAGCGTAGCGCAAATTGAGACATTACGAAAAGCGTGCAGTGATTATGAATTATTAGTTCACACATTGCAAGTGCAAATTACGGAAGGTGCTAAGCAACTTCAAGGTAAAGAGCAACAAGATTTAAGTTTGTTGGAAGCTGAGCTAGTGACGTTACGTGCAACATATGAGGAAGCGTTTAATCTACTGCAACGTACAAAAGGTTATGCGAAGGCTTGTGCAGACTTTATCGTAAAAATAGAAGAGGTAGCTGAGGAAATACAGTCACTGGAGAAAGAAGCGGGGCGTGTTAAAGAGCTTCATTCATTACTAAATGGTCAGAATGCGAAAAAAATATCTTTTGAGCGTTATATTCAAATCAATTATTTAGATAAAATAACTGCAGCGGCAAATATTCGCCTGTATCATTTATCAAATGGACAGTTCGAGCTTCGCCGTTCGGATCGTTTAGAAAAGCATGCGAAGCAAAGTGGGCTTGGCTTGGATGTTTACGATGCTTATACCGACCAAATACGAGATGTAAAAACATTGTCCGGCGGAGAGAAGTTTAATGCGTCATTAAGCCTTGCGCTTGGTATGGCGGATGTTATACAGAGCTTCCAAGGAAATATTCGCATTGAAACAATGTTTATTGATGAAGGCTTTGGTTCTCTTGATGAAGAAGCATTAAATAAAGCAATAGATACCCTAATTGATTTACAGGATTCCGGTCGCATGATTGGTGTTATTTCACATGTAGCAGAGCTAAAAGCGGCAATGCCAGCAGTTTTACATGTTGAAAAAACATTGAGTGGCTATAGTAAAACCCGCTTTGAAGTGAAATAAGAAAAGAGGTGCTTAACAAAAAAGCGCCTCTTTTTTATAAATCGTCGATAATGATGTAGGTCATATACATTGGACCGTGTACTCCTACGACTAATATCATTTCAATATCAGCAGAGTTACTTGGACCTGAAATGAAATTAATGCACGAAGCTAATGTTTCCCCATTTTGTAAACGTTCACGGATTTGCATAGCAGCTTGTGTCATTCGAGGAACGATTGAGCTTTTGGGCATTAAAATAATCGACTTTGTTGGCAAGAAGCTTACTGTACGGCCATGATTAGGCTCGCTAAATAGTACTGCTGTACCAGACTCGGCCAATGTGATATCACTTATCGTAATCCCGATATTGGCTTTTTCTACAAGTGCAATATTATCGCTCCCTATCACGGGGTCCCAAGTATGGAGCTCGATTTGTTTGTCGGGTAATGTTTGTGTAAATAGTGGTGTAAGACCGTATGCATCAAAGCGTTCATCCTGCCAAACCATAATTGGGCCACTACCGTTATCCGTAATGACTTCTTCCATCGTAGATGCTAAATCAGCAGAGGATGTAACAATACAGTTTGTATTAATGCGTGTGCATTGTTTTTGTAAAACGGCTAATAGCTCATCCTGCGATAAATTTTGTAATGTTTTATGTTGCGGTGTATGGCGCCATTGTGGACGTTCTACATGCTTAGGAACATCAGTGCGTTGTAGTCTAGACGATAATTGGCTTATAAATGAGTCGCGATTTTGAATTGTGCCTGTCATGATTAGTGGTCTCCTTTTTGTCGATTGTCGAACCAGTCACGGAAGCGTTCTTTTTTTGGTGCAGGGAATTCACGAATATCCGTCCAATTTTTTAATGGTCCAACACCTTTTGAAATATGGTCGCCCTTTGTCAATGGCTTTAAGGCACTTGAGGCAACCTTAGATCCAAATTTATACATACCAGATGATGATGAGCCCATTCCAAAGATAGACATAAGGAAGCGTTCTGATATTGGTGCACGGCCTTCTTTTTCCACAATCGTTTGTCGATGCTTGTGCAGTAATTCATGCAATGGAATTTTTACGGGACAAACATCGGTACAAGCCCCACAAAGTGTAGACGCAAATGGTAATTCCTTATATTCATCGTAGCCACCAAGCAATGGAGATAAAACGGCACCAATTGGACCGGAGTAAATAGAACCATATGAGTGACCGCCTACATGACGATAAACAGGGCAAATATTAGCACAAGCGCCACAGCGAATACATTGTAAAATCGATTGGAATTCACTACCTAAAATTTCAGAACGGCCATTATCAACAATGACTAAGTGGAAATCTTCAGGACCATCTACATCACCTTCTTGGCGGGGACCACTTAATACAGTTACATAGCTTGGAAGCTTTTGACCAACAGCACTTCGTGTTAGCATATTGACAAGCACTTCTAGCTCTTCAAAAGTTGGTACGAGTCGTTCCATACCCATTACAGTAATTTGCGTTTTCGGCAATGCTGTCGATAAATCCGCATTACCTTCATTGGTTACGATACAAACAGATCCTGTTTCCGCCACGGCGAAGTTACAACCTGTAATGCCGATATCCGCTGTTAAATAATCATCTCGCAACATTTTACGTGCATGCTTAGTTAATTCCTCAGGACGTTCAGAGCCCTCGTATTGATGATGACGCTTGAAGCTTTCCTGTACTTGTTCTTTCTTACGGTGTAAAGCTGGTGCTACGATATGTGAAGGTAAATCATCGTCGAGTTGTAAAATATACTCTCCTAAATCGGTTTCAATCACGCGACAGCCAGCATGCTTCTCTAAATAATGATTTAAGTCAATTTCCTCTGTCACCATCGACTTTGATTTGACAATTTTTTTTGCCTGCTTGTCCTTGGCAATACCTGCGATATAGGACCTTGCATCCTCAGCTGTGGCAGCAAAGAAAACATGACCACCACGTGCTGCAACCTGGTCACTTAACTGCGTTAAATAGTAGTCAAGATTTGCTAACACATGTTGACGAATTTCTTCACCAAGTGAGCGCCACTCTTCCCAATTGCTAAGTTCCTCAATAGCTAATAGACGATTCGTTTCTAGTCGATCTTGTGCTCCGGAAACAGCACTACGCATAAAAGTATTTTGAATGCCTTCTCCAACCCGATTATTAAATGGCTCATCGCCGACCTTCATTGGCATTGTGCACGCACCTCCGCATCTCTAGAATTTAATATTTCAGCAATATGTAGTACTTGTACGTGCGCGCCTAATCGCTCTGCGCGTCCACGGATATTCATTAAGCAGCCTTCATCTGCACCAACTAAATATTTGGCTTTCGTTTCGATAATATGCTGTACCTTTTCATCAACCATTTGCTCGGAAATAGGTGTCATTTTGACTGAGAATGTACCACCGAAGCCACAGCAAGTTGTTTTGTTTGGTAGCTCTGTATAGGTTAACCCTTTAACGTTTTCTAGTAATGTTAATGGTGCACTTTTGACACCGAGTAGTCGTGTCATATGGCATGACATGTGATAGGTCACATTGCCGTCGAAGCTAGCGCCGACATCTGTAATACCTAATACATCGACGATAAATTGTGTTAGTTCATACGTTTTTTTTGCTAATCGTTTTGCGCGTGTTGCCCATAGCACATCATCTGCAAAAACTTTTTCATATTCACGGAACATATAAGCGCAAGAGCCAGAGGGGCAGACAACATATTCAGCATCGTCAAATGCTGTAATCATGTTTTTCATCGCTTCCTTTGCATCTTTTACATAGCCAGAATTGTAGGCTGGTTGTCCACAGCAAATTTGTCCTTTTGGAAAAATGACTTCACAGCCAAGATGTTCTAGAAGTTCTACAGTTGCCTTGCCCACATTTGTTTGAAACATATCGACTATACATGTCGCGAAAAGTGAGACTTTCATGTGCGTTCATCTCCTACTGGTTAATTAATGTTAATGCCCTCATATAGCGTGAGGGCGAATTAGTATTACGAATAAATTAAGATAGCGGCAATTAGTGCTGGAATGGCAGCCACTAATGGACCGATGACTGATACAAAGAATATGTGTTTGTAGGCATCTTTATGCGTTAAGCCAATAACTGCAAGTACAGTAATAACTGCACCATTATGAGGCAATGAATCTAAACTACCAGAGGCGATTGCTGCAATACGGTGAATTGCCTCAGGGGCAACACCTAAATCTAAATACGTCTGAACAAACGTTTCCATTGCAATGCCGAGACCACCAGATGCTGTACCTGTAATCCCTGCGAGTGCTGCAATGGCTACGTAAAGGGAAATTAACGGGCTGCCAGGAATGTTAGCAAGCATTTCTGTTATTAAACCAAAGCCAGCTGTAGCAGCAATTACTGTCCCATATCCGACATCCGCACTAGTATTGATAATTGGTAAAACGGTATTCGTTGCGCCAATGTTTATCGCCTGTAATTTGTTATCGATATATTTCCAGAAGATAATAATCGCAATAAGAACAGTAAGCATTAACGTGTAGAGGATATCTACTTTAAACACGTTTAATGTGACGATTAAAAAGATTGGTGGTAAAACACTTAAGATAAATGGCGGTAATTTTTTTGCTGTTGCCTCAAATGCTTTTGAATCATTTTTATCTGGATTTTTCATATTCTCATATGTTTCACCACGTGCCTCTGACTTTGATAATTGACGTTTTAAATAGAAGCAGTTTAAAAAAATAATGGTAATCGTAGCGACAATTCCAACAACAGGAGCTGCTGTAGTAGTTGTGCCTAAGTATTTTGTTGGAATAATGTTTTGTACAGATGGTGAACCTGGAAGCATCGTCATCGTAAAGGTTGCTATTCCAAAGAAGAATGCCCCTGTGAACAAGTGCCAAGGCATATTTAATTCCTTAAACAATGGCTTAGCAATTGGTAAAATAGCAAAAATAACAACGTATGTATTAATACCACCTAGTGTTAAAAAGGCACAAATAATCACGATTGCCATCAGTGCATTGAACTTGCTATTACGTCCCATAACGATTAATAGCTTTTCAGCAATTGATCGTGCTGCACCACTATCTTCCATGAATTTACCGAAAATTGCGGCAAACAAAAAGATGAGGTAGTAATTTTTCATAAAGTTCATAAATCCACTCATATAGTTCCCTTGGAGAGAATCTAGAATAGGCATTTGGTTTAATAGTATTACGACCAAACTAGCGATTGGCGCAATGATAATAATACTGAAACCTCGTAATGCTAAAAATATTAATAATGCAAGTGAAGCAATAATCGTAAACAAACTCCATATTTCCATTGTTCTCAGGTCCTCCATGTTTATCTTAAATATTCTGAAAATTCAACAAGTAGGATATAGTATAACAATGAATGCTATAAAATTACTATGTAAAAAACGACAAAGGTAGAGTTTGTCATTTGTTTGTTTTGGCCAATTTGGCATTTTGTAAGTACGATTGCATATAGAGTGCGAGATTCAACTCAAACATAATTTGCCCGTTTTTTTCATTGATATCAAGTAATGAAAAAATAGTCTGAAGCCTATATTTAATCGTGTTTATATGCACAAAGCACGCTTCCGCAGTGTGTTTGCGATTTTGATTATGTACAAAATACAATTTAAGTGTGTATAACAAATCCGTTTTATGTTGATTGTCATATTTGATAATTGCTCCAAGTTTCATATCTATGTACTCTGCCATTTCCTGTGGATCGTTATTTAAAAAAAGTGTATAAGGCCCAAGTTTGTCATAGGACAAAATAAGTGGTGCTTGTTCAAGTGTTTGTAAATAGTCGATGCACTTTTTTGAATCACGGTGTGAGCTTGTAATATTTTCTATAGATTCGAAAACTCGTCCAAGACCAACATGAAAGGATAAAGAATTGTATATTTTCACATCTTTATCAATTAGCTCGAAAAACTGTTGAATATGTTCTTTAAATTGTTCAACAGGTACTTGGAGATTGTTCATAAATAAAAATTGATAGTGGAAATCGTGCTCCGAGGTGAAAATCGGAAAAGAAAATAAACGTGAAGCACGATAGAGTAATTGGCTAAATTGTTGCTGCTGTTTTTTTGTTTGCATAACGCCGAAAGCATTATCTTGAAGCTGTAGCGTAGCGCATAAGAAATGCGTAGTTTGAAGTGCTTCTTGGCGCTTATAAAATCCAGTGAAATCTAAATTTAAAAGTTGTTGCAACAAATAGCCGTCGTATTTGAAAGAAATTTCAAGTTCCTTTTCTTGCTCAGCTAACTGAAGAGCAAATAGAGCGCTTGCCTGTTCGACAGCAAACAAGTCAAGAGGATCCATCTGCAAATGATCGTGCATCACAACAAGTAGCATACCGATAACACCACGTTCTGTATGAATCGGGAATAAGTAACTTACATACATATCTTCGTCCATTGCGATGTGAACTTGATGTTGCACGCACTGCTGTACTACGTTATTTAGATACTCAATTTGCTGCTCCCTCAAAAGTTCTGCAGCGTGTTTTGCTGTTGCGGATGAGGCAACAAGTACATCATAAAAATCTGTCATAATGGCTACTGGTTGTCCAAGTAAAGAAGCCAGTGTATCTGTCATGTCGCTGAGACGACCTCGTGTTAAAGAAACACGTGTTAGCGCATCATAAATCCGCTTGGAGCGCTCATTTTGCGTGAATAGTTTTGCGTTTTCAATCGCAATAGATGATTGATTGGCGAATGCTTGTAGCATCATTAAATCGTTATTTTCAAAGTGTGTATCCCCTGAAAAATTGACAATTGTTAATACGCCGATACATGCGTTACTTTTATCGAGAAGTGGTGCACAAACAGCGCTTTTGGGATATGCAAAGTCACCAACTGCCTTTGTATAGTCTTCCTCATATAGTGGGAATAAGTCGGACATGTTCTCAGTTACATCGTCACTCGAATGGAATCTAAACGCCTTTTTTTGTGAAAACACTTTTCCAGTCATACCTTCATTAGAGGCCAGATGAATTTTTTTTAAGTGTGCGAGATTATAGCCAATGGCATGCTTGGCAATCAGTCGATTAGTCTGTGTATTAAGCATAAATAGTACCCCTGCATCGGCACCATCAATAACATGTAATACTTCACTCATCAGCTTTTCCAGCACTTGATTAATATCGAGCGTTGAAGTAAGTACTTGCGCTGCATTGACTAAGCTTAGTAATTGTTTTTCGGTATTTATCGTAAACAGCTCCTTTTTGTTTTGTTGCTATTCATTTTAAACTATATTTGTGGATGTATGCAGACAATAAAAAAGCTATCTCACGAACTGGAGATAGCTAAAGCGAACAAATTATTTTGTGTATGTGTTTGATGAAGTAGGAGCCTTTCCTTTTTTAGCTTCTACTACTTTTCTTATGATAGGAATAACGATTGGTGCTAATTTAACAGCAGTCTTTACTACGTTAGATACTTTCATTTGAATCCAACTCCCTTTTTATCATTATTGCTACCTGTTTTTGTCTGGAAGAAACATTAACGGACAACGCGTACTGCTTGAATGATGTTCCAAATGACAATGCCTAGTGATACGAATAAGTAAATAACAAAGGTAACTAGCCAAACAATAATGAGCGAATTGCCATTTGCAAATGGATCAGTTGTATTAAACGATATCGTTGAGAAGACGAATAGGATAAAGAAAACGATACCAAAAGCAACTGGAATTAAGTGTGAGATGAGTGCTCGAATAGAGTGGCGCTTAACTTCGTTATCCTTTGAAATAAAATAAACGACTAAAGGTACGATAAATGGTGCGAAAAAAATACTGAGATAACTAAATGCAGATAAGATTTTTTGATTCTCCATTAGTTGTCCCTCCTTTTTTAATATTTACGCACAAAAATCTGAAAAGTTTCAAAAAAATTTAGTAAAGAGACGGTTGTAATTGGGCGAGTGTTTGCGTACAATAATGATGTTCAAACAAAAATCTAGATGTAACGACCACAAGGGGTGCCGATGATGTCGGCTGAGACTTGGCACGTAATGCCTTCACTCTTTGAACCTGTAAGTTAACGCTTGCGTAGGGATTGTGGATAGAAACCGACACTTTTACGATGTTAGGCTCTGTCCTGGCATCGTTTTTATTTTACCCATTATAGTAGATTGCCAGACAGCCAAGCATTAAAGCAACTGATTTCTATTCCTGCCTTGTATCCTACATCGGAACAAAGGAGAGAATAATGTTATGGACAAAAAAAGATTATTAATGCTGGTGGAAATTGCGATTTTTGCTGCGGTAGGCCTTGTGCTCGACCAAGTATCATTTAAAGTATGGGCACAGGGTGGCTCGGTTAGTCTTGTCATGGTGCCGATTGTATTAATAGCATTTCGTTGGGGACTAGGTGCAGGGTTAACAACTGGTCTACTCGTTGGTGTTATGCAAACAATGTTTGGAGCTTATATCGTACACTGGTTCCAAGGTTTATTAGATTACGGCGTTGCCTTCACGGTTGTTGGGCTAGCAGCGATTGTACGTAAACCAGTACTTGATGCAGCCGCGAATTCGAATAAGGTGAAAATGGCAAACTATATTATCATTGGCATCGTTGTAGCAGGCTTTTTAAGGTATGCTGCACATACGGCTGCTGGTGCAGTGTTCTTTGCAGAATATGCTGGCGACCAAAATGCATGGGTTTATTCTATTATTTACAACGGAACGTATATGCTGCCTGCTACAATTTTAACAGCTGTGGCTTGCGTGCTATTATTTACATCTGCACCACAATTAATGCAACGAAAATCTTAATTATTAAACCGTCTGATTTCTCTAATAATCGGGCGGTTTTTAGCTTTTTTAACTGGTGTTCATACACTATTCGAAATTTGAAGGCAAATATGCCAAGGCGTAATTGACATACCAAATAACGCGGATTCCTCATTTTTATACTGGAGTTGTGGTATATTAAAGAGTAGACATTAGGATGAAAGGGACGTTTTAAAATGATTGTAAAAACACAAGAAGAAATTGAAGCTTTTAAAAAAATTGGCCGTATTTGCGCTGAAATCCGTGAAGCGATGAAGGCCGCTACAAAACCAGGTGTGACGACACTGGAAATAGATGAGATTGCAGGACGTATGTTTGCCGAGCGAGGCGCTGTATCTGGACCTAAAGGAGAATATGATTTCCCTGGTTATACTTGCATTAGTGTGAATGAAGAAGTAGCACATGGTATTCCTGGTAGCCGTGTCATTCAAGAAGGGGACATCGTGAACATCGACGTATCTGGTTCTTTAAATGGTTATTTTGCAGATACAGGTATTTCATTCGTAGTTGGTGAAGGCTATGAAGAGAAAGAAAAGCTTTGCCGCGTAGCGAAAAGTGCTTTTGAACGTGCGATGACTAAAGTAAAAGCTGGCTCAAAACTAAACCAAATTGGTAAGGCTGTTGAGCGTGAAGCCTATGCGAATGATTTAACAGTTATTATGAACTTAACAGGTCACGGTTTAGGGAAGTCTTTACACGATGAGCCAAGTCATATTTTAAACTATTACGATGCATGGGATACAACAATTATGAAGGAGGGTATGGTGCTTGCTGTTGAGCCATTCATCTCCGCAAAAGCTGAGCATATTGTTGAGTCTGGTGATGGCTGGACATTTGTCACACCAGACAAATCATTAGTTGCACAAATTGAGCATTCGATCATTGTCACTAAGGGTGCACCAATTATTCTAACAACGTTAGATGACGAGTAACAAAAAATAAAAAATCCCGTATACCAAATTATTTTTGGTATGCGGGATTTTTTTTGATGAATATTATGCCGACAAGCAGGACACCACATAAAAAAAGTGCAGCTGTTGTCACAAGAAGTTCATCAAAGCCATTATGGAGTGCGATGCCGATGTATGCCCAAATGAAGACAAGTGGAAACGCAATATCGAAATGATGGAAGCGAATATGTAAAGCAATGGCAGTGCCAACTGTTAATAAAATAACGGCCCATAGAGGGTTACTTAAACCAAAACCATTCCATTCAAATGAGGTTAATGTAAAACTTAAATTTGTCATGAGTAGAAATGTTGTCCATGCAAAATAAATAGACAGTGGTACACGACCAGTTAGCTTATTATTGCTGAGTGGATACGTATTATACAGCATAAATAAGTAAAGGACTAACATGAACGTGACGATTAAAGAGGCGATAAATAGTTCTAAATGCCAGAAGATTATCATCAACATTTGTAGTGTACATGCGCTCCCAAATAGTATTCCCTGCTTGAGAGACAAGGCTTCCTGCGTGCGCTGTTTATTCAGATTCATAACTAACCAATAACCGAGTAATATAAAAATCACAATCCAAATAACATAACTTACATTTAAAGGGGCAAACATAACCGGTAAGCGGTTAGAAATTTCTAATGAAGATTGACCATTTATCTTTATGATATAGGATGAAAAGGTTAGGATGAGTGCGACAATATACGTAATTGTCACGAAAATAAATTGAGGCATAATTTCCTCTCCCTTCCTGTTAAATTGTATAGTGAAAAAGCAAATAAGTATATGATTGTCACTGAATTTCTATTTATTAAATAAGTATACCTTTTATAGCGATAATCCGAAATGTTCTGTTGATGAGCGAAGTAATCCGAATGAGCCTTTCAAATAATACAACGTTTAATTATAACGGAAATACCGACTAGTATATTATGCTAATTTGTTAGTATTATCTACAATTTACCATTTTTATATTCAAGCTTACTTATCTCTTGTACAATAAGATTAATCACATAAGGGGAGGTTTTTAAATGTCTCAAACTATAAAAGATTTAGATTTATCCATTGAATTAGATAAAAAAATGTATAAAAAGAAATTAAAAGTCCTTCAATATGAAATGTTAAATGCTCAACAATTTTTACTAAATAATAAAATAGGTCTTATACTTGTATTTGAAGGCATGGATGCGGCAGGTAAGGGGGGAGCTATTAAACGCCTTATCGAACGAGTAGACCCGCGCGGCTATGTAGTGCATCCAATATCGGCACCGCAACCACATGAACTTCGTTACAACTATTTACAACGCTTCTGGCGTAAATTGCCGCAGCATGGGCAAATCTCAATTTTTGACCGGTCATGGTATGGGCGTGTACTTGTAGAGCGTATCGAAGGCTTTGCGACAAAGGAAGAGTGGTCTCGTGCATACGATGAAATTAATAACTATGAAAAGCTACTGACAGACGGAGATTACATAGTTGTGAAGTTCTGGTTACATGTATCCGATGAAGAACAGTTAAAACGTTTTACAGACAGAGCACAAGATCCGTATAAAGCATGGAAGCTAACAGAAGAAGATTGGCGTAACCGTGAAAAAACACCTCTATACATAGAGGCGGCCAATGACATGTTTGAGAAAACAGATAAGGAAAATGCTCCATGGATTTTAGTAGCGGGCGACGATAAAAAACATTCACGTGTACAAGTGCTACAAGAAACAATTGCACACATCGAGCGTGAAGCTCAAAGACGCGGTTTGCATTTAACAAATATATTAGACACACTAGAATCATCAAATGTGTAAGTAGAAAATATAATAATACGAGAGATGTTGCTACAACTAAACAATAAGCTGATTTAGTTGTAGCAGCATCTTTTTTTACATACAATGAGAAATATATCGACAATTATTGGAAGGTTTGTGTGGAGAAATGGTGTTGAAAATTTGGAATTTACTAAAGAAAAAGGGTGGAAATGTGGTGTTGATTGAGGGGAAGAAATGCTACGTTCGGACATTCCAAGAAAAAGATGCACGGAGTTTAACAGGTCTCGTAAGCCGCAATAAATACTTTTGGTCTACATACGAACCGCTGAATCGGCCTGACTACTATACAGTAGACACACAATATAAAAAAATTCAGGAAAGCTTATATTTAATGGGCACTCAACGGGAATTCACATTTGGCATTTATGAGCTTGGTACAGATTATTTAATCGGACATATTGCAATTTACTCAGTGAAAAGATTGCCGTATTCAAGTGGGTTTGTAGGCTATGCAATGGATGAAGCTTATGTTGGAAAAGGTATTGTGACAGAAGCAGTAGAATTAGTTGCCAATTTTGCATTTGAGGAAATTGGTTTACATCGTATTGAGGCGTATGTAGCACCAGAAAATAGGCCTTCTATTCGGGTACTTGAAAAAGCGGGATTCCAGCAGGAGGGTTTATTGCGTAAACTATTATATATTAATGGGAAATGGGTAGATCATTATATGTATGCACGCTTAGAAAAATAAACTTAAAAAAGATGTGTCTATCCTCCGAGACTTCGAAGGATAGACACATCTTTTTATTGATTGGCACCGTCTGCGATTAAATCTAGACGACCTGTATTAGGATCGATGACTAGACCGTGAACAGGAATATCTTTTACCATTAGTGGGTGATTGCGTATTGTATCAACACTTTTCATTACACTTGTCGCTACGTCGCCAAAGCCACGTAAAAACTCTTTTAGATCGATACCAGAATACTCCATCATTTTAATTGTTTCTTCGCTTACGCCTCGGTCTACCATCTTACTTAGCATAGACTCAGGATCAACTGCACTCATACCACAGTCATAATGACCAACTACATATACTTCGTCTGCTTGTAATTCGTAAACGGCAACTAGTAAGCTACGCATAACTGCGCCAAATGGATGACTAATTAATGCTCCTGCACTTTTTACGATTTTTACATCACCATTTCGTAGATTCATTGCTTTTGGTAAAAGCTCGACAAGGCGAGTATCCATACAAGATAAAACTACAATATGTTTATCTGGGTATTTTGTTGTAATAAAAGGTTCGTATTTTTTGTCTTGTACAAAATCTTCATTGAATTCTAGAATATCTTTTAACATTGTCATGAAAAATTGCTCCCTTCCCTACTGAAACATTTTAGAGCAAAATTAAAAATACGCAAACAATAATGACAATATTCACGCAATTTTGCGAAGAAATTAAGAAGTTCAGTAATTTACTTAGTATATCGAAATAAAGGTGATAAATATATAGCATATAATAAAGAAAAAACAGCTACAAAAATAGTAGCTGTCTTAACAGAGATTAAAATTTTTGTGTTGGTTTTGGATCTACAGTTACTGAAGATTTAGAATCTAAACCTACTTGTAGGTAATGGATGAAGAATGCAGTTGCAATTAATAGAACGGCCGAAAAGCCAAGTACAGTTGTGATGAACATAGATAAATACCCCTTTCTACTAGATAATCAACTTTCATTAAATGCAATTATACAATAGATTGTCATAAAAGAGTAAGGTTAATTTATGAAATATATGGCAAGAGTTTGTTAGAAATGTATGTTAATAAATTATTTGGGTGTGTTACTGATGTAGTATGCTCCATGAAAACTGTTGGATTTTTTGAGGGTGAAAAAAAGAATGTCTCTTTTGGAACTTTTTCATAATGATTAGCAACCTAATTTTGACTGAAAAAGTCGATGGAATCATTTTTTTATCATTTCACCTCGATATTTCGATAATTATATGAGTTGGTTTTGCCTTATCGGTCTAACAACTCATTTAAAAAGGTGGTGTTTTTTGGGTATTTAATACTATTTTCGTAGCTAATTTAGTATTGTGTAGTAAAATTGTGTCAAATGATAATAACAAATCCTTAACTCAATTAGAATATGAACAAATTAGTGTATTATTCTTAATTCAATATAATCAAATATAGTCAAAATTCAAAGAAATAGCATTTATGGCATCGATTAATTTTTAAAATACATTTATACTATATTATATAATATGGAAAAATTAAACGTAATCAATACTGGTTTAAGATTTGGAGGTTCTATTAATGGATATGTCGTCGTTAGTCGGTATAATTTTAGCGTTTATTGCGCTACTAACAGGAATGGTGTTGAAAGGTGTAAGCTTAAGTGCATTTTACAATCCTGCAGCCATATTAATCATCATTTTTGGTACAATCTCCGCGGTTACGATTGCCTTCCCAATGAAGGAATTAAAGCGTGTACCAAAGTTATTTAAAATCCTATTTAAAGAGACTAAATTAGCTGATGATATTGAAATCATTAAAATGTTTTCACAGTGGGCTGATTTAGCACGTCGAGAAGGTTTACTAGCTCTTGAAAGTAAAGCTTCTGAAGTTCAAGATCCATTCTTGAAAAATGGCCTTACATTAGCCATTGATGGTCAAAATGCAGATTATATTCGTGATGTATTGACGGAAGAAGTGGAAGCAATGGAAGATCGTCATACAAGTGGTGCTGCAATCTTCTCGCAAGCAGGTACATATGCCCCTACACTTGGGGTACTTGGTGCGGTAGTTGGTTTAATCGCCGCATTAGCAGATATGAATGATATTGAAAAATTAGGACATGCCATTTCAGCTGCCTTCATGGCAACATTGTTAGGTATCTTCACAGGTTATGTTTTATGGCATCCATTTGCCAACAAGTTAAAACGCAAATCATCTGTAGAAGTAAAGCAAAAGCGCATGATGATTGAAGGAATCCTTTCTGTTTTAGAAGGGGAAGCTCCACGTGTTATTGAACAGAAATTATCTTCTTACTTAACGATGGAAGAACGTCGTCAAATTATGGGTGAAAGCGGGGCGGGCGGCCTTGGCAAAGAAAGCTAAGAAAAAAAAGCATGAAGAGCATATGGATGAGTCATGGTTAGTACCGTACGCAGATATTTTGACGCTGTTATTAGCGTTATTCATCGTGTTATTTGCCTCAAGTTCGGTTGACCAAGAAAAGCTAGATCGAATGTCACAAGTTTTTACTCAAGTGTTTGATGGTGGGACGAGCTTTTTAGAACAACCATCAGCAGTGCAAACACCTAATGCAGATAGTGATGAAACACCTCAACAAAATTCGGCTTACTTAAAAGATCAGCAGGAACTAGCTGAGATTAAGGGTAGTGTCGATAATTTCATCGCAGTTAATGAAATGGAAGGTCAGTTTGCAACGGAGATGACTGATGAAGGTTTATTAGTAACGATTCGTGATAGTATCCTATTCGACTCGGGAAAAGCAACGATTAAATCAGAGTATCAACCGATTGCTAAAGAGCTTGCCGATGTATTAGTATTAGATCCTGCACGTAATATTGTCGTTACAGGGCATACAGATAATGTACCACAATCAGGTTCTGAATTTGCCTCAAACTGGGAATTGTCGGTTATGCGTGCTACAAACTTCCTGAAAGTTTTAATAAATAGTAATGAGAATTTAGATCCGAGATATTTTAGTGCAAAAGGGCATGGTGAAAACAAAGCCATTGCTCCAAACGATACTGCTGAGGGGCGTGCGAAAAACCGTCGAGTAGAAGTGTTAATTCAGCCTCTTGTTGCAGAAGACGGTTCAGTTACAACAAATACACAATAAAAATAAAAGCTATTAGCAACAGGCTTTACGCCGCAGCTAATAGCTTTTATTATTTACGAAGTGAGCCTAGTTCTGCAACGATCGCTTGCATTTCGCTAGGGCTAAATGAATCGCGCTTCATGACCATTTCATATAAATATACTAAATCCTCATAGTTGGCTTCATCGAAATTCTCTGATTTCATTGCATCCACATTGACCATGCGAAGTTTATCCTTCATTTGCTCAACCATATAAATAACATTTTCTTTAGATGGTGTTGATAAATTCATTTGTTTAAACCTACCTTTCGTAGTCCTCGCCAATATCATTTCATTGAATAAAAAAATTGTCAACACTGTATTTGAGCATTGCTTTAAAAACATCCTATTTTTGGGTAGAATAGAGGAGGTAAGTTGTTTATTTATCTATAGAGGAAATGTATATTAACACTAGTAGGAGGTATTATAGTATGGGGAAAAGTAAGTTATTAGCATCTATTATCGTTGGCGCTGCAGTAGGTGCTGCACTTAGTATGCTTGATCGTACAACACGTGAAAAAACAATTGCTTCTACAAAGAGAATTGCTGAAACAGTATCTTATTATGCAGAAAATCGAGAAGAATTGCAGGAACTTATTCAAGAAAAAGTGACAGCTGCTCAGTCGTTTTATGAAAGTGCTTCAGATAATGTCAATATGTTAGTCGAAAAAGTAGATGAGTTTAAAGAGTTACCTTCCACAATTCAAGATATGATTAGTGATACAAAATCTGCCTTCTCACCAACAGATAAAGAACAAGTTTAATTTTAATAAATGTTTAAGTACCGAGCCATAGTGATATGTGCAATTCGGCCAAAGTGTGATTGTATAGTAAGGAGGAGAACTGCATGGAGAAGAAAAAAGCATCAGCAAATGCTGCATTAGGTGCTGTAAAAGCCTTTGTCTCAGCGGATGTAGCGACTGTAGATGTCACAACCTCAAAGGGCTTTTTGCAAGATATCCTGCTTCGAATCCACCGAGTTGAAATATCTGCACTTAGTGCCCAGTTGGCTTATTTCTTTTTATTATCCTTTTTTCCGTTGCTTATCTTCCTTGTGACGTTGTTACCGTATTTAAATTTAGAAACCGAGCTAATGTATTCGACATTAGTGAACATATTGCCTGATGAAGTATATAGGCTAATTGAAAGCACACTAAATGAAATTTTAACGCGTCGTAATAGTAGTTTATTATCCATTGGGATAATCGGTACGATTTGGTCTGCATCAAAAGGAATTAATGCCTTGTTCCGTGCATTAAATAAAGCCTACGATACGGAAGGTAGAGTAGGGATTGTGAATAGAGGACTATCTCTTGTTTTTACAATTGCACTTGTAGTTGTTGTGGGTGTCGCGTTACTATTGCCTGTCTTTGGTCAGCAAATAGGGCGTTTTTTATTTTCGATAGTCGGTGTCGAAGAGAAATTCATTGTGTTCTGGAATAATATACGTTGGAGTATGCCTTTGTTGCTTATCTTTTTAGTTTTACTGGGACTTTATTGGTTTGTACCTAATACGAGTCCGCGACAAAAGATAATGGGGGTATGGCCAGGTGCAATATTTTCTACATTAGCTTGGTTGGCCTTAACATATGGCTTTTCTTTTTATATTAATAATTTTGGGAATTATTCTGCTACATACGGCAGTATTGGTGGTGTCATTATTTTAATGCTATGGTTATATTTCACCGGCATGATTTTAATTTTTGGCGCAATGCTCAATGCGACAATGCAAAAAAGAGCGCTACAAAAAGAATTATACAAACATCGAAAATCACCTGAGTTTTGATTACATTGAAAAAGCCTTGCATCACGATTATGAACTGAACCCTATAAAGTAGACAGTTTAATAAAAGACCATTTGCTACATTAAACAGCGATTAAATGACTTCGGTATGCTGCCGGAGTCATTTTTTTTAACGTCCATTGC
>NZ_JBIWEY010000012.1:0-103810 GCF_044762775.1 Lysinibacillus sp. NPDC096418
ACGGACACCCTTGCTCTTGGCTAACCTCTACTTCTGTCTTCGGGGTTCGGGACTTACACCCTATAGTTCATGTGCATGCCGGGCGCACCAAAAAAGCCCCCATCCCTAAAAAGGGACGAGAGCTACCCGCGTTGCCACCCTAATTGATTAGGCATATACCTAATCCACTTATTTCATAACGGCATTTCAGCCGGCTACAGCCTACTTACATTACTTCGACTGTGCAACTCCAGGACGGATTCACAAGTGCTTCTATCAGCTTCCACCAACCGCTGACTCTCTAAAAAAAACATGCTTGCTACTACTTCCCATCATCGTGTTCAGTTATTTAAATTTTAACCATACTGTACTATATGAAAACAGATTTTGCAAGTATTACTATAGGATACAAAATATTCTAGAATCACGGTTAATTCCGGATGAAATTCACAACCCAATAAATGACAATTTTGCACTAAGATAATTTTCCCCTCATATTCAGCGAATTTCAACATATTTACCGACTGCTTTAATATGAGGAGCCCGAAGTCTTCAATGGAAAGGTCAGAATAAAACGATTGAATGTTTTCAATAAAGTTATATTTCATCTAGAATAACCCTTTAAGTATCTTTCTATTGTTTAGCTTAAGGACAATCCTTCACAATCTCAACTATAATTTAACAGAAAAATCCAAATACTTTAATACCTTTACAAGTTACTCCACAATATGGCCCTATTGCTGAATAAGGCACAATTCACCTTCAAGAATTGCGCCCAATTGTTGTAGTTCTACCCTTTCTGACTATAAAATCCATAAGCGATAGATCCAAGTAATAACCCAATTCCAGCTCCTATAGCAATTGAAAACCCTTGAGAAATTGGTTCGAAAAATATGCCAAGAATTACACCAATAGCAGAACCAAAAATCATCCCTAGTGGTATTAAACTATTTATTAGATCTTTATTTTTCACACCTAATGTTTCTCCCCTTCATGTAACTGTAATTTTATATCCTCTAACAATCTGGCACGATAGTTGAACACAAGTTAAACAACACTCTTCAACTAACCTGCTGCGTTAGTTCAATAACCCTTGCTCTTTCCATTGGTCGAAATACTTTTGATAACCCATTTCTTCAGCAGTCATCGTGTATTGAGTAGCTTCCAATTTAAAAGTATGAGAACCCGACAAGGCTTCATAGGTCGGATTCTCTTTTGCATCCCCGAAAAGCGTTTCGAATGTATTCACATCCACTGATGCTGTCGTTCCATTCTCGTAGGTTTCACAAAGAATGAAATCAACCTCTCCCTGTTCTGCATGCCCTTTAAACATTAAATCCGCTTCTTTTAATGACAAATTTAATTGTTTCATACACAACCTCTGCTTTCACTGAAAAATTAATTACCTTATTATACTAAACTGCATCGTTAGTTCAATAAAGAAAAAAAGAGCTGCATATGCAACTCAATGATCTTCAATTAACGCCCCAGTTACTTTAAGTGTAAACCTTCACAATATTGAGTTTTAGTAAGGTATTGTTTTACCTTATTCGAATCTTTAGAAGGGTATTGATATTCAAGAATATTAGCTACTTCAATAGCTACTTGCTCAAACAAGTTAATTGTTTCAAACAATGAATTCCAAACTTGTTCGTAATCTCCATTAGGATATGTTCTCATCAATCTTTCCCAAATGTCGTTATCAAGGTAGCTCTTTAAGTACTTACTGTTTTTTCCTACACTCAATGAAAAATTGGTTTCTATACCAACTTTCCACTCAAGCATTGTTAGTAACATCTCTCTTGCGCTATTCAAATGGTCAAAAGCGTAAAGTATTTCTTGTCTCCATAACCCTTTTGTTACATAAGTTGAAACCCACCAAAATTCATTACAACAATCTGCAAAAAATTCAGCAGAAGGCTTTTTTACCCAGTAATCTTTATCTGTTGGTTCAGAAAGTTTAGGCATATCCCCATCTTTATCCAATAAGATAACTGTTAATCCATCTTCAGTACAATAAATATCTTTTTCCTCATTCGGTATCAGCATTAAATCAAGTCTATGCCCATCTTCAAATAACATTAAATATGTAAACCTCCCATCCAATTCAGGTGGAAACATTGCCATATCCTCTGGTGTTTGCATTATTATTCTTTTCCCAAAAACATTTACCCAATCAGGATTGATTAGAAACGATTGAAGGTCAGAAACAAGATAAACAATATCATAATCTCTGAAAGTATCTTTAGGCACATTAGAATTCGTACGAGAACCATTCATTGCAACAGCTCGTACTCTCTCATCTTTCTCGGCAACTTTTAATATCAATTCCATAATTTCTTTTTCTGTTCGCATTTTTTATACCACCTAAATCTATATTATAAGTGTTATTCAACTAAACTCCCTCGTTAGCTCAAGAAGCGATTGCTCTAATTGAATAATCGCCATTCATGTCGCGTAAAATCAACGCTACACTACAGAAAATGGGGGATTTTTACGTTCTTTCATGGGAGTTTAAAAAGACAGCTTTGGAAACCAGAAGTAGCCTTTGATAATATAAATAATTTTTTAACAGTACATCTTTTTTTCAAACAGTCCGACTTTATTTCAAAGACACAACGATTTCACTACGCAATTTTTATTTATCCCACACACTCATCTGCTAGTACTACTATTTTTTATTAGGAAATTAGCCGTTTCACTCGGATGGCTAAGAGGAAAATGATGACCATATGGAACAAAATCAACCTTACCAAGATTCGAAGGAGCAGAATAGCCTCTGTCATAATCCCCCCAAATAATGTGAAGATTATACTTTTTTACTTCATTGAAATCACTTTGATAGTTTTTCAATAGTAAACTGTTAAGCTGAACCGTAGTATTTAAAATTCTAGGAGAAGTAAAACTGTTACTTATTTTTTTAATATAATGTTCAGGGATGCTCTCCGTACTTTCAAACAAACCATTACTTAATACATAACGCTCTATCAAATTAGTAGTTGCCAATTTCAATGTCCATTTGTTCATAAATTGAGGAACATTAAGTACTTTAGCATTTCTTTTAGCAACAGGTGGCTGAAGTAAAGTAATTGTATACTTCTTATCTATGTACTTTTGTACTAATGCTTCCAAAAGAATAAACGCACCAAATGAATGTCCAATTAGATGTGCACCATTAGTAGCTTTCTCCAACAACTTTTTCACTACATTCAAATAGATATCTAGAAGATTTTTCTCTCGTTTAAAAGGAGAACGTCCCAAACCTGGAAGATCCAAGATCCATACAGGTTGACCCGTTTTTTCATGAAGCTCTTGTCCTAAAGGAAATAAATCCTCTCCATCACTCAATAAACCATGTAATAAAATAAACGGTTTACCCTCTCCTTGTAATTGGTAAATGGTAGTGTTATCGCATAATGTTCGTTTAAATAAATGATTATGCTGGCCATTTGGATACATCATTCGATAATCCAGATCAGCTACTACGGCAGGGAAAAATTTCATTACACTCGTCTTCTTAAACCAATCTTCTCCCATAATTTTTTTCGCTGAACCATTTGAAAATGTTCGGTTTGTAATAAAATTCAGTCCATCAGAAGGAATTTGTGTTATTTTACTTACTCCACTATTCATAATTGTTTTCATAAGTGGCATTGGGACAGAGATTTTAGGTACCCTTATATTCATACTTTCCGACATAACACTTAATAATTCAGAAATGTTCTGATCATGCTGTTTGTCTTCAACAAGTGTATATGTTTGAATAGTCGATTGCCCCAATCTGAAAACCTGGACAATAAACTTCGCAAGCTCATCATTTGAAATAAGTGGTAATCTATATCCCTTACCTCCAGGAATCACTGGCATGAGCCCTCTGCGCATACTCATCACAAGCAAGCCTAAGCCTGCTATCTGCTCTGTACTCCCTGTTTTACTACTACCAACTACTGTTGGTGGATTAATTACAGAAAGTGGATAACCTACAGCAGATGCCTGCTGACGGATATAAAGATCTGCTAAAAATTTTGTTCTCTCATATGGATTTTTTATTTTCAAATAATGGTTTCCTTCTTTAAACACATCAATGGCAATCTTGCTATTTTTATCATCAAAGGGACTCATATAACCTACAACATGAATAAATTGTTGCAATCCCTTCAATTGATGAATATTTTTAGCGAATTCACTAATATGTTGGGCACCATTCAAAAATACGGAAGCTGCCTCTTTGCTTGTCGCTTGAATATCCATGGGGCCTCCTGCGTGAATAATCACATCCGTTTTCAATACCCTCTCCTTATCTTCAGCACTTAGACCTAAGTCTATTTTCGTCAAATCACCTTCAATAAAGTGCATAACTGCCTCTTTTAATATACCTCTTTCTTGATAAATGCGTGTTGCTTTACTTTTCGACCTCACTAAAAGGAGTATTTTAACATCCTCTTTGGCTAATTCTTTCACTAATTGCTTTCCAATAAAGCCTGTTCCACCAGTTAAAAATACTGTTCTCATATAAAATCCCCTTTTTAGTACTATTCAGTACTAATTTGATGTAAAAAAAATGCTTCTTTTATCGAAGCAAGTTAAAAAAATGATCTGCAGTTTTCGCGATTACAGTTGCATCCTTCAATGTTTCAGAAATAAATAGCGCTCCTTCAAGATTTGTAATAAAAAGTGATGCAACCTCATCAATATTAATCGTATTTCTGAATTCCCCATTCTCTACCCCTTGTTTAAGTAATAGAGAAACTTTCGTTTGTAATCCTGTAAAAAAAAGACCTATCTTTTCTTTTACTATTGTGGCATTTGCAGGGCTTTGAATATAAAGCGTAATAAATGGACAGCTCCCCTTATATTCTCTCGACTGAACTCCTTGCGATAATTGCTTTAAAAACAGTTGAATACGATCTTCAACTAAAAATTGGTTCTGAGAAAGTACGTCCTCAATTGCAGATTGATACATTTCAATCCAATAATCAACGACCCCTTCTAATAATTCTTCCTTATTAGAAAAGTGATAATACACATTAGACTTTGAAACTTTGCTTACACGCACTAATTCATCCATACTTGTATAAGCAAACCCTTTTTCTAAAAATAATGTTGCAGCTACTTCAATCACACGTTTTTGATTCATTAATTTTACCTTTGTCATGAATAGTACTATATAGTACTAAAGTGAATGTTGCAAGTATTTATATTGGTTTAGAAACAGTTTAATTAAAAAAGTTCCTCTAACATTGATTTTACTACCAAAAATGATCTCATATTGAACGAAGATGATCCGAACCCTGAAACTATTAATACATTCCGTCAAATAGGACTTCTTTACCTTCTTCATTTTCATTCCATTGATAAACAGTTATGTAAGTTGTCTTTTCTTTAGGCTGTTTTCTCAAAGATTGTTGCTTCTGGTTTGACTATCTTTTTCAACTAAAGCCTTTAGTAGCACCAGCACTAGAAGAAATACTCAATATTATAAAGAATAGATAAGATGAACATCAAAAGAATAATTGTAGTGACGTATTGTTTTGAGTTCTTTATATATTTCCATTCCAGAATAGCTTGAAAACCCCATATTATAGTTACATAGAATACCCAATACCACATTGTATTATATATATCATTCGCAAAGACAAAGGGCAGTGTGCATAGCAAAATGACTAAAATAATTCCCCTTCCCCATCTGTCAATACTTTTACCAGGGGTTTCGGAAATTTTCCTTTTTTCTACGCCAAGTAATTTATTGGTTATTTTCTCTAACAAGAACGCAAAAATTGCCAAAACGATTAAAGACCCTAAAAATCCCATAATAATTCCCTCATTTCATCTGTTCCCTTACAGTCCATATTTGGATTGTTAGGGCTTTTTTTATGGCTGTTGTCTCAAAGCTACAAGTGAAACGATTACACCTAAAAATGAAACTAGAAGTCCGAAAGTTGTTGCTGAACCATATGATGTTAAGATAAGTGCTATACCAAAGATTGATATTGAAATTCCCAAAAAGTGATAATTTCATAACTACATCTCCCCATCTTTGACTTGATATAAGAGTTATTTTTTTCAGCTCTTCATTAGTTGAATAGCAACAATCTTTTCGAAAACAGCTTTGTTTTTTCGTTTTTGTCAGATGTCGAAAATAAAAAGAGGAACTAATCATTAGCACACATATAGAAATTGCACGTTAAGCTTCTGCGAAGATTATCAAGCAAATCAATTCCTTTATAATAAACTTCAATGAACCTATTACTTTTTATACGTTTGAAATGATTATAAGTTCCATATATAAATGAATTTACTTTAAAATTAACAAAAATCCATCTATGCTTATTAAACTAAACTGCCCGGTTAGCTTAAGTACATTTTTTCACAAACTCACATCAAGATTAACATAAAACCCCATTTTTAATTTAGAAGTGTTATTCAATTAGATGGCCCGATTGTGGAATAAAATAAAATCCTGCTTTGATACAGGATTTTTAAACAAACTTTATTATGATCAATCTTTTTTAGAAATCTACATTATACTCTTCCTAAAATTTCTAAGGTTTTAGAAATCCATATTTCTACAGCTTTTTATTGGCGACACAAAATCCTTAATGTTGTCCGTTCGTTAGGTAATCAATCATTAAAAGGCATCGTTGAGAGTGATGAAACAATTTTCTTAGAAAGTGATAAAGGTAAAAAGTCTATCACACACAGAAAGTCTCGAAAGCGTGGCGGTGTCGCAACTATACGAGGGATTTCTATAGAACAAACTTTTGTTTTGGTAGCACAAGATCGTAATGGACAAGTCATTTCTCAAATGGCAGGTAAAGGGCGGATTAAATCAACGGATATTGACAGAGTGTAGGGTGAATTTTTAGACACCTCTGCTTTGTTGTGTTCGGATACCGCCACAAATTACAAGAAGTTCGCCAAAGACAAGGGAATGCAACACGAAATGGTGAATATGCGAAAAGGAATTTATGTGAAGAAATCTATCTTTCATACTCAACACGTTAATGCGTATCAAAAGCGACTAAAGCAGTTTATGGGTGATTAATGTGAGGCTACAAAATACCTTGATAATTATTCATTTTGGTTTAGAACCTTGAACAAAGTAAAAAAGTTACTCACAAAAAATGTAAAGCAACTTTTATTTGGTGCCTGCCAATAATCAAATTATAGTACAGTTGATATGATTAGAAGTGCATAAAAATGTTTGGTAGTACCGAACACTCCTATTTATTATCTTCGCCCCCTAATTTTGCTAAATAATCTATCAAAAAATGAAAAATGATAAGTGGTAAAATTGAACCTATTCCAATATAAAGAACAGAAAATATCACCCCAAAAACAGTGGTTCTTATAACGCCAGTGAATCCTTGGTAGGTATGAGCTAATCCGAATAAAAGTGAAGCCAAAAATAATACTAACCAAACAGAGAGATTTGGAAACAAATAAGCCAAAGCGAAGATTAAAAAACCTCTGTATATAATCTCTTCAGTAATTCCCGCTGTTAACGAAACATAGTTCCATATTTTTTTCTCTTTATTAGAAACTGGCAATATTTCTGAAAAACTGACCTTATCATATTCTTTCTGTTGTGCTTGTTCGAATTTAGTCCTAATCTTATCGCTAAAATGATAGCCGATAGAATAATACAAGATACCAATTAAATATAAAAAAACAATTATAAACACTGAATAAGTAACCAATGGTCCTAATGTGTTAGTGTTGATGTTTGGGAAAGACAAACCAATATCTTTTAAAGTTAATTCTGTAAAAGTAACTAAAAGCAATATGAAAATGGTAGGAATCCAAAGACCAACAATTATACTTTTATAAAATTTCAATCTCGCATCCTGATTTTCTTTTACATCAACTTTAAATTTTTTGAAATCAAAATACCCTATTATCGGTTCATATAATAACGCAAAGATGATAACCATCCAAAAACCAAATTCCATAAAACTCAATATCCCCTTTCATCTTTCCACTTTCCTTTATTTTACCATTTTTTAAAAAACAATCTTATTAAAAACAACAATCTATACGAAAACAGCGTTTTTTTAATTTACAATTTCTTCTCCTACTTTATCGTAAAATTCAGGATGCGCTTCTTTTAGTACAGTTGGTCGTAGCAATATGAGTGTTATTACAAAAATAATTGCACTCGTCACTAGCAAAATACCTGTCGCTGGTAAATAGTCGAACAATGCACCATAGACTAGCATACCGATAGGCATCATTGACATCGCCATCGTTTCCATTAGACCGAATACCCGCCCTCTATAGTCCTCCGCAATGAGCTTTTGCATATAAACCCCAAGTGGCATATTAATGCCCATTTCAAAAATCGAGATGATAAAATATAACCCAATAAAAAATCCTACTATGTTCATATAAGAGAGGTCTATAAATAGTGGTAGCACTGCTAGTAATAAGCTACCCGAAAGTAGCAGTAAATTGATTTTTGAAAAGCGCAATGGCGTTTTGATTTCTGCCTGCGTTGCAAAATATATGGAAGCTATAAGCATCCCTACAGCACCCGCTGCCTCGATAAACCCAAAATGTTTAGAACTCACCTCTAGTAATTGGATAATTATATACGTACTACCAATCGCCACCCCAGAGAAAAATAAATTAATCCACACTGAAAGTAACATGACAATCATTATAATTTTATGCTGCTTAATATAACGGAATCCTCCCATCAAACCCGCAAACAGCTTTTCCTTTTCCACAGCTTCCCCTCGTGTACTATATAACGTAAAATTCATTGTTGCCTCTAAACAAAAAGCAATCCCATACGCTACCATATGAACGATTAAAAATACATCCATCGGGAAAAATCCATACATCACCCCGCCAATTACAGGGCCACCAATTGCAGCGATTGAGATAGACATCTGGTTAAAAGATATAGCACGTTGCAAACGCTCAGGATTAACGAGTGTGGCTATTGCAGAACTAAATGTTACGCCCGAAAACGCCGAGCAAAATGTATATAAAATCGTTGCTACATAAATCGCATTCACCGACATACCCATTGTTTCCGTATAAAGTAATAAGCCACCTGCTGTTAGTATTCCCCCAGCCTGCGCAAGTAAAATCGTACGCTTTTTCGGAAAATTATCTGCTACATAGCCAGCAAGTGGTGCAACAAGCGCTCTCGGTAAAACAGAGCAGATCATATTTATTGCAAAACTCATTGCTGAACCAGTAAGCGCTAAAATATACAAACTAATACCGAAAGAAAGGACACTCGATCCCAACATAGCAATCATTTTACTCGCCGTAAATGTCCACAAATGATATGTGGCTTTTCGATATTTCTCTGCTTCACTCATCAAACCCCTCCATTTATTTAATTAAAATAAATTGTTTAATTTAATTAAACAAAAGATACCATAGTTATCCCTTTTCACGCAAGATAAAGTTTAATATAATTAAACATAGGGAAGGGTGAGGCGATGGATTCTTTAGGTGCGCGTATTCGAAAATTACGCAAAGAACAAAAATTAACATTAGAGGCACTAGCCGCAGATCGTTTGACAAAGGGCATGCTGAGCCAGATTGAAAATGATAAAGCAAAACCATCAATTGAAAGCTTACAATATATCGCCGAGCGTCTCGGTGTCGAAGCAAGTGAATTATTGGAGCAAATAAATCCAACTTCATTACGCCATCTTCTAGAGGATGTTGAGTCATTATTTACGAAGTTGAAAAACGGTGATCAGGACAACCACCAACAAATTGTAGATATGATTGAGCCGTATGCGACGGAATTGCCATTTTGTTATGAGTCAGGCCGATTACTATATATTTATGCTGCTGCTCTATATAAAACTGGTATCAGGACTTGGGAATCTCCCCTTACACAGGCGCGTGCAATATTCAAGGACATTAATTTACCAAGCCATTGGTTTGAAACCTATGTATTACAACTTGGAATACTATTAGAAAACCGGCAGTTTGACGAGGCATATACCTGTATTTTGCAAGCGAAATTGGAAAGCGAGGAAGAAAGTGTTCAATTAGATATACGTGATACAAGCAAAATGTCATACTATATTTCCATCATGCAACTAGCAATTGGTGAATACGAAGCTGGGAAAAAGTTAATACATGAAGCAATTACAAATGCACACCAAAATCAGTTGTATTATTACATTGACGATATGTATCGTATTGCTGCTTACTGTGCCATGATTGATGGTGATTTCAAACAGGCAGAGCACATGTTGAAGAAGCTGGAACAGTATCGAATATTTGCAGAGCATGAAATTGTGGACGCATTAATATTTGTATTAAGAGCACATTATTTTAGTAACTATCTACTGGATTATCAGAAATCATTAGAAGAAATAGAGCGTTTTAAAGCACTCATACATAGTGATTCCATACAAATAAATGAAAACTTTTATTTCGCCGAAAAAGGGAAATCATTGTATTTCCTTGGACGCTATGATGAAGCAAAAAAAGCATTTGAACAATTTACTAATGTCCCTGCTTTCATTTTACATCCGTACGATATACTGAGTATGAATGAGTGCTTCTCTTATAAAGCACTTTGCTATGCACAGTTTGGTGAGCTCACAACTGCTTTTGAAATTGCGAAAAAAGCCTATGTAGATACGCTCGATTTAATTGAATTACCGTATAAGAAAACCATTGCTAGTGTTTACTTTGACATAAAAGCACAAATTGACGAGAAAAAGGACTTGTAGAAAATACTCTGCAAGTCCTTTTTTATGCCGCTTTATGTTGAGCTTCTTGATTCAAAGATTTTCGAACCTGATAACAATAGTAAAGCTTCAATCCTCACAAATATAATGCTAAGGTACGTTACGACCATACCTCTTTTGTTTGCCCTACATATAGCTTTCCAAACTAATAATTTATTTCAAGAAAATCGCAACATCTTTGTTTTCCTTATAAAGTCTTGATAATTATAATTTAAAATTTCATTTACAAAGATTTTTTCAGCAGTGATCAACTTGTTGAAGAAATTAAATAACAATCAAAAAGGATGTTGTATATGAAACCAAGGCTTTCACCCATTTCTGCCAAAGAGCGGATGGAAACACTCGATATATTAAGAGGGTTCGCATTATTTGGAATTATACTAGCAAACATTGTTTGGTTCATTTATCCTGTCTACATGCAGGAAGATCCAAGTTTTAAAAATGAGTGGACTTCTTTTTGGAATCAGACTGATCACACAGTCAAATTCCTTCTTTCGATGTTTGTCGATGGAAAGTTTGTCATGCTCTTTTCCATACTGTTTGGCTTTGGAATGGTTATTATGCAGGAAAGAGCAGCTGCAAAGCAATTAAACTTCTGGGGAATATATTCTCGACGACTTATAGCTTTATTTATTTTCGGTTGTATCCATGCCTATTTCATTTGGTTCGGAGATATTTTAACAGACTACGCAATTTTAGGATTAGTACTCCTTCTCATGCACAAATTAAAACCTAATGCACTGCTAATCATTAGCGTAACTTTATATAGCTTACTTTTTGTACTTTTTACGCTAGGAGCTCTATCCTCCGATTCTACGATGCCCATGGCAATATCAGAGGAAAGTCGTCAGCTTATGAATGCTACAATAGATGCCCATCAAAATGGGAGCATTCAAGAATTAATGGATGCAAATTTAATGGAAAGAACTTTTTATACAACGCGTAATGGGTTATATGCTCTTTATTTAGGTAAGCCTATAATTTATTTATTTTTAAATCTACCGTATTTACTAATGTTCTTATTTGGGGCAGCTGTTGCGAAGAAAAAGTGGATTCATCGTTTTGAAGACTATCGAAAAGGTTTTTTCATTACTTGGTTAATAACATTGATTTTGGGTGGAACATTGAGTTGGATACTACCTTTCCTTTTAGAAAATTCATCAGGAGCTCAAACAATACAATATGTCAGCTCTCCATTCCTCACAATCTTTTATGCAATTAGCTTGCTCTTCATCTATCACACGGTTAAAGGGAAGAAAGTTTTGCAGTGGTTAGCGTTCCCTGGAAGAATGGCATTCACAAACTATATTGGCCAATCTATCATTTGTACATTTTTATTTGGGCCATTTGCATTTGGCGTATACGGGAAACTACACTTAACAACAGCCATCATCATTGCCATCGTCATTTTTGTGCTACAAATGATTTTTAGTAAACTGTGGTTATCTAAATTCCGCTTCGGACCATTAGAATACGTGTGGAGGTCAATCACTTATTTAGGAATTAAAAAATAATCTATTTATTACTTACGTTTGCTATTCTTATAAACCCGTAACATAAAGTATGTATGCTACACAATGACCAAGGTTCGGTGTACATTTTATCGATATTACTAAGTTGTTAAAGGATAAGACATTATCATGCACATGTCCCGTAAAGGTACGCTCGCTGATAATGCCCCAGTTAAATCGTTTTATTCTGCATTAAAGTCCGAAACATTCTAGTTAGACAATTAAGAAATACCACGAATACAAGTGAAACTAAACAACCAGTCGCCGGTGCAATTCCGACAACTGGTTGGATAAATATTTTTTGACCTCTGTCATATACGGGGGTCAACCCCTACTTCTACAGATGCTCTTTTTAAGCCGATTTATGTTGGGCTCTTCTTATTTCTACTATTTTCGAACCCGAAAACAATAGTAAAGCTAACCAAATAATACTGAATGCCAGCAATTCTACATTCGTAAATGGTTCTTTATACAATACAACCCCTAAAATTAACATCGTCGTTGGTGACACGTATTGAATAAATCCTAATAAATATAACGGTATATTTTGTGCACCTTTCGCGAATAAAATTAACGGTACGGCTGTTACGACCCCGCTTACGATCATCAAAATATCTGTTTTAACATCAACATGTAAAAATGATGCCTGCCCCGTCATAAATAAATACACATAAAACCCTAGCGCAAATGGCAGGATAAATAATGTTTCAATCGCTAAACCTCGTGTGGCATCAAACGTAATTTTCTTTTTCAGCACACCATACGTAGCAAATGATAACGCAAGAAGTAAAGCTACCCAAGGTATAGTGCCATAATTAATCGTTAAAATAAGCACGGCGATAAACGCAATACCAGTAGCTACCCATTGTACGCCACTCAACGACTCTTTAAAGAAAATAACACCAAAAATAACCGATAGTAATGGGTTGATGTAATACCCAAGGCTTGTCTCAATAATATGCTCATGCGTTACAGCCCAAATATATAAATACCAGTTCATCGAAATGAAAAATGAAGCCGATGCGAGCAACCAAAATACCTTCTTATTCGCCCATAAGTATTTTAGATCCTCTACTAACTTCTTACGCATACCTATTAGTATCACGACTATTACCGTAAAAACAAAGGACCAAATAACGCGTCCTAATAATATTTCCATACTGTCCACATGCTCGAGCATTTTCCAGTAAAGCGGGAAAGAACCCCAGATGGCATAAGCTAGAAATGCTGCCCATACCCCTTTTTTCTCGTTTGACATTACACTTAATCTCCTACTCTAGTTGTATCCCTGCAGATTAGACTAATTATAGGACTTAAGCCGAACGCTGTAAATGCTCATTTTGTCATTGTTGCATTTCAATGTCTATGCGAGCGATATAGATAAATTGATAAGCGTTTATAAACGCTATTTATATAAGTGATTTTCCTGTTTTAGAATGCCTATTCTTTATAAGAACTTTCATAAAGAATAACGGATAAATCATTAAGTATAAATTAAATAACCACCAAGTAAAATCGAAGTCTTTGATAAATGCCCAAAATGCAATTGCTTGCAATCCTGAGCAAAATGTTAAAACAAGAGAAATAAGCGCCATACTTTCCCAGGTAGGACGATTCTTTCTGTACAAATACAAACTATACAATCCTGTAATAGAAATTAGAATATCCAAAGGGAAAAATGACCAGTTCCATGCAATAATCATTGGATTATCATAGTCCTTAAATGCAACTTCCTTTGGTATTAAATAAAAATAGGTGGCAATCCAATAAAGAATAAAACCGACATCTGTTACAAGAAAAAATGGTTTTAATAATTTCATTTATCTTCTCCTTAATATGGAATATTATGTATTTTGATGTTCAAGTACGTTTGTTGCTTTGTTGAAATATTATAAGAGTACATTGATTTTTGTTTCGGGATGCTATCTTTCCTTGGACAAGCAGAAGTCGTGTCCCCCTCTGGCTACAATTAAATAACAGTTGTATTTTGTGGATAAATTGAAAATAACTTTTACTAATTAATTTCTTCTATTTCTATTGTTTCTTCAATACTGCTATGATTACTTTCCATATTCAAAACGACAACCCCTATTAAAATAAGAATAATTGATACTGCTTTTACTATACTTAACTTTTCGTGAAACATGAAAAATCCAATTAAAGTTATAATTACTATTCCTACTCCAGACCAAATAGCATAAGCAACAGAAACATCTAGGTTTTTTAACGATAACGTTAGAAAAGTAAAACTTCCAAGATAAAAAGCTATCATTAAAATACTTGGATACAGCCTCGTAAAACCTTCTGATAACTTCATACTAGTTGTTCCACCTACTTCAAAAATAATAGCTAAGCACAAGTAGAGCCAATGCATTTCTATTTATCACTCCGTTCATTTATAATTCCTTGAAACAACATATCTACTACTGACTGAAATACTTCTCCAACTGCCATTTCATTCTTACTAGCAAATTTAGATTGATAAATTTGATTAATTGCCCCTAAATATACCTCAATGAATAGAGATAAATTTATATTTTTTATTAAATTTTCTTTAATCGCCTGCTCCATTAAGTAAACTAGACTATCCCACTCTTCTTTCAAAAAACGATCTAATTTTATCCATTCCTCATAATGATATTTTTTTAAATCTGCAAGTAACCGTACATCCATTAATTCAAATTGTTTAGGTACGCAAATGAGTAATTGATGTATTTTTTCCAATAAACAAAGTTGATTGTTCTCAATAATAAATCTCTCTTGCTCTTTAATCTGAATCAATAAATGTTGAATTACTTCTTCCACTAGCTGATTCTTTGAAGAAAAATATGTATAAATAGTTCTTTTACTTGTTGATAATCCGTTTGCAAGATCACTTACTGTAAATGAGAATCCTTTATCTTCAATCTGCAATATTGTTTCATTAATAATCCGTTCTCTCAAAAAATTACCTCCTAACATTTTTGGTACCAGTATAGTTTTTCTGGTACCGCTATTTAAAAGTATACACACTTTCTGTAAAAATCCAATGTTTTTTATAAATTATTACTTTATAGGAATATTTTTTCCTAGACGTACATTCAAAAAGCTTAGAATTTCGAATGATGTCAAAATAACAAGTTAAATTCCTTATGATGCCGTAGATTTTTGAAGGTTGATATATCTAAGCTCATTAATCGCTAGTCTATATGCATTGAATCTAACTAAATTACAATGAACTTTAGCCTTATTCATCTAAGTTTCTGTAGTTCTGAAACAAAAGAGGCTTTGCTTAAACAAAAGGGAAACATAAATATTGAAAAGTGCGAGATGAAATGCCTGGATGCCATTTCTAGCAAATGATAAAATGAAGCGATGTGAATACGTGGCTTTAACGCTAAATAGTATGAATTCAGATAATGAAACATGGGACTTCGCTCAAGGTTGGGCTTTATGGAAGTCATTAATTACTTACGATGAAAAATCCGTGAAAACATCCATTTGACAATCGATGCTATTTTAAATGATAGATGTGAGGTAAACATGAATATACAAATAATGAGGTTTAAAGAAAGCGATGTTGAAGAAATTGTTTCCTTGTTTTACGAAACAATTCATTCAGTTAATTTAAAAGATTATACTCAAAGCGAAGTAGATGCTTGGGCACCAAGAGAAGAAAAAGAAAAGAAAATTAAATCTTGGATCGTTTCATTAGGTCAAAATATATCATTTGTTGCAAAAATTGATGATCAAGTAGTGGGCTTTGCCGATTTAACCTATGATGGACACTTAGACAGATTATATGTGCATAAAGATTATCAAGGTCAAGGTATAGCTTCCGTATTAGTTGATAAGCTTGAAAGTGAAGCGAAAAAGTTAAATCTATTTGAAATTGATACAGATGCAAGCATTACAGCTCAGCCATTCTTTGTACATAGAGGCTACGATACTGTTTGCTCACAAACGGTTGAGCGAAAAGGTGTCAAATTGACTAATTATAAAATGGTAAAAAAGATAAATGGTTCATCTCCTTCTACTCTCTTATAAAGTAAAACAAATTTCTAATAAATATCTAGTTGATTGGAGTGGAAGACGGTGACGCCTAGGGAATCTGCGAGCAACTTGAGATCCTGCTGGAGCATTAGAGTAACGAAGGCTAAAGACGTCACGTCCTGTGACAACGCCTTCATGACCAACATCCTGTTGCCCCAAGCGGTTCAAAGTTCGCACCCTGGAAAGCACCGTCTGTAACGGAGATCAAAGGGTCATTCATCTATTACCCTTTTTTGTTCGATTCTAGCTCCGAAATATATTTTCTTACCATACTATAGCTGATATCGGGATTAATCTGACGTTTAATGCGAATGTGAATTTCTTTAATGCCTACCCCCTGCTCGCGTAAATCACGGATCATTGACTTTAACGGGCCTGAAAGCGATTCCTTAGTGAAAACAGTGAATTTACTTAGCTCAATCAATAATTCAGTATTTTGGCTACGGAGCTCTTTCATCTCATCGACAATGCAATTATTCTCCGTTATCTTTTTTTGCAGCACTACATTTTGCTGCGTCAACTTTTGGATATCATTTAATAGTACTTCATTTTGTTTTTTTAACTTCTTACGTTCTTGCTCTAATATGTATTGCTTTTCACTCAACCCCTCTTGAATAGCGTTGTATAATGCTTCTATTCGCAATAACTCTTTGTATCGTTCTTGTGGTAACAGCATTAATGTATCAGTTGCAGTCACAGCAAGCGCTCCATCTTGCAGCGTTTCATAGGTTAGCGCTATTTGGTCCATTTTATTTATCATCAGTCATTCACTCCATTACAAAGATGTTTGTGTAATGGTATTTCTTTAATTGGCATTCTCTAACTTCCTTCAATTTTGATAATCATTCTCATTTATATAATCATAATTTCTTATTTTCATTTTGTCAAAATAAAAAGCTCTTTGTACGCAGCTGGTACAAAGAGCTTCACACTTACATTTTTTTCAGTTTCTCATATTCAAGTTGTAATTGTTCAATACGTTTGCGACCTTCTTCACGGTTTTTCGCTGTTTCCGCTTGAATTTGCTTCGTTTCTTGAATACCACTCATAATTGTTTGCCATGTTGTTTCGATTGTTTCAATCTTAATGCTTGGGCTACCAGCCGTACGTGCAATATTGACACTGTTTTTACTAATATTTTCAGCATTGCGCACTAGCATTTCGTTTGTACGACGATCAAGCTCGCTCATTGAATCTGCGATAAGTTTTTGGCGCTGTAATGTTACTGCATGAATAAGACCTTGCTTGAAAATAGGAATTGTCGTTACAAATGCCGAGTTAATTTTACCGATCAGGTGATTATTACCTTGTTGCATTAAACGAATTTGTGGTGCTGATTGGAATGACACTTGTTGCGCCATTTCTAAATCATATCGACGTTGTTCAAGTAAATCAACCGCACGTTGCATGGACTCATATTCCATAGCTGCTAACTGGTCACCTGTTTGCGCTTTTTGCTCAAATGCAGGTAGTGTTGCACGTACTTGATCTGCCTTTACTTCAATCGCCGCAATATATTTACTTAATGTTTGGAAGTAATTTAAGTTTTGATCATATAAATGTTCAAGGTCGACTGTATTACGTTTCATTTCGACCTCATATTTCTGAATTTCATTGAAAATCACATCGATTTCCTTGTTCATGCTGTCATATTTAGAGAGGATTCTTTCTAATTGCTCTTTCCCTTTATTGAAAAGTCTTGTGAGGAAGCCACCTTTTTTCTCCTCTACAAAGTCTTTCGGATCAAATTTATCCATAATTTTATTTAAATTATTTAAGAGTACACTTGATTCCTCAAGCTTACTTGCTTTCATTGTTGCAAGCATTCTATCTGAGAACGTGGAAATGCCACTTGCCGTTTCTTTTCCAAGTTCAAGCATGGCAATTTGATCTTTCACGTCGATTTTTTGCGCAAGTGCATGCACTTCTGGATCTTGCTTTAATGCAAGCTGATTTTGTGCAATTTGCGAACGCTCTTGCTCAGACACAAGCTGCACTGGTGCTGAAGCCGGCGTAGGTTGTAATAACGGATTTGGCTGTGGTTGTAGTAATGGATTTTCTGAAGCAAATGGATCTTTTGGTTTGAATAAATCATTGTCGAATTCTGACATGCGTAATACCCCCTGCAATTAATATCTATTATGTTAATACGATTTGAAGGTTAAAAAGGTTTCATTTATTCGAACACGATTAAATTTGAGCGTTTATGCCCCTTCAACACCTTCTTTTCTTAAATTATAGCTTGTTTGAAATACAAATACGACTGTATTACCGAAATAACTCATATCATTTGTTTCGAATGCAAAAGAGCAGCCACATAAAGTAGCTGCTTTTCATCATCATGTTGTCACTTTCAACACAGTTTTAATTTTTTGGATCACGCCACCTGTGCTATATGTCAGCACACTGCGTTTATAGAACGATAAGCTAAACATGTACACAACAATAATTGTGCCAATTAAAATACCGAGTGACAACATCGGCTCTATCACGCCAATATCTGTCGCACCAATTCGCATTGGCATAACCATGCCAGATGTAAATGGAATATATGAAAATACTTTGATAAGTATCGTATCTGGGTTGCCGATACCTGTTAGCATGACATAGAAGCCAACCAGTGTAACCATCATCGCTGGCATTAAAACTTGATTGCCTTCCTCCACTTTCGAAACAAGAGAGCCAAACAAAGCACCGACAATCAAATTCAATATAATTGTTAGCAGTAAAAAGGCAACTGCATATAACACATAACCAAGTGATAACTCTTTAATAATGTCAGCTGCAACACCCCAAATTACGCCATCCTTTGTGAATTTTGCGTAGAGTAGAAATGCCCCTAAAATAATCATCATTTGGGTGATCGCTAAGAGGAACACTCCTGCAATTTTCGCCTTGAAATGTGTGGTCGGTTTAACACTAACTAGTAGCATCTCCATTGCGCGAGAACCTTTTTCAGAAGCAATTTCTGTCGTAATCATAGATAAAAACCCTACAACAAATATATAAATTAGGATACCTACCGCATAAGAAACCCATAATCCGGCTTGCTTCTCACCCTCACTTTTTCCACCTGATACTTCTTCGTTCAAACTTTTATTTGTGATAATTGTTTCAGCAGCCATAATTTGCGCAGCTTGATCTGGTGATAGCGATAATTGTTGTACCGCATAGTTCTGACCAGCATACTCCAATAAAGAAGAAAGCGTCATTTGGTCATTTAATTTCAATGGGGTAAACGTAGCTATTTCCGCATGTAATTGACCATTTTGGTCATTCACTTCAACGATTGCTACAATTTCTTCATCTTTCACTTGCTGCTCTAATTTACTTACATCTGTTTCATCCAAAATATACTCGAAATCACCAGTTGAAATAAAAATTCCACTTAGATCTGCAGTTGTGTTATTGACAATAGCAACTTGCTTTGCCTCATCATCACCTGTAAAGAGTTCTTTAATATCTGACCAGAAAACTGCTACTGACATCATTACAACATATAGCAGTGTCGTCAAAATAAAGGTCTTTGATTTTATTTTTGACGTATATAGTTGCTTCATTAATAAATTAAACTTCGACAACGTTGCCACCTACCTTATCTTTGAATATTTCATCTAGTGATAAATAATCTAAGCTGAATTTTTCGATATACTTCCCATTCGAAAGCTTTGCGAAAATCTGTTGTGCATAACGCTCATCTTCAAGAGTTAATACAGTTTGCTCTTTTTCTTCACGTACTTCTTTGACACCTTCAAGTGACTGTAATTCTGCAATCGACCAATCTGTACGCACAGCGAGCTTCGTTTTACCATACTGTTTCTTCAAGTCTAGTAAGCTTCCTGAAAATAGTGAGACACCACGTTTTAATAAACATAGATGGTCACATAGCTCCTCAACATTATCCATTTGATGACTTGAGAACAAAATCGTTGCGCCCTGATCTTTTAATAGTAAAATAGCATCTTTCAGTAAATCTTTATTGAGCGGGTCTAGTCCACTAAATGGTTCATCTAAAATTAAAAATTGTGGCTTATGGATAAAACTCGCAATCAACTGTACCTTTTGCTGATTCCCCTTCGACAGCGTCTCCGCCTTATCCTTACGCTTTTCCTCTAAATCAAATCGAGCAATCCAAAAATCGATTTCCTTTTTCAGCTCTGATTTCTTCATGCCACGTAGCTCGCCGAAAAAGTACAGTTGCTCCTCAACTTTCATCGTCGGGAAAATACCACGCTCCTCAGGTAAATACCCAAGTACATCACGGTTAATGCTATTAACAGGCTGGCCGTTCCACGTAATCGTGCCAGCAGTCGTCTCCTGCAGATCCAAAATCATACGGAACGTCGTCGTTTTCCCCGCTCCATTTTGCCCTATCAACCCGAAAATTTCACCCTTTTCAATTGTGAAATTTAAATTATCGACTGCTGTAAAATCCTTATACTTTTTCGTGACATGTTGTAATTGTAATGTCATCTCATATCCTCCTTAACCTTCATATACATGTAGTACTTGCTTCAATCTTTTTTCGACCTTGAATTTTCGAAAGTGTATCTGAGTACAATTCAAATCCTCCATCTGAGGCTTCTTTCCGGAAATAAACCCAGCCTGCGAATTTAGAGACTCATTTAATATTCATCATCGTTAAAAACTCATAGTAATCATTGCTTTATTTAAAGATCTATTCATTACGATAAATGTAATTACCGGACTCGCCCTTCACAAATGGAAAGTCACATAAGAAATTTTTTTGCTAGCGCCAACCTTGTAAAGCCATTTCATTGACCCATTTTTCTTCTTTTTCATAGTCTAGAAAAAATCAAAACATCGCTTCTTCATCAGCGCCCTCCTTTACATGTAAATTAATTGGGGTATTCGTGTCAACTTAGCCTTCGAATAATTGTTGAGTCGCCTTTAATGATTTTTTACGTTGACTATTTTTATAAATTGCTATGTAAAACATAAGTGCAACGAGAAAGTTCCCTGTAATAGCAATCATCATTCCTATTGGTTTTTCATTGTATAGAAATAGATTCACCAAATTCATAATGACAACGAAAATATTTAATATACAAGCAGGAATGAAAAAACTATTAATTTTAGAGAGATAACGGATTTTATCTGTCGAATCAGAATAAATGTCGAACGGTCCATCTATACGTTTTTTACGGAAGTACGACCAAAACCCAAAACGATGTACATGCTCTAGATTCATCGTTTCCAAAAACTCAATATAGTCTTTTTTCCGTGTCATCACCATCTCGTTACGGTAAATGTATTCACCAGGGTTGCCCTTTTCAAATACATGAACAAAAGGCCAGAATTTCTTTAAATGCCAACCTTGCTCGGCCATATCATTTACCCATTTCTCTTCTTTTTCATGATCAATAAAAAAGCGAAATTTTATCTTCTTCATATGTAGCCCTCCACTAATCTGTATACACATCCAGTTCCTTTTTCAAATGCTTTTGTAGCATGATAATACGTATCAAAGGTAATGCAAACAGTACAACAATAAGGAGATTACATATACTCATCATGAATGTAACATATTCTGTAGCTAACTCTGGTAACCCTCTCAATAAACCTGTGAGGCCAATCACTAAATTCAATAATAATAAACATGCGAGAAGTGTTATTTTTTTCGACAAGTTATTGACCTTGGTTTTCTTATCGGTATAGAGTTCAAATGGCCCTTCACTTGCCCTTTTTCTAAAAAACATGACATTTCCAGAGCGATCTACACATTCAATCCCCGAAGATTCTAAAAATTCCAGGTACTCATCCTCGTGTGCTGTCCCCCATTCCAATTCATCATGGCGATAAATGTGGCTCCCTGGCTCGCCACGCTCAAATGAAAAGCGTAGCCAAGTAAATTTTTTTAAATGCCAACCTTGTGCTGCCATATCGTTGACCCATTTCTCCACATCATATGGATTGAAGACAAAGCGATATTTTTGCATTTTACCCATCCCCTTCCGTTATACGGATACCATTGTCAAAAAGTTCCCTTAATCTTAAAATTTCATGATTTACGACTTTTTTGCCTGTTGCTGTAATGATGTATTCTTTTTTACGACCATCGCCCTCAAGCGCTTTAATCCACTCTCGTTCTTGCAGTGTTTTTATGGCACCATAAATTGTACCGGCACCAAGACGGACACGCCCATTACTCATTTCTTCAACCAATTGCATAATACCGTAGCCATGGCGCGCTTCATATAATGCCAATAAAATATAATACACACCTTCTGTTAATGGTGGATGTTCCTGTGTCATAAAAAAACCCCCTTTATATCGACAAACAATATATCAGCTGACGATACAACTAAAATATATCAGCTGTCGATATAGTTGTCAATTATTATTTTACAGAAAAAAACAATGTAGCAACTGTATCATCACTACATTGTTATCGTTCATATTAAATTCTTTGTAAGAATCGTACATAGTCCTAAAGAATCTATATCACCTATCTGTCGTTCCTCCCACACAGGCATAAGTGCGTTCATTTCAACACCCTTAGTAATAACCTGTTGTCTCCAGTTGGTATCTTGTAAAAGTAGATTGATTTTATCGGTCAGTGCCGTTGTGGAGAAGGCAACTTTTTCTGCTGGTATTGTTGTTAGTGGTTGCCCAACATAAGTAGCTAATACCTCAGCAATCACACGACAAATTGATTCAAAATGCATTTCATATAATTTTACATCCTCAATCGAATTAACAAAACAAACTTCAATCAAAATAGCAGGCATCGTCGTACGATGTAAAAATGCCAGCTCTTGTCTCTTTTTTGCTCCACGATTTTTCAAACCTGAGGTATCAGAAATGGCCTTACTCATAGTTGTTGCTAATAAAACCGCATCATAATACAGGACTTCTGTACCAATTCCATACGGTACACGATTTCCACTTGCATTAAAATGTACACTTACATCTACTTTTCGTTTACTGCCATTATGTTGTTGCACTAAATAGTTTAAATTACTTGAAGGACTCTTCGACACATTATCTTCAATCTTGGTCGTTAATATACGGTGATCCTCCAAAATCTCGACTACTCGATTGACCACTTTTCTGGCCTCCACTACTTCATCTAGTAAATCGCTTGCCCCTGAACCAACTCGCCAATGCCCCGGGCTTATTGTAATCATGTCTAACATCCCCTTCTCCCTTTATGTAATATATACACGTTTAAAAGGGAAGAAGGGACAATACATTCATTTTTAATTTTACTTGAGAAGTTCGTATTCCTGCTGGTTCTCTACTGAAAAAACAAGTCATTGAAAAATCAACTTCACATACTTGCGTCTGGATTTAGCATTTAGAGAATAACGTGTTTTGAAGAAACCGCTAAACGCACAGCAAGCTAAACAGTCTAAACTAGTCTTTTATCCCAAAGTCATTTATACAATTTTTACATCATATACCGTAATGAAAGAACAAACCAAAATGCTAGCCAATGAGAGGAGCCTATGAAATGGAATTCCCCGAACAAAATACAGGGATGTACAAAAATATTCCCCAGCCTATCCGGAATGATGGCTCAGGGGGATATGATACCGGGCCACGAGATATTATGCGGGATCTTGAAAACCCAGACATGCTAGTTCCTCCTGAAACGGATGCTGGCTTGCTTCCTAATTTAAAATTTTCGTTTTCAGATGCTTCAATGACATTAAATCATGGAGGTTGGTCACGAGAAATAACAGTTAGGGAACTACCCATTGCAACCACGCTTGCGGGGGTAAATATGAGCTTAACAGCAGGGGGTGTGCGCGAATTACATTGGCATCAACAAGCAGAATGGGCCTATATGATATTAGGTCGTGCACGAATTACTTCAGTCGACGCAGAGGGGCGAAATTTTATTACTGACGTAGGACCTGGTGACCTGTGGTACTTCCCATCCGGACTTCCGCATTCAATTCAAGGATTGGAACACTGCGAATTCCTACTCGTATTCGATGATGGTCACTTTTCTGATCTTAATACTTTATCGATCTCCGATTGGTTTGCACACACGCCAAAAGATGTACTTTCCGCCAATTTTGGCGTGCCCATTAGTGCTTTTGACAACATTCCTTCAAAACAAGTCTATATCTTTCAAGATAATGTTCCTGGCCCACTTGAAAGTGACAAGATACAATCCCCTTACGGAACCATCCCTCTAAGCTTCAAGCATCAGCTACTTGCACAAACACCTATTATTACACCTGGTGGAAGTGTACGAATCGTAGACTCTTCTAATTTCCCAATATCAAAAACAATCGCAGCAGCGCTAGTTGAAATTAAACCAGGTGGGATGAGAGAACTACATTGGCATCCGAACAACGATGAGTGGCAGTATTATCTTACCGGACAGGGCCGTATGACGGTATTTTCTGGCAATGGTATTGCTCGTACATTCGATTACCGAGCCGGTGATGTTGGCTATGTTCCATTTGCTACTGGTCATTATATTCAAAATACCGGGAATGAAACTTTATGGTTTTTAGAAATGTTCAAAAGCGATCGATTTGTCGATGTGTCGTTAAACCAATGGATGGCACTTACCCCTAAGAATCTAGTGAGTAACAACTTGCATGTAGGGCCGGAATTATTACATGCGCTACGCAAAGTAAAATGGCCAGTCGTCAAATATCCTGGGTTTTCCTACTATCCTAAATAACTGTTTATAATGAGGTCGGATTCGGATTCTCTCTTTATGAGAGCCTCTACTTAATAGTAAAGGGGATCCTACCTTGGATTTTTGTTTTAGGTTGCAAGTTTAGCCTTACTCAGCAATGATAGTCCAATTTGACAATAGCCACGAGCTGCTCATTTAAATAGCTGGCACTCTCCGCAAAATCATTGTTGTACCATTCAATGATCATACCGATTATCGCATTCGCCTGATACGCACTAAAATAATCAATACTGATCATGCCTAGTTTATTTTGAGCCATATCTCTTTTCAATAATTCGTGTATTTTTTCAAACAATAAATAATAATAAGTTAGTGGAACATTCTTTGAGAATACAATCCGATAAAACATTTTGAATTTCTCAATATGATGAAAAATCCGCACCGTTTTTGCATCAAGCAAATTTTTATTAAACTCAGATACAGCTCTATATGGTTCCTCGTATGAATGCTCTAGATCTACCATGATTTCCCTAAAATATTCTTCAAACAGTTTTTCTTTTTGTTCATAATGTAGATAAAATGTTCCCCTATTCACCTTCGCCTCACGACATATTTCTGCAATTGAAATATTTTCTAAAGGTTTTATACCTAGTAAAGTGAGTAACGCCTGGTGTAATGCTTGCTTCGTTTTCACTACGCGCAAATCTTGTCTAGTCATTTTTTCACCTCTCAAATGAACAGTTTTCTTTAAAGTGTTGTTTATTAAACGTTTCCAAGATTTCTGCATATTGAAATCGTTTACACTATTATTATATTATTTTATTGAACACATGTTCAACATTTAACCAAATTGGTGTAAAGCGAAATTAAAATTAGGAGGTCTTTATGATGAGATTAGAAGGCAAAGTAGCAATCGTTACAGGAGCAGCTTCAGGTATGGGTAAAGCAATCGCAGAAGGTTATGCCAAAGAAGGCGCAAAAGTGGTCGTTTCTGATTTAAATATTGAAGGTGCGCAGGCTGTTGCAGATGCTATTCAAACGGCTGGGGGCGAGGCAATCGCGGTACAAACAAATGTCGCATCAACTGAAGACTTACAACGATTATTTGATGAAACAAAAAATGCTTTTGGCAAATTAGATATTCTAGTAAACAATGCAGGTATTATGGATGGTATGGAGCCAGTTGGGGAAATTTCTGACGAACGTTGGGACAAAGTTTTTGCTGTGAATACAACTGCAGTCATGCGCTCAATGCGTATGGCAACAGACATCTTCTTAGCACAAGGTCACGGTGTATTCGTCAATAATATTTCTGCTGGTGGCTTATATGGTGCTCGCGCTGGAGCGGCTTACACGGCTTCGAAACATGCAGTTGTTGGCTTAACGAAAAATACTGCGTTCATGTATGCTGATAAAAACATTCGTTGTAACGGTATCGCGCCAGGTGCTGTTATCACAAATATCGGGGCGTCAATGTCGAACATAAGCCAAACTGGTGCTGCTCGTCAAGGATTAGGGATGGCCATTAATCCGCGTGCTGGACAACCAGAAGAAATTGCACAACTTGCTATTTTCTTAGGCTCTGACGAATCAAGCTTTATCAATGGACAAATAGTAACAGCTGATGGCGGTTGGACTGCTTATTAGCATTAGCATGCACGCACATGGAATGAATCCTGTGCGTGCATTTATGTATTGTTCAGTTTTACATTTTCTCTGTCGCAATTCGAATACCGATGCCTACTAACAAAACACCTGTAATTATATTAAATACGCCTTGTACTGTCGGTATCATAAACCATTTTCGAATTCCGTTAATAATTAGAATGACAATACCAAGCCATATAATCGATAGGAAAATCAAAATACCCGCTAATAAAACTAATTGAGAATTGACATTAAAATCTGGTTGAATAAATTGCGGCATTAATGTCACATATAATAATAACGTTTTAGGGTTTAGTAAATCCGTTGTAATCCCCTGCGTCATACAGCTTAGCGAAACATTTTTAATAGAATTGCTCTTCGATGTTGCCGCTTCTTGTAGCTTCATATTTTGAGACTTTGCTCGCCATGATTGAATACCTAAATACACTAAATAGGCAGCTCCTGTATATTTAATTGCTAAGAAAACAATCATTGATTTTGAAATGATTGTAGCAAGCCCAAGTACTGCAAGCGTTGTCCAAACAAAGAGCGCAACAACAATGCCCATCATTGTAAAGAACCCCGCCTTTTTCCCATGCACCACGGTATTTTTTAAAACAAGTAGAGAATCTACGCCAGGCACCATTACAATCATCAGTGCCACCGCAGTAAACATCCAAATCTCTTGCATTCCATCATCCCCTGTAACAAAACTTCATTTATTTTAACTTATTTGCGAGAATAATCTGACAAAAAACCAGTCCAAACCACCACTCATATTGTTGTTGTGACCTTATCAGAACGCTCTCCATAATCAATGAATCCATCACTTTAACAAAAGTTGAAGTGATGGATTTATCCTCTATGACTCTATTTTTTTCGTTTAAAGAAGACTATTAATAGGACAAGAATTGCTATTAATCCAACGAATGCAATTATCCACCAATAATAGTTATTTTCTCCTTCTATTTCAGCTACTTCTTTTAATTCTTTTCCATCTACCGATTGTTCGTTCGTGAAAATTTGGTCGGTATTCATTTGCACAATGACATTCGATGTCACGTCAGTATCTCGTAAAAAACTCAGCAACTCTTTCGGTAAATAGCTCGTTGCATCACTCATTTTATCAAATACAAGCAATGCATAATCATTATTCCAATAGTTCGGTTGTACAAATGTAAACATTGCCGTCGTTGTATTTATGAAACCATGTTCATTTAACTGGGCAACCCCGTTCTTATATTTCACAAGAGATTTGTCCACTTTTTCTAATAATGGATGAATCGAAGGACCACCTACGAAAATAACGTTTCCTTTCTTTAAATCATCCTCTTTCACTTCATTCGATTTTACAATTGAGATCGGCGGAAGGTCATTATTCGTCGTTAGTGCACCGTATAGGCGTAAAAGCTCGTCCTCTGACACTTCACCTGAATCTGGTACAACAACAATCAATTTCTTATCAAGTTTGGCAAACGGGAACGGGAACTGACTGAATGAAAGTGATTTGGACGATTTTGTAGTCGACATTGGCAATCTTAATTCACTATCATCATAAAGGTAGATCCATTTTTTCTGATCTGTCGCTACACATGGATTTTGCATCATGAGTCCATTCGCCGCTACTTTAATTGATAGCACCTGAGAGTCCTTTAAAATATCCGGATTAAATGGAATTGTGACATAAGCATCACCATTCTCTTTCCGTTGAATCGATTGCATATCGATTGCGTGTGGAACATCATTTAAATACACATTCAATTCCACTTTTCCTTCTAAAACACTCGCGCTATCCGATCGCTCTATTAGCTCATCATATGAAGTAATAGTATCCGAATATTTTAAATGTAATTCAATCGATGGGTCGGTAATATCATGTTTATTTACTGGTAAATAATAAAAATACGTATTTGTTAAACTTTGCATATCATCCAGTGTGAAGTTTATCATACCAATCTGTTTAAACGTCACTTTATTTGAATCTTCCTGAGCTTTCACTTCAGGCATTTGCTCAATAACTAACTTTTTCCCAGTTAATTGTTGAACTAATGATGGTTTTGTTAAAACGACAATTTTATCAAGATCCCCAGCGTTTCTCGCAGTTACAAGTAATGCATGTACAGCTGCATCCCCATTCACAACTTCCATTTGGGAGATTTGTAGCCCTTTTTCTGGTGGCTCATTTTTTGTGACAATCGTTTTTGCCCAATTTGATGAAAACTCCTGTTGTAAGCCAATTAAAACGACATGATTTGTTAATGAGCTTACCTCTTGCTCCTTTACGACATGTATGGAATTTTCAGCCGAATTTTTAGATAAATAATTTGCTACTTGTAATGCAGCATTCAATGTTTCTGTTGATGCTTTTTGTGGCACAACGACTTGAATACCATCTGTCTCTGTACCTGAAAATAATTCAGGATAGCTCGTTAATGTTTGCGCTACTGTTGAAGTAATACCCTCAATATTTAAAAATGAATTGATTTGTACCGTTACCCAATTACTTGACGATTCTTGTGGAACACAAATCCCTTCCTTCAAATATCCTGTAAAGTTAAGGCTAATATTATGGAGGCCTGCCTTTAACGCCTTTTTCGGTAAATTCACTTTAAATTCAGACGTTTTATTTGCAAGTGAAATCGATTGAATCGGCTCACCATCGATTTTCACCGTCAATGCAGATGGTTCAATTAATACACTCGAATGGTTAATATTAAACTGTGCATAATAATCTCCTGGTTCTAAATCAGATGATAGCTCATAGTAAAAGCTCGTTTCAGAATTCGGTCCTTCCAAATGAATTGTTTCATTTGTTAATGGCACTTTCTTCTGTGTGATTGCTGGTTTTATCGGCAAGTCAATGGATATTGCTTGTGCATGTCCTGTTTCACTACCGATGACTAAAATAAATAGAATCATACTAAATAATACGAATAGCCTTTTATGCAAGATCATTTCCCTCCCTTTATTGTGAAACGTTCTGTTTTATACCATTTATGTTCCTCTTTGAAAATGACGCGTTTGATTTCTAAAAATAGAGAATAAATTACGAGTAAAATCCACATTTGTGAATACGTAAAATACATCGCTATAACATAAAGTATATTTTTAAACGTTAACTGATCTTTTTCGATGCTAAGTGCAATCATAACTTCTGTTAAAAATAGTAAAAACGCAAGTCCCCATAAAACGACAGCTACATTCCCAATGGATAAATTCAAATCAACGAAGAAGTTGACGATAAATATCCCGTTTGAAATGATTACACCGAAGAAAAATAGGAAATACGTAAAGAAAAAGTAAAAAATATCAAACATAATACGCTTCTGCTTCATTGAAAATAATTTACCTAAAAACTTTAATACTACATATTGATTGCCTCGTGCCCATCTCGTACGTTGGCGCCACCATACACCTAACACCTCAGGCTCCTGCTCCCAAGTAATCGCCGCTGGGAAAAAGCGAATATGATAGCCGAGATTATAAACACGAATCGTTAGTTCGGTATCTTCCGCCATCGCTGATTCGTCCCAGCCACCTAATTCTTCAATAATTTCGCGGCGGATAGCAAAATTCGTGCCTGGTATAGTCGCAATACCAAACCAATTCCAGCGACCTGCCTGAGCCATCCACTGGAAGCAAATCGTTTCGATATTTATGAAATGCGTTAACCATGTTTTTGTCGCGTTAATAACACGGAATTTACCCACCATTGCAGCAGCTTTCGAATCATTCAGTAAACCCATGACTAAATACCAGACTGCTTTTTTTTCTGGTGTATTATCAGCATCGTATACTGCAATTATTTCGCCTTTACAATGCAAAAGTGCATAATTGAGAGCAGTTGATTTACCTCTCCCTTTATATGGACCTTCCGTTTCAATGATTTTTATAAATGGATAATCTTTAGCAAAACTTTCGCCAATTTCCTTCGTGTTATCGCTGCAATTATCACAAATCAAAATGACTTCTAAACAATCTTTTGGATACGTCAGACGCACCATTGCCTTTAATGTTTGCGCAATAACTACAGCTTCATTATGTGCCGGAATAAAAATACTGACAAAAGGTAAATCCCCTTCCATCTTCTTTTCCCACTCTGGAATCACTTTGCTAAATTTTTTGAAATGCAAATAGCCACCCTGCGCTAAAAACATGTGATACAGTAACATTAACCAAATTAAAAACAAAGAAATATAAAATAATATATTTGCCATTACTATCGCTCCTCAAATAACCTTTTTCGATAGCGTAGACGTAAAAGGAATATATTCAACATAAAAATCCCAACAAAGATTGAAGTTAATCCAACGATAAGCCATAACACAATTTCGAGCGGACGTTCTTTTGCCATCGCTCGTAAGTCGTCCTTATATGACAATGTAGATTGTGTAATTACTTCACCGTTCTCGGTTGTTACGCTCACTTTATCGGTATTCACCACTAATGGTGCATTTTTTACGTCTAACCATTTTAAATTCGGTACCGCTTCATACAGGGCTACCATCTCTTTTAGATAATCGATTCCTAAATAGGGATGATAGAATCCTCCAATCATGGAACCTGGCACATCAATCACACGTGCAATGTTCTTCTCGATCTCTGAAATAGGATCATCTAGTAATGGATCAACGTATCCAACTGTTTCTGGGTAGAGCATCATTCCGTTCAAAAGTGTCGGTCGACTCATTAATAATGGACTAGTCATAACTTCCCAATTCGTATCAGATAGCTGAATTTGCCCAAATATACTTGAAAAATAACTAGAAGCTATTTTATAACCATTCGTACTCATTGTATAATGGGGCGCTTCAAAGGCAATAGGACTATAACCTAACTCGATTAAACTATGAATGGATCTTGTTAATTTATCGTTCAAATACTCTGTTTCGATTGCCTTATAAGGTGCTAAATAGGCATCATACGCTTCTTTACTACTAAATTGATATACTTTTTCTAGCAGTGTAGGCTCGTCCAGTGGACTCACTGTAGTTATCGGTTGATTCAGTACAGAATCCCAAAATTCAAATCCTTCCCCTGTCTCTGTATAGCGATACGTATGTGTATAGCCGTGTGCGATGATGTAAGCTCCGCGTTCCACCAAATTATCAATGACCGCTTTTAACTCTGGGATATCACGAATCATCATCGTTTTCCCTGTTTCGTTATTCACATATACCGGTATGACGGCCAGATACACAGGAATACCATGATCCAATAAATAATCACCGGCCTGCTGCAGTAATTTGGGATCCGTAACTGGTGAAATATCCTCTAAACGAATGTAAGCATAATGGACTTCTGGCTTTTCAATTTCTAATAAATCATATAAAAAAGTAGTAAATATAAAGCGTTCTTCCCCATATAAATTAGTTAAATTAATATAGGAAACATTGCCTTTCTTCATAATAAGTGGATACGTTTTATCATACTGCATTCCTTCTAAAAGAACGTCTGTTTGATTATCCACTTGGATTTCTCTAATAACTTTTTTATATTTTAATTGCTGATTTTCGATAAAACGAATGGAAATATAATTTAAAAATGTCCAGTCATTAAACTGCTCTAAAAATTCAGCGAATTCTCCTATAACTACTAATTCCTTTGGATAGTTTGAGAGCATTTTAATCGCAAGATCGGGAACTTTTTCATCCGTTTTCGCATAAACAACAACAATATCTGCCTCGTTTAAATCAGATTGTTTTAATTGTTCTACATGAATAAATTCCGTCTGCTGAAATAATCCACTCATCGTTGCCTGGATTAGGTGAACATTCGCAATCGCGTTTTCATCTTGGTTGGTATAAACAATAAGTACACGACGTTCATCTAAATTTTGCATGTTCGCATCAACATTCATCGAAAAAGTAGCGGTAAACAATACTGTGAACAATAGAATGAATTTACATCTCATAAAACATAATCTCACTCTCTAGCTCCTCGATAAATTGTTCGTAGGATTGCTGTTTTTTTAGCGAATCATATTCATTAAAACTAATATGAAATGAAAGTGTTACAGTCTTACCGTTTGTCAGCTGATGTGTTTGTAATTGTGCGGCAAGTTTCTCAATAATTATTTCGACATGCGCTTTTGGCGTTTCCGTTAATAAGAAAGCAAAGCGATTGTCGAGATAACGAAACTTACGGTCGGTAGTTCTTAACAAATCATTCGCCTTCTGACCAATAGTCAAAAGCAAATGTTGCATTTCTTTAGAGCCATATGCCTGATTGAACTCTCTGTAATGATCCAGTTCGACCATTAACAGCGAGAAACTTCCTCCATGTCGATTGACACGACTCATTTCTCGATTAATTTCTAGTTTCATCCGTTTAAGATTATCGAATGACGTTTCAGTATCGATTGAGACAAACTGTTCTACCTCGTAGCGCAGTCGTTCCCGATCATTCATCACTTCTCGAACTCGTTCCTGGATTGCCCCCGCTATAATTACACTCATGATTAATACGAGGCCAAATACGACAAATTGTTCGATTGAAAGCATTTGAAATTGAAAACTATTAAATGTCGTTTTTTTAACCGACATAATTAGTAAAGTGGTCCCCATTAAAAAGAGAAGTAATAAGCTTGCAACTAATCCATTTAATGTCCCATTAAATAACGACAAGCCAATAATGATAAACAATAAAAGAGCAAGCAATAAATTCATAGATGATGTACTTTCAAAAAACAAAACAAATGAACTTAAAGTACCTAGAAGAATCATAATTTGAATATAAATGAAATATACTGACTTAAAAAATGCCCGCATCTTTCCCCCTCCTTTCAGCAAGCAACGATAAGATATTATCAAACATATGTGTATAAAGACCATCAACAACGATATAGCCGCCATAATACACACTTTTCGAATCACTAATGCGCATCGTAATTAATTGTTGAAATAATTGCTGTGCAAGTTCATTTTCCTCAAGCTCTAACATCATCAAAGTAGCCAGTGCATAAACAGCTGCAGCTTCATACTCTACAGTCGGCGCCTTCGTTTTTGGGTTAATACGCCCGTAAATCTTACCTTCTGATGCCATTGCTTCTTTCGTTAACGTGACCAATGATTGTACGTCATAGCCCCACTTCGCACGATGATAACCGATATAATATTGATCAATTAAATTAATCTCTGCGTCATATTGATAGCTTTTTGTCGTGACGACATATCGTTGTGGAAAAAAGCCATCTTTTGAAAGCGGGGCATTCGCAACAATATTTTTATTCTCTGTATACTGACTTTTTGTAATAAAGCCTTTTTCGAATAACATGTCATACGCTTCTGGGATAATATAAGATATTGTCACGAAATCTGCCTGACTTGCTGTTGCTACATCATAGTAATCTACGAGTATTCCTTCCACTAGATTCGTCTTAACTAGTGCAGATGCCATGTCATCCGCAAGCTTTTCATAGCCCTGTTCCTCCCAAAGAACTGCTCCATTATACAATGCAAGCATGATACGTAAATCATCGATTAATGCATTTACAGTCGACTTTTCATCATTTAAAATAAGCCAGGAAACAGTACGATCCTTAGTTAAAAAATGTTCTTCCAACATCTGTACTTGCTTTTTAAAATGGATTGGATCATTTTGTTCTACTAAAAATTCCATCCAAAGACCGATCGATTCAGATAAATATTCATCAGCTCGCTCCGTTAAATCCGTTTGTACCCAACCATTTTTCAATAGATGTTCCTGAATGAATTGTTGTGTTGGCAAGAGGTCTTGGTAGATAGACAGCACATACTTATCACGCTGACACCCAATTAGGATATACATACAAATTATGAATGTAACAAAACCAATTGCCCATTTGCTAAACAATTTCATTAACTTTCCCCTTTTCTCTTATCCAATCACTATATTTTACTTAAACACCGGGTAGAATTTCATTTCAGTCAGCACGCTATCAAAATAGCATACTGTTTTCCCTTAATAAAGTACACTTTTACTACAGTTTATAGGCACTATAAAATATAGTATTAAAGTAATATTTTGTAAATTATTTTTGTTATTATTGTGTATGTACTTCTTTATACAGGCGATTCGAAATTTGAAAATGCTACAATTTCTTCATCGTCTCCCGGGTAGCATAAATGAATAAAAATCTAATTCTTTCTTCTCAATCCAGAGGGCACCAATAAGTCATTTAGCCTAACTTTTCGAGTTATTGACCGATTGAATCACCGACCCCCTCCTTTTATCATACACCCAAAAGAGACTAATAGGTAGATAGCGCTCCCTAAAAAATGCTCAATATATGTCCATTCATAGCCATTCACGATTTCATTGTGCAAAAAGTTAATATGCTTCATCAAATCGATGAACTGGTTGATTTTTCATTCATTTTAGAAGAGGTTATAACAAAATAATGTCTAGACATCGGACGAAGTGCGGAACTATCATCACCCTGACGAACAAAATAATGAAAAATATCCTTAAGAATTGATAAAAAAAGACAGCCTATTCTAAAAAGGGAAATATCGGATACATAAAAACGAACAAAATGTCACCATTCACAAAGTTAATACTAGTGATTATTCAAAGAGCAAGAAATGAATGAGAAAGAATCAAAGTCATACCTATTATTTTGATATAGAAAAATGTAAGGTCTGCCAAATGAAATAGGGCTGTTACAAAGAAGGTACAACAAATAAAACACACGCTGTCACAATTAAATTAGATACACATACCGAGCAGGAGGCATTTCAAAACACGGAAGCATTTAGGTATTTAGCCAAAATCGCTATACAGTGGAGCGAGAAATAGTGAATAAAAAACGGACACACGTACAATACAGCGGCGGGGCTATTCATGAAAATTCAAGATTCCACAACGATATTGGACGTCAATTTGAAACGAATATTGAAGCTACTAAATGAAAAAGGCACTGCATAGGGTTCCCCCTTTACAGCGCCTTTTTAAATTATCAGAATCATACGTATATTAGCATTTAATTAGCCACTGACCATTCAACATGATCTAAGAATTTGTAAACATCTTCATAAACTTTGTGGCGTTCTTTGTCTAGTGTAATAATATGTCCAGAGTTTTCATACCAGATGATTTCTTTATCATCCGTATCTACAGTGTTTAGAATGAAAGGTGCGCTTTCTTGATATAGCTTATCATCAAGTAAACCTTGCATGATTAGTGTTGGTGCTTTAATCGATTGTAATTCTTCACGTGTTTCAGTTGTTAAACGTGTAACACCATCAAGTGAATCTTTTGGCGTAATACGTAATTCGTGTAATTCAGAAATAATTTGATCTTTTGATTTGTTTTCAAAATGCTTGTAAAGGCGCGCATAATGGTATAGACGCGTAAATAATCCTTTTGAGTTATCACGTGAAATCGGTGCGCACATTGAAACAACTGCTTTTACTGGGAATTGTTCTGCTACTTTTAATGAGAACACACCACCAAGTGAAATGCCTACAACAGCAATTTCTTTGTGCCCTTTATTTTCTAAGAAATGATAGCCTTCCACAACATCGTTCCACCAGTCTTCTGGTCTTGTTTCAAGTAATGCTTCTGGTTCCACACCATGCCCACTATAAATTGGTGCATGAACTGTATAACCACGTTCGGCTAAAAATTCTCCTAGCTTTTTTACATCTTTTGTGCTACCAGTAAATCCATGCAGTAATAGTACGGCTTTTTCGCCCCCCTCAATCGTTAAAGGTTGCGGTTTTGATAACTTCATTTTGTAATATCCCCTTTACGGAAATTCGTATTTGTGTATTTTATGTGTCTATCTTATCACCCTTTATTCATAATGTACAATTTATAGTTTTTATCGTTATGATGCATATTATGCATTAATGATGTGAAGTTTATAGGCAGAAAATAAAGTAGTTGTTAACAGTACCAAAAGCTGTTATTCCCTTATGAAAGCTTACTTCTCAGAAGTATTATATTTCTCCATATTGTCACCTATACTTCCTAAGTTTTTACGTTATAATGCAAGTAACTCAAAAAATTGCCGGAGGTGACCAAAAATGGAATGGCAACAATTAGAATATTTTGTAGCCGTGGCAAAGCTTGAACATATGACACGTGCTGCAGAAGTACTAGCAATTTCACAACCTGCGCTTAGCCGTTCAATTTCTAAATTAGAGGAAGAATTAGGTGTCCCATTATTTGATCGCCAAGGACGTTCAATTATGCTTAATCGATACGGTGAACTATTTTTGTATCGTGTACAACGTATGCGTAAGGAATATGAAAAAGCCGTCATAGAATTACAAGAATTGAATAACCCTGAGCTAGGTGACGTGTCACTCGGTTTTTTACATACTCTTGGTACGAGTATTGTGCCCGATTTAATTCGTGCATTTCGTCAACATCACCCCCATATTCGTTTTCACTTTACACAAAACTATTCTCACTCTCAGCTCAAACAATTAATTGCGGGAGAGCTTGATTTATGTTTACTTTCTGCAATTGAAACAGAACCACCTGTCTGTTGGAAAGAGCTATGGCGAGATGAACTATACATCATGGTCCCAGTCGATCATCATTTAGCAAATCGGACAAGCATTAAAATGAAAGAACTTGAAAATGAAAATTTTGTCCTAATGAAGAAGGGCTACACACTACGTCGAACTGCAGATAAATTATTATCTGCTGCTGGCATTAAACCAAGAATCACGTTTGAAGGTGATGAGGTAGCTACAGTGACAGGCTTTGTCGGGGCTGGTCTTGGTGTTTCACTTCTACCAGATGATGAAAATCTAAATCCAACAAAAATCGTGAAAATTCATGTAGAGGATATGGTATGCGAACGCATCATCGGTATGGCCTGGATAGAAAACCGTTACCTCCCGCCTTCTGCAAGGCAATTCCAACAATTCATTTTCGATTTTTATGAAGAGCAAAAGCGTTAATAACTTGTATGTACAAAAAAACGGGCTATCTCCATTATGAAGATAACCCGTTTATTTTATTGTCCAATATATTTTACTTTATATGAGTACATATCAGTAGTTTCACCATCAATTTCAAATTCACCTTGCGTTGCTAGGGCAAAAATACGTTTTTCAATAAACGCATCCCCTACATAGTCATCTAAATGCCCAACTGCTTCACCGATCACACGAGCTGGCAATAGCCACTCATATCCTTCAGATTCATGTACACGTTTTGCACCGTCTATAATAACTTCATCAAATGTATTTTCCTCGACATGGGCTATTCCATTTTCCCAAATACGAAGTGTACTAGGATTTTGCTGTAAAGCATGCCATTCTTTTGATAGTCTTTGTTCCTCTTCGACAGAAAAACGCTTTGCATCAGCACGCAGCTTCATTAAAGAATTTGCTGGTAACTCACCAGTGTGACGAATCGTAGAGTTCGGCTGTAAACGTTTTAAGTTCTCTGTAGCATCAATACCAAACACCATGCTACATTTATTTGAAAACTCACTCATCACAAAACGCAAACCAATTTCTTCATGTGCATTTTGACTATACCAAATCCATATATCGACATCACAAGGAACACCCTTTATTTTATTCTGCCAATCCTTTTGCATATCCTCAACCAATTCGCGCTCGTCTTCATCTTTAAGGATATGTGTATGTAACCACTTTTGTCGTTCTTCTAGGTTAGCCAGTGGTCCTATCGAGAAAATATCATTGACACAAATCACCGATTCTTCTCGTTGTAATTTTTTTTGTCGTATTGCTTGTTTGAGTGACCCCTGAGTCGATAAGCTAAAGGTAATATGTAAAATTGCCATGAAATTTCCCCCTTTTATTGTTTACTAAGTGCAATTTGGATCCCAATAAATGTGAACAATACACCCTGGATCGTATTTAAACGCTTAGCAATAGCAGGCTTGCCAATAATGAATGTTCGAACCTTCCCAGCAAAAATACTAATCAATGAAAATAGCACTAATGCTTGTACTAGAAAAACGATACCCAGTATGAACATTTGTAGAGCAATATGGCCCTGTACCGGATTTATAAACTGTGGTAATAGTGCTAAGAAAAATAATGATACCTTAGGATTTAAAACATTCATCAAGATTCCCTTTTTATAAAGAGCAACATAAGCTTGTGTATTTTGTTGATTTAGAGTAAATGGATCTCCCTTTGCTCGGAACGATTGCCATGCTAAATACAACAAATAAGCTGCTCCTGCAAATTTAACGATTGAAAAAACAACCGTTGATTGATATATTATTGCCGAAATACCAAGGACCGCTGCTGATATATGTACCAGTAATCCCGTACATAAGCCCAAGGATGTTACAATACCTGCCTTTTTGTCCTGTGCAATACTTTGAGCGAGCACAAACAAATTATCCGGTCCTGGCATTAATGTTAATATAATTGCAGCCCCTAAAAAGGCCATTAACGTTGATATTTCCAACAGTGTCCCTTCTTTCTATTTAATAAGAAAGCTATCATTCTTACAATGTATATATTTTAATTATACTATACGTTCCATCCTCTTTTTGTCATAATTTTATGACTTTATTCGTAACTTTAAGTAAAAAATATATTCTGTAAAACGCTTAATTAGACAATACTTTCCACCTTAAATGCATTATAATGGATGCACATCTAATATTAATTTGAATATTTCTCAAGAGTGACCGACTAAGCTAAGTTACTGTCGGAAGGAGGGTCTCTGGGTCAATGTCGAGCGTACCTGCGACACACTTGAGTGACTCTAATCCAATGTTGAGCGAACTTGTGCCACACTTGAGCGACTCTGCTCCATAGTTGAGCGACTCTTTACCAAATTAGAGCAACCTTGCTCCAATGTTGAGCGAACCTGTGCCACACTTGAGCGACCTTACTCCAATGTTGAGCGTACCTGCGACACACTTGAGCGACTCTGATCCATTGTTGAGCGACTCTTTGCCAAACTAGAGCGACCTTGTTCCAATGTTGAGCGAACCTGTGCCACACTTGAGCGACCTTACTCCAATGTTGAGCGTACCTGCGACACACTTGAGTGACTCTAATCCAATGTCGAGCGTACCTGTGCCACACTTGAGCGACTTTGCTCCAATGTTGAGCGAATCTTTGCCAAACTTGAGCGACTTTCCTCCAATGTTGAGTGTATCTGCTACACACTTGAGCGACTCTGCTCCATTGTTGAGCGACCGCTCGCTAGGTTTGACATCTAATACTTCCATCCAGGGAACTGCATCCACATTTACACATTCATGAGTAATTTAAAAATCTATTGGGAATTCTAAACATTATAACGTTTCTTCACTAAAATGTAATAACAAATTATACCGAATCATTATTGTTTGGGAGGAGTGATTGTATGGCAGTTAGTGATATTGTCAAAGAGCATATCGATGAAAATGGCGATGTTTATTACACAATGTGTACCCATGATATTCAGGTAAAAGCAACCAATTCGTCAGGATTAGCACCCGTTATCAGCTATTGGATTAATGAAAAAGAAATTACCGATGATATTCGTAAACTGCGTTTTAGTCCACGTTTACCGTCCTCTTATATCCAGGATTACGACGAGTTTCAAACAATGCTTTACACAAAGGAACAAAAGGCGATTAATGATCTTTACGAACAACATAGCATTAAGCCAAAAAATATGACGACACCTAAGCAAATTCTATGGAGCTTTTTCGTCATGCTATTAGTTATGCTCCCGCTTCTCTTTGTGATATGGTGGGTTAAATAAGACTTCAATTATTCTAAACTTTCTACCAACTTCACTATATTACTTGACAGATTCGCTAAATTAGTGCATTCTTTAGACAATTCATATCTAAAAAAACGCACGAAGAATAGTACTTAGACACTAATTGGTTAGAGAGCAATGTTCACCGGCTGAAAGACATTGTACAAGAAAGACTAACGAACCTACTTCGCTAAACGTCCTAGCAAAACTAGGCGCAGTCTCAAGCGTTATGAGGAAAGTGGAATGTTCACGAACATTCAAGCTAGGTGGTACCACGGGAAGCAAACCTTTTCGTCCTAATTTATTAGGATGAGAAGGTTTTTTTTATCTTCATTCAGCGGAAAACTCCCACCTCTATAGGTGGCGAGATGAATGTGGTTTTAGTCCTTTTTCTGTGGGTGTCCAGATGTTTTGTGCGCAAAAGCGAAGCGACAGCAGCAAACGCCCACTGAATGAAGACAAAGCCTCTGGCAGATGTCACAGATTTTGAAAGGAGTGAATTTAGGATGTTAGCCTAAGGACGTCGCATCCATGCGACAACGGCTAACTGACCTGCATCGTGCAGGCCTAAGCACAATTTAAAATCTGGACGCAATTACGCCGAGGCGTAATTGATTGTAGAAAACAACACGACGTAGGCGAACTGGAGGAATAGGTAATGGAAAGAAAAAGAATCGTCGTTAAAATCGGCAGTAGCTCTTTAACAAACGCTAAAGGGGAAATCGATAAAGTCCGTTTAATGGATCATGTGCAAGCCATTGCGGAACTAAAAAAATACGGACATGAAGTACTACTCGTATCATCAGGTGCAGTTGCAGCAGGTTTTAAACAGCTAGGTTACCCTTCCCGCCCCGTCACTGTTAAAGGCAAGCAAGCTGCAGCAGCTGTTGGGCAAAGTTTACTTATCCAAACATACCATGCACTATTTAGCATTTATGATATTCTTCCGGCACAAATTTTACTGACACGTACCGATTTCTCGAAAAAGGAACGCTACAAAAATGCCTATGCCACATTTGAAGTGCTTTTAGAGCGTTCGATGCTACCAATTATTAACGAGAACGATACGGTTTCTGTTAGTGAATTAACATTTGGCGATAATGATATGCTGTCGGCTCTAGTAAGTGGCTTAGTACATGCAGACCAACTGATTATTTTAACAGATATTAACGGCTTATATGATGCCAATCCAAATAAAAACCCTGAAGCAAAACGCATTGATCGTTTAACAGAAGTAACAGAAGAAATGCTTGGCTTTGCAGACGGTGCTGGCTCTAAAGTAGGCACAGGTGGCATGGAATCGAAGCTTTTAGCAGCTAGAGCGGCCTTAAATGCAGGTGTGAAAGTGTTTATCGGGAATGGAACAGGTGCCAATAAGCTTATAGACATTGTTGAAGGACATGGTGACGGTACGTATGTCGAGCATGACGACTTAGCCGTATTAACAAACAACAAGCAATGGATTGCACTAACGGAAATATCTGGTAAAATTTATATAGATGAAGGCGCAGAAACAGCCTTGTTATTGAATGGAAAAAGTTTATTACCTGCTGGCATTTACAAATTCGAAGGTGAATTTGTAAATGGAGATGTGGTCGAAGTGTATAGCACAAATGGTTTACTTGGACGTGGCGAAGTACTTTATTCATCACAAGAACTTGAAAATGCAATGGGTAAACGCACAGACGAATTAACGAAATATCCTATCGAAGTTATACATCGTGATAAATGGTTGAAAATGCAAAGAAATTAGGAGGACTCTACATGACTCAAATAACAACACAAAGTGAAGTGCAACGTAAAGGAAAGCTCGCAAAAACAGCAAGCTATTTGTTAAATATTAAAACGACAGCTGAAAAAAATGATGCTCTAACAAAAATTGCAGAACAATTAGTACTTGACCAAGACTATATAATCGAAGAAAATGCAAAAGATTTAGCAAAAGGCCAAGAGCAAGGTATGCCAACATCTACGCTTGACCGCATTATGCTAAACAAAGACCGTATTGTAGCAATGGCTGATGCGATTCATCTATTAGTAGATTTAAAAGATCCAGTTGGAGAATTAATCGAGCGTATCGAAAAAGAAAATGGACTAATAATCGAAAAGAAATTAGTACCAATTGGTGTAATCGGGATGATCTACGAAGCACGCCCAAACGTAACAATTGATGCAGCAACATTATCACTGAAAACGGGTAATGCCGTTATTTTACGTGGTAGCTCTTCTGCAAAATTTTCAAACGTGGCACTTGTTGCAAGTATTCACCGTGCGCTTGAAAAATCAGCCCTACCTGTAGATGCTGTCCAATTAATTGAAGATACAAATCGTGAAACTGCTAAAGAATTATTCCATTTGAACGAGTATTTAGATGTGTTAATTCCACGCGGAGGAAAAGCCTTAATTGATTTAGTAGTACGCGAAGCTTCTGTGCCAGTCCTTGAAACGGGTGCTGGGAACTGCCATATTTACGTTGATGCAGCAGCAGATTATACAAAAACAGAACCGATTGTCATCAATGCAAAAACGCATCGACCTTCAGTTTGTAATGCTGCAGAAAGCTTACTTATTCAAAGAGATTGGTTTACTGAACATGGTGAAAAACTTTTACAAGCTATTCATAATTCAGGTGTTACAATCATTGGTGATGAAACAGTTTGCCAAACTGTCGATTTTGCAGAGCTAGCAACAGAAGAAGATTATGCTACAGAGTATTTGGACTTGAAAATCAGTGTAAAAATCGTGGAGAATGTCTATGAAGCCGTGGAACATATAAATCGTTTCGGTACAAAACATTCAGAAGCAGTTATTACAGAGGACCAACTTATTGCAGACGTCTTTTTAAACAATGTCGATGCGGCTGCTGTATACCATAATGCTTCAACTCGCTTTACAGACGGCTTTGAATTTGGTTATGGTGCAGAAATCGGCATCAGTACACAAAAATTACATGCACGTGGACCAATGGGCTTACCCGCTCTAACATCAACAAAATACTATATTCTCGGTGACGGTCAAATTCGCGAATAACAATGGCACATTTATATGTGAAGCCGGCAGATGTCATATACTCTGCTGGCTTTTTCTATACTTTAATTATGAAAGAAGGTTGGCTATGAACGTTTCAGCGATGATCAAACTATCGGTTTCCATGGCACTTTTCGGGTCCATTGGATTTTTTACGATACAAACAGGTTTGCCCGCTATTGAACTTGTTTTTGTACGCTGTATTTGTGCAACATTATTTCTAGGTGGCATATGGCTAGCAACTGGCGGGCATAAAACAGAGCCTTGGGAGAAAAAAGAAGTAATCCGTACCCTTATATGTGGCGTATTCATCGTTTTAAATTGGGTGTTTCTCTTTAAAGCCTTTGAAGAGATGTCTATTTCGATTGCCATTTCCATCTACAATTTAGCACCTATTTTCGTGCTCATACTAGGGTCTATTTTCTTAAAAGAAAAAATGACCGTACAATCTTTACTTGCTACAGTCACTTGCTTTATCGGCAGTATTTTCATTATTGGTTTGAACAATTTTTTATCATTAACTGATTTCATGCAATCTGGCTTTATATGGGCACTTTTATCGGCACTTTTTTATGCGCTGACAATGTTAACAAGTAAAACTATTAAGAACTTCAGTGCCTATGCCCTAACCTTCACACAAACAACAGTTGGGATTGTGCTGCTTCTCCCATTAGTTGACTTTACGCTATTCAATGGCTTAACGACGACGAACTGGTTGTACATTTTAGGAACTGGCTTTATTCATACAGGATTTGTTTACTATTTATTTTTTGATAGCATTCGTAATCTATCGACGATTGTTGTTTCTGTTCTAGTTTTCGTTGACCCAGTTGTTGCCATTTTACTAGATATGTTGCTATTAGATTTCATGCCTACCCTACTACAGACATTTGGGATTCTTCTGATTTTTGGCGGCATTTCATACACTTTGTATACACCCAAACAAAAAAATAAGCTTTTGACGGAGGAATAAATCTATGAACAAGCTTATAGCGATTGGAGAATGTTTAATCGACTTTACGCCAAGCGAACAAGGTGGTGCTCTTGCTGAAGTGACCGGTTTCACCAGAAATGCGGGTGGCGCACCTGCCAATGTTGCAGCAGTTGTCGCAAAACTGGGACAACATGCGGCTCTTCTATCTCAAGTAGGTCAAGATCCGTTTGGAGATTTTCTCATCAAAACGATGGAGATGGCCGGTGTTGATACAATGTATATCGCTCAAACAACGGAAGGTGAAACGAGTCTAGCCTTTGTTTCGTTGACAGAAGAAGGTGACCGTGACTTCTTATTTTATCGTCGCAATGCAGCCGACTTACTTTATCGAAAAGAACAGCTACCCAAAGACCTGTTAACAACTGGCGATATGCTCCATTTTTGCTCAGTTAATCTAGTCGATAGTCCGATGAAGTATACACATGAAGCACTAATTAAACAAGCACATGATGCGGGTTGCCTTGTGTCTTTTGATCCGAATGTACGTCTTCCTCTTTGGCATGACACAGAAGCTTGCCGCCAAACTATTTTAGACTTTTTACCAAAAGCACATATCGTCAAACTTTCTGATGAAGAATTGACTTTCTTAACACATATTGAAGATGGACATCAGGCTGTCCAAAAACTATTCCAAGAAAGAGTACAAGTACTTTTCGTCACACATGGAGCAGATGGAGCAACCATTTATACAAAACAACAACATGTAAAAGTCAGTGCAGATATCATACAAGCCATCGACACAACAGGTGCCGGCGATGCCTTTATCGGTGCAGTGTTAAATATTTTACTGGAAAACAATATCACACCAAAAACACTCGAACAATTTTGCGAAAGTCAGGCAGAGTCCCTACTCTCCTTTGCTAATCAGTACGCAGGAGCATCTACACAAGGACATGGCGCGATTGCTTCTTATCTTAATAAGGATTCACTTCCTTTTAAGTTCTAACTCAAAATAGAGTTGACCTATTAAATTAGGTGCAACTCTATTTTTGTTATTTGTGAGGATAAAAATTATCAAGTACCAGGTTGATTTATATAGCTCGAGCTACGTCAAATGGAATTTCCTCGCTATTTTTATACAACAAAATATATTCATAATCTCGATCTGTTGTTAATTTATAAATATGCTGCTTGGCCTCTTCATTTTGCCCGTCCTCTTCTTCAATCTTTATAGAAATTTTATCATCATTACTTTCGACACTGACCGTAACTATGCCTTTTGTATTGATAACGATATACGAAATTTCTTTACTAACATCATAAATCTTTTCTACGTAACTATTCTCCTCAAACTGATCTAATGCTTTTTCTACATCATTTGGTACAGATTCCAATTCTGTGATTGCCAATTCTTTATTACACGCGGTCAATGCAAGTACCACTACAAACAGAATACCCATTAGCTTTTTCAATTTAACTGCCCCCCTTTTTCCTATTATAGATGTCATCCTACTAAAATCCCCAAAACCTTTTTAGAAGTAGAAGCTTTTCATTCTTAACTCACTAATAATCCATTTGAAACCTTTTCCATTGATATTCGTATTATTTTATGAGAGTTAAATACGTTAGGAGGAACTTCTATGGAATCCATTACAAAAAAAAGAGCGAAAGCATTTATGATAGACGTGGCAGTCTCAAGCGTAGTTACTGTGGGGGTAGAATATCTCCTACGAAAAAAAGTGAAGAATGAAGCTGTTCATGCTTTAGTCACACCAACAGTCGTAATGTGGGCATTAGAGTACGCACAATTGCGCCAAAATGGACAAACAATTGGTTACAAAGCAATGGGACTTACTCTTGAGAATGAGGAGGGTTCTGAATTAAAACCTGGTCAGATCCTCAAACGCATGGCTTATCGGGATACTGTAAGCACGTTCGATTATTTAAAAGACCCTAAAGAATTTGAAAAACAAGAAGGCGAAATACTCCCCCATGATCGCTTTTCAAGTACGGTAGTGAAGGAATTATAATAAAATAAATACCTCGTTTTGAACTGCACCCCCATTGTATCTAATAATTGGAGGTGCTTTTCTTATGTCAAATTTTACTGTAGCTGAAAAGAGAAATGCTGAGGAATCTAGCAGTAGAACTAAAAATTTTTCATTACTGGATAAAAAAATACGAATATCATAATAAACAGAAATTAAACATCAAAAAAATCAATCAACAAATATAAAAATCAATAAACTAATTGTAAATAACAAATAAGCAAACTGCATGATTATATACATGTTAAATTCAAAAGATGATAGTTTTCTTTGTTTCTTGGTTTTACTTAGCTGTCGTAAATAAATACCGGAACAAATAATTAGTATACCTATAGAAATTGCACGTATAATATCCGCGAAGATAATCAATCACATTAACTCCTTCCTAATAAACTTTATGTAGCAAAGGATGTGAAGAAACATGGCATAAGATAATTTGTTTATTTCCGTCAAACTAATGATGCCCCTGTTACACTCACCTAACTGGCGTTAACTTTAATACGATCCAAAATGGTAAAAGTTCCAATTTTATTTAAATTAACCATTTTTGAAGCGATACGTTCATTAGGCTTAAAAAGAATGGGAAACTCTTATAGATTGAGTCTCCCAAACGGAATATACAGGTTTGAATATCTAGTTACTCTTGATCATAATGACCCTATTATTTAGTGATTGCTATTTTTTTCAAGAGTATATCGTGTAGTTATTGTATCTAAGAACAATACAACGGCTGCTAATCTATATCGTTTTTCATATGAGAGAGTATTATTATCATTGATAAAATCATTTAACTCCTTTTCTTGTAAGTGAGAATATAAAGCTAATGACTCATTCGAAATTTGAAAACTAGTATTTAAATGTTCGATAATAGCTTTAACTCTTTCATCTGCCGTTACAAGTTCCATTCCATCTGATAATAGCCCAATAAAATTCCCGATGAATAATTCTTTCTCCAAAGATAAATTGCTCAGAGTAGTATTCTCATATGCATAATCTAAAACTTCTTCTTCATTAACTCCACTAATTAACCCAAACGTTTTAGGTGACACTTTATATTTTTCTAATATCTTGTTTAAATCTTCTCTTGGGTTTCGAACTGTTACATTATCTCCAACTATGATAGCCAACTATAATTTCCCCCTTACCTTTTTAAACATAATACTGATGTTAGTTTTATTGTATTCTTATACAAACTCTATCTACATTAACCAAAATCACTACCATTAGCTAGCAGTATAATGCCCACGATAAACATGACCCATGATAGCGCTGAACTTGTATTCTTTTGAAATAAAGCCTGCAAATTTCTTAATGGCCTCTGCATAAAGCGACGGAACAAAATATGAAGGAGAAGTAATACAAGAGCAGGAGCAACCATCATTACATTATACCCTGCTAAAACAGGTAACCACTCATACATAGTAAACTCGTTGCTGATCATAAGACCGATTGAAGCAAAATAAGGTATTGCAGTGGCTACCTCTAAAAGAGAAGTAGATATTCCCAATGCAATCATCGCACTCACATTAAACTGCCTCGGCTTAGGTGATTCAGCAATTTTTTTCTTTGGTACAAACCAACTTCCAATAAACAGAATGGCACCAATGATGGTCATAAATTTTTTCGCAGTATCGCTACTTAAAACATCTGCAATTGGCTTAAATATAATATCTAAGCCAAGCATTAGAAACACACCTGTACAAAAATAAAAACCGATTACAGTCATTAAATAAGCCATAATAAGCTGTGTTTGTTTTCTCTTCCCTACAAGTAACACGTACACGGTTACGCCGATTATAGCCGGGCTAAACATATCAAGAATAGCCAATGCACCAATATACAATAGTATTTCATTACTCACTGGTTCCCCTCAACTCCCTAGCTTCATAGATGTTAAAAGCTTCTTCAATATACTTTAAAAACTTTTCATCAAGTGGATATAATCCGACTTTGTCCGAAAGTGAGGGAGATTTTCGTATTTCCCACATTTTCTCTAGAAAAGATTCATTATCTGAATATTCTTCAGTGCTTTTCTCGATCATCCGTTTTATGATACGTTGGACTGAATCTGACTCTGCCCCGTATGACATTAATTGTTTCAGCTGACCTAATAATCCCATCCACTCTAAAGAATTTGGATCATTGCGATTTAAATTTGGAAGGCTTTGTACCAAATCCCATTCATCATTTGAAAACATTTGCTGTCGAAATGCTTGTTTTTTCTCACTTTCTCGATTAGTAAGTTTAATAATCTTTTGAATTAGTGCTTCATTCAATTCTCCCTCAATTGCCAAGGCATTCTTCAACCCATTTATTGTATTCTCCATTTGCTTCAACTTTTCTTGCTCTTCTAAAACATATGCAAGTTGATGATCCAAACTCGTTGACCATTCCCACGTTTCATTCAAGAGTCTTTGAATTTCTTTTAATTTAAACCCTAGATTTTTGAGAAAAAGAATTTGTTGTAACCTTTTCAATTCTTCTTCACTATACAGTCTGTGTCCGCCTTCTGTTTTATCAGAAGGAAAAAGTAATCCAATCTCTTCATAGTAACGTAAAGTACGAACCGAAATTTCAGTTATTTTTGATATTTCCTTAATCGTAATCATTTAGCACACCCCTTTGTTCGTTAACAACATTATACAAAATGACGTTACGTAAGTTTCAAGTGTTTTCGAACTAGAAAAAAAACGGAGCCTAATGACTCCGCTAATATATACTCTTTAATTCAATTACTTTACTAGCTAAATTGCTTTTTCATCAAAATATGTGGAATACCTGCATCCATAAATTCATCACCTGAACGTACATAGCCTAATTTTCCATAAAACGGCTCGGCATATGATTGTGCATTCAGCTTCGATTTCGTAATCCCCTTCGCCTGCACTAATTCTTCCAACTTCAGTGTGATGACCTTACCAAGGCCAAATTTACGGAATTCCTCTAAAATACAAATACGCTCTAGTTTCCCATATCCATCGACTACACGGACGCGTCCTGTTCCTACAGGCTGATCGTTATAGTACACTAAAATATGTTCACATGCAGCATCTAGTACGTCAAACTCATCCATTTCCTCTTCAATCGAAACACCCTGCTCCTCTACAAATACTTTTTTGCGAATAGCAAATGCTGTTTGTAAATCTGCCTCTGTTGTAATCTTTTTTGCGTTCATATACATTCTCCTCTAGCTGTATCTTATTGTTAAGTCATAATTCTTAGTATAAAACCACATTTGTTGCAAAAACAACAACATTTTCAAAGTGTGACTAAATCACTTAGTATTCCGTAATCAGATAGACCCTCCAAATTGAGGGCCTTTTTTAGTTTTTCGGACCTGTTTTCAAATTTATCGGACACATTCTTTAATTTATCGACATCTAAGCGAAAAACCAACATTCCTTTATCAGAATGTTGGTTAGTTTCACTTCAACTATTGACGAGATTCAGTCATTTGCTTCCAAACAGAGCCTTTTGCTTCCTCGCCTTCTTCAATACGTGCAATGGCCATTTTCACCTGTAGCTTCACTTCAAATTCTTTGTCCTCTTCAGCAGCTTTTAACGCATCTAAAGATTTTTCTGTACCGACTTCATATAAATACATCGCCGCGCGCCAGCGTACAAGTTTGTTTTTATCTTGTAAAGCTTGTTGCATAGCATCTTCAAACTCTACAAGGCCAAGGTCACTCATGCAGTCTCCTGCAGTTCGGCGTACCGCAGCACTTTTATCTTGCAATGCTTTCTCAAGATAAGGCACAACTGCAACATCCTCAATCATACCAAGGTAAACCGTTGCTAATCGACGAATCGACATTTGCTCATCCTCTAGCGCTAAACCTAACAGCGGTAAATCCTCCACTGCTGGATCTGCCATTTGGTCAAGCAACTGGAAACGTTTTTCCCACTCTGATTGTTTAAATTGCTCTACTGTTACTTTTATTTTCTCAGTTTTTCCAACCTTTTCTATATCATTAATTGCAGCTACTATTTCAGCTAGACGTTCTTCCGAATACGTCACATCAATTTCTTGTTTAACCGCTTCTGCTATTTCTTCTAGTTCTCCGTAACGCACGCCGTAGTCAATCCACTTACGCTGGAAAATGTAGTTTTCATCCACTGCTTTCTCCATAATTTGATTGAACGCGTCAATAAAACGTTCGCCTACTCCTAGACGGTACTCACGTTGATTATCAAACGCCTTTACTTGCAGTGGCACTTGCTTGTAAAACTGCACATGTACGTAAACTTCACCGTAAAATTCATCTGCCACTTGTTGCTCTTCAGTTGAAGTAACATCTTCACCAAGCGTTTGACGAATACTTGATAGAATACCTTCCCACGCATATTTAGCATTACGTTCTACCGCAAAGAAGTCGGATACGTGGTAAACACCTTTGACGCCTTCAATTGCTAAAATAGCTGCCGCTTCTCCTGTTGCCTCATGTTTATTATCTTTTGTGAAATTAAAACTTTTACCAAAAGGAAGCTCCGAATCAACTACGATTTTCATGGAATTCGGACTCGGTGTAGGTTCAATTGTGATGATTTTCATATTTTTCGCTCCTTATCCGTTTACGATTTCGTCTAAATACGACCATCTTTCAATAAGTTGTTCATATTTTGCATTCAATTCATCAAGCTTAGCCGTTAACTCCTGAAGCTTTGTAAAATCAGCGCCAGCGCTAGCAATGCCCTCTTCTGTTTCCATTATTGCCGTTTCTGTCTTTTCAATATCATCTGCAATGGTTTCCCATTCTTTTTGTTCTTTGAATGATAGTTTTTTCTTCTCGACTTTCGGCTTTTCTGTTTTAGGTTTTTCCACTTTTGGCGTTTCTACCTTGACAGTTGAAGCCTGCTCGCGTTTTTGTAAGTAATCACTATACACATCTAATGATTCCTCTACATGTCCTTGTCCATCTAATATCCATAACTTTTTCGCAATACGGTCTAAGAAGAATCGGTCATGGGAAATCGTAATGACAACACCAGGGAAATGCTCGATGAAATCTTCCAACACACCTAGCGTTTCGATATCTAAATCATTCGTTGGCTCGTCTAGTAATAAGACATTCGGCTGTTCCATCAATAACTTTAATAAATGAAGTCGCTTGCGCTCTCCACCTGATAGCTTACCAATTGGCGTACCGTGCACATTTAGTGGGAATAAGAAGCGCTCAAGCATTTGTGCCGCTGAATAACGAACGCCTGCCGCATCCGTTATATCATTAGATGCATCACGAATGTATTCAATCATGCGTTCATTTTCATTCATTTTCGGTAATGTCTGTTTGAAATGCGCGATTTTCACGGTTGAACCAACATGGATTTCACCTACATCCGGCTGTAATTCACCCGCTAGCATTTTCAGTAACGTCGATTTCCCTGCTCCATTTGCACCAATAATGCCTATACGATCGCCCTGTTGAAGTAAAAATCCAAAATTCTCGACAATTTTTTGTGTACCGAATGCTTTCGAAATTTTCTCTGCCTCTAACACTTTGCGACCAAGACGTGTTGTAGCTAGTCCCATTTCAAGCGATACATCATCAGACTTACGCTCTAAATTATCTTCTAACTGCTCAAAACGTTGGATACGTGCTTTTTGCTTCGTCGAACGTGCCTTCGCCCCACGACGAATCCATTTTAATTCTGAACGATAACGGTTACGGTCTTTTTGTGCAGATGCAGCAGCCATTTCTTCACGTATTGCACGTGCCTCCAAAAAGTCTCCGTAATTTCCTGTATGACGATACATGGTTTGGTCAGCTATTTCATATATATGCGTCGATAGCTCATCTAAGAAGTAACGGTCATGGGTAATGAATATTACCGCTCCTTTTAGACGCAACACCATTTCCTGAAGCCACTCTGTAGATTGCACATCTAAATGGTTGGTCGGCTCGTCCAGTAAATATAGGTCAGCAGGTTCAATTAACACTTTCGCTAATGCTACACGCTTTTGTTGCCCACCAGACAGTGTTAACACTTCCTTATCAAACATTTCAATGCCTAGCTTCGTTAGCGCTGTTTTCGCTAACGCATTGACATCCCAAGCCTGCTCTTCATCCATACGATGTTGTAAACTAAATAATGTCTTTTGCAGACTTTCTGATGTAGGATTTGCAGCGAGTGCAGCAACTGTTTCCTCATATTCACGGTTTAACTTTAAAATTGGTGAATCCCCAGCAAACACTGCTTGAAGTACTGTATCTCCACTATTAAAAGTCGGCTCCTGTGGTAAATATGCGATGCGGTATTTATTTGGACGATCGATGTCGATTGTATCTGCATCTAATTGTCCAGCTAAAATAGATAGCAAAGTAGATTTACCTGTACCATTAATCCCGATTAATCCTGCACGTTCGCCTTCATAAATCGTGAATTCAATATTGCTAAAGAGCGTTTTGTCGCCCACTGTCTTCGTTAAATTTTGTACGATTAAATGACTCATTACGCTTTGCCTTCTCTTTCTCTTTGTAATTGATCTAAAAAGCTTACCATAAATTGATGACGTTCTTCAGCCATTCGCTTGCCCTTTTCTGTTGTCATTAAATCTTTCAACAACAAAAGTTTTTCATAAAAATGCGTGACTGACGCAGTATTTTTACTACGATACTCTTCCTCAGACATTTCAGTACGTGCTTCTTCAGCTTCATCATACAGCTTGCGACCTTTTGCACCACCAAAAGCAAAAGTACGTGCAATGCCGACAGCACCAATGGCATCTAAACGATCTGCATCGCGCACAATTTTGGCTTCAATAGAAGTGGCTTTTAGTTCATGTCCACCATTAAACGAAACTTGTGCAATACAATCACGAATATGTTGCTTTTTTTCCTCACTCATCTTTAATTCGGCAATCAGTTTCTCTTCTTGCTCTTTACTATCCGTATATTTTTTATCACTTACATCATGCAAAAGCACAGCTATTTTCACTACCTCTTCATCTGCGCCTTGCTCTGTATGTAAAATCGCTAATGCATTTTGGTAGACGCGCTCAATATGTTGAAAGTCATGACTTGCATCAAATCCTTCATAAATTCCACGTACTTTTTCAACTAATTCTTTCATATATTACACTCAGTCCTTTCCCTTTCTTTATTATACTGTATTGCCTGCATTTATTGATAACTATCCAACCTTGTTCTCTAACAAAAGAAAATTCTAATTTCTTCACAGATGAAAATGATATCAATTGACAAATTATTCAGAATATTATAATATGAAAATACAGAACATTTCTATATGTTCTGTACGCTCACTATTTAAGTGATGTATAGCTTCTATGCAAAAGTAAGATTGTTATAGCAAGGTTTTAAACCTTCAACGGGAATTAAAATTCTTTTTAAGCTTTCAAGATTAAATTTAACTCCACAAGAACAAATAAAAGTGAACAATTTCCCTTAGCAATTTAGATTTGTAAGTTCGCATAGATGATGTGCAGCACGAAAATAAGTGAACAACAAGTAAGATTTGTCATTACGACCAAGTAGGATCTGACCAAATTATAGGTATGGTGTGGTTGATTTAACAGTTAATTGATGTTACCTTCTGATGTTGACTTTGTTTGAACGTAACTTCTTTATTTAATGTTTAAATTGGTCACCAACGAACTTCTATGATTTTGCCAACCATCCATTTCATTCGAGTCGTAATTGCAAAAAAGAAAGGTTGTTTAGGCAACGTTTTTTCCGAGACTAGGAAAATAATTTGTTAGCGCATGCTTTAGAACGTATCGCGTTTGAAGGAAGTAGGAAATATATTGATGTTACGTATTACCTTCCCGTTGAAGGAACAGTAAAAGCTGCCCATCTAGAAAGTAGATGAGGGCAGCTTTTTTATGCGCTTAACAATATCTCAAAGTAGATTACTACGTTCAAAATTAATTGATTGCTTCCCCACTAGCATTCAAAATTACAATCTCATAAGATTCAATGTCAGCTATAGAATTTAGTTCTTTTGAATGGAACATTTCATTGACTTTCTCTTTCATTTCCATCGCTACCTCACGTGCATCTTTATTTAAACCCTTTATTGATGTATTGACCATAATGAATGCTTGTGCCTCAATTACTATATTCTCGAAAACCTCATACTGTTTAAGACCATTCGCTAAAGTCTTTATTAAGAGTGGGTGTGCTTCGTCATTTATAGAGGATAACTCCCACCTCTCAAAAACAACTTTATAGTTTTTTAATGGGGAAGTTTCAATTACACTTTTCACAATGGATGCCATATCCTTTTTTAAGGAATAAAAATTGACTTCATCCGCTACGACTTGGATCACCAGATCTTTCTGCGAAGTCGTTTTTACATCAACCCCTACATATTTCTCATGAAGCTTTTCTCTCAATACAGCGATACTCTGCTCTTCTTTAATAACTAATGATTCCTTCATCTTTTTATTTGTATCATCTTCAATTAGTTTAGTTAACATGCTATATGTCGCAATCCCCACTAGAAGTATTCCAGCAATGATCAAGATCCTTTTGACCAAATTACCCCTCCTGTTAAGAAGGTATGTCGGATAGCTCTAATTAAATACCAAGAACGCATAAGCTACTTTCTTAATCTATATGGCCGTTAGAATAAAAGTTCACCAAAAAGGCGCTAATCATTTTTCAGATCAATGCCTCACCCGTATGTGACTAATATCTACAGTGTTCCTTTAAATCTCTTTGGATTTTTCACATAGCCTTCGATAATAAATCCGCATTCAGTACAAATAATATATTCAACATTTGATCCGAGGATCTTATTATCTGGCTGCATAACTGCATATCCACTATGTTTTCCCTTCCCTAACTCTCCACTTCCACATTTTGGACATTCAGTTATTTTCGTAGCATGTTCCATTTAAAAACCTCCCCTTTATATGTAAATAAAATCCACTAAAAGAAAACCCTTATACTATTACTTTACACCGGGCGTGTTGATTAGGGAAAAATCGGATGGTTTTCATCGCTATTCCTCCCTTTTATAAATTGTAGTAGCCCGTAGCAGAAATCTCCGTTTTCACCATAAATATAGGATAAAATTGGATAATCAACGCACCTGACTTTACACTTTATTAACTCAGGATTTTTCTGTTGTCTTCCTATAATTACGGATGAACGATAAATTGGTTTCATCTTCTCTCACTAAAATGAGTAAATTGACAATAAAGTTGTTTAATTTTAAAGTCATAAAACAGACATAACCCCGTTCTAAATTAGGACGGGGTTAAAATATAGTTTTTTAATTTTTGATGTCAGATGCTTTATGCACTGATAAATATAATAATAAAGTTGTTTAAATCTAGTAGTTCTACCACTATCGCGCCCGATTGCAGAATACTCTAAAGCAGTTTGTTCTCCCTCCACCTTACAAAAATCGCCATAACGAATAAAATAATTGCATTCGCAACCAAAAGTCCGCCAAAAGTAAAACCCGCCACAGCACCTGCAATTCCATCTCCAACATTACGACCAACGCTATTCATTGTCAGAACTAGGACTATTGGAGAAGAAATAATAAAAATAACACCCGCAATTCTCCATACCAACCAATTCAATCTTGATAAAAAGATAACCAATATATTAAGGGTAAAGAGAACTAAAAGGAATATAACCAAAGAATTCATAATACCCCTCCTTGTAATGCCACATTATGACTCGATTGTTTAATAGAGTATTGACGTAAATAGAACGTAAAGAAAAATATCTGCTGTCAATCCCATGTGTACACTCCGTTCAATATCCTATTTGATCTAATCCTATTACTATAATAATCAAAATCACATCAATAATAGCCAAGATCCCAGAAATTTTTTCGACTGTATCCCCAAACCATATGGTAAAAATAGATGTAAAAATGGCTATAACACCTATAATAATTATGAGAATACCGACTCTGTTCCCTAGTCTTTCTTTATTAACCGGTTCCCACGTTTCCCTGAAACCTGCAAGAAATGCAAATACCTGTTTTGTCCGAACAATATAGCCAGCCCAAATTAAAAAAACACCGAAAACTAGGCCGATAACCATTTCAATACCCATTTCTTTAATCCTCCCTTTATATCAGCAGTTATTTTTACAAATTTAACATATAAATGGTTTTATTTAATCAACAAAATGGACCTTATGTGAAGCACTGGTAATTGGATGATCCATAGGAAGTGTTGTCCAAATCTTTGTTATGCTTTAATTTTAATTATGATATGTATACGCTATGTTCACTTGATTACTCATATTAGCCTCCTGTTGGTATCGTCAATTGGCATCAGAAGTGAAAGTATTTTTTTGATTTTATGTAAATACAATACAATGTTTTAAACTTTTCCCTTATGTAATGTTATACGGAAGTTGAGTAATAAAAGTTTCATTATTTATGTTCCCAAGCGTCGTTTAGGAACTATTCTTTACTGAACATTGTAAATCCGCATAAATCTGACGGGCACCCTCCCATATCGGGTGCCCTTTTTTATTATGTGACAGCTCTTGATGCCAAAGGGATTAGAATTGTGAATTTAACTCATACAATTGTCAAATTCTATTTTAGCCCCAACGGAATCGTATTTTTATATTATTCTAAAAAAACAAAATAATTGACTTAACGCAAATTTTCTTATATTCTAAGTTTTATTTCATAAGATAAAATTGTTGTTATCATAATTATTGTAGGATAGCCATGATGAACGCTTAGCAATGAAGTAGTAGATGTCATGCTCAGCCCTACAAAAATTTTCGCGATAAATAAAATGCACTCTAGCATATGTGGTGCCTCTTCTTATTAATTTTAGAAGAGGCCCTTCTTTGTATGTTAACTGATGCACACTACTTAAAGGAGGAAGAAATGCAAAAAGGAAATCCGTGGGCATTAATTCCAATTGTTGTATTTTTAATTTTGTTTATCGGCTCAGGAATTGTATTAAATGATTTTTATGCATTCCCTGTAATGGTTGCCATTTCGATTGCAAGCACTGTTGCCATTTTCATGAACCGCAAAGAAACGATCACAAAAAAAATTGAAACCTTTACGACCGGCGCCGGGAATTCGAACGTCATGTTAATGGTGATCATTTTCTTACTTGCCGGTGCATTTTCAGAAACCGCAAAAGGAATGGGCGCTATTGAAGCAACGGTAAACTTTGCACTCTCCATTTTGCCACAAAACTTATTAGTTATTGGCTTATTCATAATTGCGTGTTTTATATCTTTAGCAATGGGCACTTCAGTTGGAACGATTGTTGCCCTCGCTCCAATAGGTTTAGCAATTGGGGAGCAAACAGGACTTTCAATACCGCTATTAATGGCAACTGTTATTGGTGGGGCTATGTTTGGCGATAATTTATCATTTATTTCGGATACAACGATAGCATCTGTCCGCTCACAAGGCGCAGAAATGAAAGACAAATTTAAAGTTAACTTTTTCATCGTGTTACCAGCAGCAATTGTCACATGTGTTATTTTAGCCTTTTTGACGCTGAATTCCACAGCCCAAGTGACACATGCTAGCTTTGATTGGTACAAATTGATTCCTTATTTATTCGTCATTGTTTTTGCTTTGATTGGACTAAATGTCTTTACAGTATTAGCAAGTGGGATCATCCTCGCTGGAACTATTGGTTTAATTGATGGTAGTTATGAGGTGATGACATTTATCAGCGCAATTGGTGACGGTATGAGCAATATGTTTGAAATGGCGTTTTTAGCGATGTTAATTGCCGGTATGGTCGAGATCATTAAACATAATGGCGGCATTGATTTTATCGTAAATATCGCAACGCGTAAAATTAAGTCGCAAAAGGATGCCCAATTTGCAATTGCAGGTTTAGTTGGTTTAACCGACCTTTCAACCGCCAATAATACGATTGCAATTATGATTGCTGGGCCATTAGCAAAAAAAATTGCCGATCAATACGATATTGAGCCACGTAAATCAGCAAGCATCATTGACATTTTTTCATGTGTCGTTCAGGGTATAATTCCGTACGGTGCACAATTTTTAGTAGCTGCCAGTATCGCCGGCATTTCCCCTATTTTAATCATGCAATATTCGTATTACTCCATTTTAGTAGGTGTCTGCGGAGTCATTGCCATCCTCATCGGTTATCCGAAAACTAAAAATAAACCTATTCAAAAATCGTAAATGTATTATTCGCATTTACGATTTTTAGCATTACTTGCACCGGGTGCAAAAAAATCCTTACAATTAACTACAATTCAAAAAGCTGTGCTGAAAAAACGAATATGAATCGGATTTTTAAGCACAGCAAAATATTATTTAATAAATCAAACTAACTCCAACCAAGCAACAGCCTCACAATGTGTGGAGTGTATGAACACATTTGGGTTTAATTATTTAAATCTGGTTCCTATTAAGAGTGGTTTTGGGAGGTTTTTAATCATTGTAAGGTAACCTTTCATAAAAGAATGTTATTCAATAATATGGCCCGTTTGTTGAAGAAATAAAGCCCCCAAAGCGCCCTTGTACTGCACCCCAATTGTTAGACACAACTAACAAGGAGGCGCAGTTTTTCAATGGCTAAAATAATATTTACTATACTGGACCATTATTATGCCTCTACTTGCAATCTACCAACGATTGATTGCACTGGAATTACAAAAATTACAGTGAGAGAGTTTAAAAAATTATATCCAATAGTACCCATCCCGGTTATTATAATAGAAAATTAACAAAAATCAGTTATTTTGAAGTATACTATTTTATGATGTAGTTAAAAGGAGGTAATCTATGAATAGTCAATATTTGACTTCTACAGAATATGAGAAGATCATTCACTTTTCGGCTCAAATTGCATATCCAGTAGAAGATGTTCGTTTACATATTCAACACAAATTAGCGGATATTTTTGGTTATGATCAAACGATTTTTTGGTACGCAGACAACAATGGAAATTTGAGTGATCCGATAAATTACAATTTAAGCGATAGAGCACTCACAGATTATCTCACGAACTTTCATTTTTACGACTTATTGCACCCTAAAAAGAATGTTAACCTGTTTCTTGAGAAAAAAGCTATTCGATTAGATGACCTTGACACGCCCAATCAATACGAAAATTCTCCTTTTTTCCGATCGTTTATGAAGGGATATGGCTATCACGACGAAATGGTCGTAGCACTTATTCATCAAGATACATTTATTGGAGCGATCGGGTTGGGGCAAAAAAGTAATTTATGTAAATTTACAGAAAAAGATAGTAACACACTAAAATTAGTATCAGATGTAATTGCATCTGTACTCTTACATCAAAAAAATAATAACGAATTCAACTTGTTATCAAATAGAGAAATAGATGTTGTAAATCTCGTTAAAAAAGGTTGGACCAATCAAGTCATTGCAGCAACACTGCATATCTCCGTTAACACAGTAAAAAAACACTTACAAAACATCTATGAAAAATACAGTGTACAAAATAGAACGCAATTAGTTCAGAAATTATAAATTTCACTATTATTAGCACGAAAAAAATAGCATTGAAGCCCCCACCAATATGTATTGGTGGGGGCTTCAATGCTATTCTTCTTTACTTGTACTTTTCTTCAATTACTGTTACGCCAAAGTCCATGTTTCTTCCCCCTCGATTTTGTTTTCTAGTGTCGTTGCATTCGCTTTTATCTTTTATTCAAACTTGTTTTCTTGATTTCGTAGCATAAAACGGATAATTAAAAAAATTCTAAAAATATATAAAAACTACCCACTCGGGTAATATTCAGATAATTGTAAGCGCTTTATTATGAATGTAGATACATCAAATTGATTTGGGATGGTGACATGATGACGAAAAATACAGGTTTTATATGTGATGAAAGTTATTTTTGGCATGATACGGGTAATGGAGCGTTATTTATGCTACCCGGTGGATGGATTGAATCAGATGGTCACGCAGAAAATCCAGCGACAAAAAGACGCTTTAAAAATTTGATGGAACGTAGTGGTCTAATGAAGCACCTTACTCAAATTGCTCCTCGTTCTGCGACTGTAGAGGATATCGAACTCTTTCACGGAAGAGACTATATTAATAAAGTTAAAGAATTAAGTGATATTGGTCATGGAGATGCAGGAGAACTAGCACTAGTTGGAAAAGGATCGTATGAAATTGCCCTTTTATCTGCTGGTGGAGCGATTACTGCAGTGGAGGACGTTGTTTCTGGTAAGGTCGATAACGCATATGCCCTAACTCGTCCACCAGGTCACCATGCAGAAGAGAATCTTGGCATGGGATTCTGCTTATTTAATAATGTTGCGATTGCCGCAAAATATGCCCGTAAGCATTTAGGCGTTGAAAAAGTGCTTGTTCTAGATTGGGATGTCCATCATGGAAATGGAACAGAATCTGCTTTCTATGATGACCCTAACGTATTGTTCGTTTCGCTACATCAAGATCGAAATTTCCCACCAGAGCGAGGGATGGTAGAAGATATCGGAACGGGTAAAGGAGAAGGATATAATATTAATATTCCTTTACCAGCTGGAACTGGAAATGCAGGGTATATGTATGCCTTAAAAGAAATTGTTGGACCAATTGCAGACCAGTTTAAGCCAGATCTTGTCCTCATTTCAGCTGGACAGGACGCAGGTCTCTTTGACCCATTAGCTCGAATGATGGTGACTGCAGAAGGATTTAGACAGATGGCCCAATTTATGCTTGATCTCGCTGAAAAGCACTGTGGAGGCAAATTTGTTGCCTGTCATGAAGGTGGATACAGCACAGCATATGTTCCATTTTGCTCGCATGCAATAGTCGAGGCAATGAGTGGTGTTACGACAGAAGTAGAAGATCCATTTGCGCAAGCTATGCATACAATCCCTACAGATGAATTGTTTGATATTCAGAAAGAGTATGTAGATAAAGTAAAAGAGATTCAGTCAAAGTATTGGAATTTCCAATCTGTAACTTTATAAAATTCTTTAGAATCGGCCAAGTGCCGATTCTTTTTGTGTGTCCTAGAATCTCAAATTAGTGACTGGCAAACAGAGTTTTGTTTTGAAGTTGGATTAGAATAGAGTTTGATTATACTGTATATAAAAAGCTATCATTTTGAATAATGATTGATCAAAACGATAACTTTCTTTTATTCTTAAGAACTGTTTTTATAAAAAAGATTGAGTATTTTAAGTCCCTTTATTCAACTAAAGTCCCTGTTAGTTTAAGAAGAACAGCGAAGCTTATTAAACAAACGCACCCGATTGCTGAATAGTGACCAAGGCAAAATGACACCTTAGTTATTTTACTAATGTCCTTTTTTACTTTAAGTACTATTCTTCATAAACTCTTTTCAAACCAATACTGAATTCAGTCTTTTATTAATTAAAAACAACGTTACTTTCTTGTGCTCCGAAATAATAAACATAGATATCTTCCATTCTTGGCTCTACATTTACAGCTGATTCATTTGGTTTTTCCTTTGAGATAATACGCATCTCGATATTAGCCCCTTGTTGATGAACGTTCGATACAGCATATTCTGCTGAATATTGTTCTAATTCATCTTCCGCTATTTGTAAGTGCCACACTTGATTAGTCAAATGACTTAATAACTTATTAGGCGTTGCCTTTTCAATAAGTTCACCACCTTTTAGCAATAGAACTTCATCTGCCACATACTCAATATCCGATACAATATGTGTAGACAGAATAATAATTTTATTCTTTGAAAGTTTTGATAGTATTCCTCTTAACCGTATCCGTTCACTAGGATCTAAGCCAGCCGTTGGTTCATCTAATATTAAAATCTCAGGGTCATTTAACAACGCTTGTGCAATTCCTATTCTCCGTTTCATTCCTCCTGAGAAACTTTTTAGCTTTTTCTTTCTTACATCTACTAAACCAACCATTGTTAAAAGTTGTTGCACTCTTGTTTGGGTTATCTGTTTGTCTAACCCCTTTAAATTTGCTACATATTTTAAAAAATCTTCCGCTGTAAAATTACGATAACCATGAAATTCCTGTGGTAAATACCCCAAGTTATCACGGTAATGTTCACCTAAAGTAGTAATCTCTCGATTATTATAAAGAACTCTACCTTTTTCTGGAGCAATCACATTGACTAGTATACGTAAAAAAGTCGATTTCCCAGCCCCATTTGGCCCTAATAGGCCATAAATTCCGGGAGACAATTCACAATTGATATTTTGTATTGCATAGAAGCCTTTGTATTGATGTGTGATATTTTCTATTTTTAGAATCATATTTCATGTCTCCTTAATTGCAATTTTATTGTCAGCATTAAGATACAAACTATTAGAACTCCATACCATATTGTTAAAATAATTAATTGTGATTCAAGTAAAATATCTTTCGCCCTTATCAAATACGAAAAAAAACCTTTCTCTAAAAACCATTCAAACGAATAATGTTGAAGGAGACTACCTCTCAATAAATAGGTCAATCCAAATAAAATTCCACATAAAATCACTGTTGCCATATGTGATTTAAAAATCGTGCAAATGCAAGCTGTAAAAATCGAAAATAATACGCTACCTATCCATACATAAAGAAAACTCTCTAAACAATCTGTAATAAATGTTATAGCCAAGTCGGTTTCAACACGGTTAAAGATTAAAAACATCACGATTTGAACTAGTAAAAACAAAACAATAGTCCAAGTGGTGTAAATAACAGTAGCAATCATCCTTAGCAAAAAAACCTTTGCTTTTCCTTTTTGAGTAGTTAAAATAACTTCTTTCACTTTTTCTTCTTCATCTAAAATAAACAATCTTGTATTCACAAATAAAATCATAAATCCAACAGCTATCGAACCTAATACATGCCAAAATGTTGTAGATGTCATTAGTAACTGTTCTGATCCCTTTTGTACAGAGAAATATAAAATAATTCCCCATAGACAAGTTATCCCTGTCAAAATAGGGAGATTAAAGCTATTTTTTGCGAGTTTTTTAATCTCCAATCGAAGCATATCTTCTCCACCTTCCGATGATAAGATTAAGTGTGAATAGTAATAAAGCAATGACTAAAAATAAAATGTATACTTCACTTTCTGAAAATGGTTTGAAAAACCCTAAATATTTATGGCTTAACATGCCATTAAATCCATAATCATAAATTGCACCTAGGTATTCACTCAATTTCATAGTTCCTATGAATGTTGCGATAAATTTTTCATAAAGCTCTCCTGCTGCAAAAATACTTCCTGCAATCATCATGATGAAAACACTTCGTTTTATAAAAAATGATAATGATAGTATAAACAATGCGAAGATATAGCTTCCTAGGACTGTATATCCATACTGATAAACTAAAAGCTGAGCAAATGTCCAGTTGGGATTTACTTCGAAATAAAGAGGTGGATTTACTCTTATTTGAGCGAATATACCCGAAGTAGAAAAGCCATTTCCTAAGCTAAAAAAAGAAACTACATAAAAATATAAAACGATTAATGCACAATAAATCAAAGTAATAATCTGTTTCACAATTAATAATTTTAGGTGTCCTTTCTTGTACGTTAACAATAATTCACTCATTTCCTGTTCTCGCTCGAAAGACAAACATTTGGATACGCCTACAACAATTAATACAGCAATAAACCAGAATCCAATCCAAGGAATAGCCTCTATTAACCCCTTCCAAAATTCATAAGGTTTATCGGATTCTCCAACACTTTTCATTCCCATTAAGTAAATGACTGTACATAAAAAGAGAGCAATATATATTTCTCGTTGTTGAAACAATTTCTTCATTTCCATTAAACTCAATTTAATGATATTCATTAGGCAATCTCTCCATTCTCCAAACATTAGCTAATTGATAAATGAATAACACTAACAGCATAACGTTGATCAATATATATATTAAAGAATTCATCGATAGCAGAATCGTTCCCATTGGTGTGTATATTGAGAGTAAAACAAAGAAAATCCAAATCAATATAATCACCGTCCAAGACATCGCATCTCGATATTTAATGCTTAAAGATAATAATGTCAGGCAAAGTAGTAGAATGGGTGTTAACCCCAAAACTGCAATATGAAAGATCGCCTTTGATAGCTCAACATGATGAATTAAAATAATATAAAGCAATGTACAACTGTAAATAGCTATACTACATACCGTAATTACGACAATTTTAGAAAAGAGAATCTGCTGAAAGGAATACTTATAGGTGGACTCTAATTCAACCATACCTTCTGTTTGTGCATTCATTAAATACCACCCTACTCCCAATAAAGGAGCTGGTGTAGTTAAAACAAAGAAGATCCATCTTTCCATCGTTTCAGGAAGTATTGTATAAATCAAAAACATCAGAACAGTTATAATAAGTAATTGAATTTTAAAATAAGATAATAGTTCTATAAATGCTTTCCAAACGAGTTTTTTCATTAATTCACTCGTTCTTTCTTGTTGAATAGGCATATAAGTTTTTAATAAGTCAATCGTTTCTTGTTTATCATTTTCTTTAATTTCAGGTAGTGTATATGTATTAAGGAATGATTTAAACTTTTCCTCAGTTTCTTTAATCTTTTTCAATTAATTTCCCTCCTTCACACGTTTCTTCATTTTTTGCAAACCTTGAAGAAGCCTCGATTTAACAGTTGGTATGGACGTTCCTGTAATTTTTGCAATTTCTTTAGCTGTAAATCCATGAAAGTATTTCAAAATGAGGGTATTCCTTTGCTTTTTAGGCAACGAATTTAATAATTCTTTTACCATTGATTGTTTTACAATTTGATCGCCTATATCGGACCCTATCATTAAGTTTTCATGCTCAACTGAAAACGAAATTGATTGTTTATTTTGCCGAAAGGAATTCATGGCTCGGTTATGTGCAATTTTATAAAGCCAAGCTTTAAAATCCCCTTGCTCCTGATATGTTGGTAATGCTTTCAACATGGCGATAAACACTTCTTGCGTTATATCTTTCGCTTCTTCATAGGAACTTCCTAGGCGATAGATATAGTAAAATATTTCATCATAATAACGATGAACAAGTGTTTCCATCGCCTCTTCTTCTCCATGCAGAATTGCTTTTATTAGTGTTGCATCGTTCTCTATCATGACTAAACCTCCATATACCTATTAAACACAAAGTAAAAGGAAAAGGATTTAAAAATATTTTTTTCTTACACAATTTATTTAGAAACGCAGCTAAAACGTAGTTTCTATTCTTATTATCCAATAAAAAAAGCACAGGCTAGATAACCCATGCTACTTAAAAAATTTATTCATAATAGCCATAGAAAAAACTTGGTTAAATGAGTTCTTACACTAAACTGACGTTTCCTTGAAGTATATTATTTCATAATCCACTTTATATTTTAACATAAATATCCATCCCCCTTATTAAGTGTTGCTCCACAATCTGGCCCGTTTGTTGAATAAATTAACTCACATTTTTTAATACATTTATTATTTTTCAAACGACTTTATTATTTATTAAACAACTATATTATCCGTACACAAAATGCTCTTTAGTATTCCTTCTATACTACTTAATCATAATACCTTGAACTCCCACGAATAATATGAATAATGAACAATACAAATAGATGATTCCGCTCCATATACTTTGAGCTCTTTTATTTTCTCTCAGTCCTACAATAGGAAGCATTGTACTCATAAAGATGAGCATCAATGGTTGCAGGTTGAAGTTTTCTGTGGTCAAACTGTAAATGCTTATTAACAGGACCTGGATTGCGAAAATTATTTGAAAGACCATTAAATATCAAACTTTTTTCACTCACTTTTCTTTTTTTCCTCTCTCTAAAATCTTTTTCGGTTTACCTGCTTAAGACCTCACTTGAATTTCCCATTCTTTGAAGTAATCAACCAATTCTTTATGTAATATCACATCAGAATTCATTATTTCGCATCCTCTATCATCGTAAATATGGAAAATACATTTGGTCCTTACATTTACGATGAAAATATCAGGTGCATAAAGGCAATTTGTTTTTCTTAATTGTGGTTTTAAAGAACGAAAATCCTCATGTATTAATGTTTTTAATAAGAATTCTAATTTTAAATCCGAAACTTTACAGAACAATTCCATTTGCTGGACAATAATTTCACCTTCATCAAATATCCAAGTAAACTCGTGTAAGTGTAATGTGTACTTTCTTCGTTGATCCTTTACATAACGTCGGAAAAAGTTTGGATATGCAGTTTTATTTGTTTCATTTGGATATGAATTCACTACAACTATGACGTCATCCGTTTTACTAAACAACAAGGGGAAAATTTCATCTACCTGCGTATATACTGCATGAAACATTTTCATATTCAATGTTCCATCATCATTAAACTGATAAATGTCTTCGCCTAATTCGACATGGATTCCAAAATCCAAAGAATGATAAATATCTGGTGTTAACGATAATCCTTTATAATGCTCGTCCATTAATTTTGTGATGTGCATCTATTCTTTCCACCTTACTTGTTTTTTCTATGTCGTCTTAATCCATATGTACCTGCCAAAATTAACCCTAAGATTAGCAAAATAATATATATAATATTTTTATTTATAGAATCCACGAGGGAGATACGGTTTTCATCCCCGATATCATGGGAGACTTCCTCAATTGGTTTTACAACTTTTCTTAATTCAGAAATATCTTTTTCTGCTGTTAGCAAAGGCGTCGTTCTTGAGCAAAGACCGACATTATATGCACCATCAGATTCATATGCATATACTAAATACGCTGTATTTAAATTAAAGTCGTAGCCACAACTATCTGTACTTATTGCCGTATAAACGGTCATTTGTTTTTGATTTAGCCCCTTCCAAGATTCTTTCACCTCGAATTTTACACCTATAGGGGCAGCAGATGATAGATTGAACATACTTTTTTCATCTTCAATTTCAACAACTTTCCCAGAGAAAACAGCTGCACTTCGTTCAAATTCTTCCTCCACTGTATTAGGCCCAACACATGAACAAGCATAAGTAGTAGTTGGTGAATAGTTAAAAAGGAAAAGAAAGGTTGTCATAAACAAGATAATCGTAATTTTATTATTTTTCATTCCAATTTTCTTCAAATGATCATCCCCTTTTAACTTAATAGACGATTCTAAATAAGTAAAGTTACAATTATTCCCTGTTTAATTGTCTACTACCTCATTAGTTCATACTCTTTGAAAATCTAATTGACTTCTTTAAGTATTTGCACCAAAAAAAGCAGAAGAATTAGTTAGTTCTTCTGCTTGAGTATTTTTTTAAACATAGCCTTTGAAATTAGTGTTTTTTCCGATAAATAAAGCTAAAAAGCCAGCTGCTATTAGAGAAAGGGAAAGGATACCATAAGCTAAACCTATAAATCCTCTTACATTAACAAATCCACTATAAAATAAACTAATGGCAACAACAATTGACACAATGCCTGGAAGCATTTTTATTAAAAAAGGAAATTCCTTTTTTCTAAACCACCTAGTAAGTGCCAAAATCATAACTACCGGTATAAGAGAAATCAATAAAGGTCCTAAAAGCATCATACAGTCCACCTCTTTTTCAGTTTATTCTTACAATTACATCTTAACATAAATTTCCGTATTTGTTCACATAATTTTCACAAATTTATTTTTATTCTGCAATCAGACGTTTATTTCTCTTATTTTCAATTATTCTATTTAAAAAAACAGAAAAATTTACACCAGTGTACAAGAAGGCTTGCAGGAGATATGAAGAGGCCGTAGAAAAAGCGCATACCAACTAATTGGCTGCGCTATTTCATAAGACAACTCTATTGAACACTTACACCTGTTCGAGATGATTATTAGTTATTTTAAGAGCAATGTTTCACAAATAAGGAAAAATAGATTATACTGAACTGATTATCCTATTTAGGAAGGAGAAATTTCAAATGACCGAGAATAATCAATCTGAAGCACCAAAAAAGAAAATCAGTCTGCAAGAGGCCATAAAGAAGCAGCTTGAAAACAAAAAGAAGCAGTCCTCTGCTCCTAAAGGAAAACAAAATGCCGACCTTTCAACAAAAAAAATGAAAAGTCAGCAAACGAAAAAAACAAGCAATACTCGCAGAAAAATGGGTGTCTAAATAGCTAAGAAAATCGGGCTTCCATCTCTCAATAATACAATTATTCTTTGAGATGAACCGATTATATGCTCTAACTAAAAAATTGACCCTATAAAGTAGACTTTTTCATCGTCAATTTTATAGGGTCATTTTCTCTTTAAGAAAAATAAAAATGGCTATGGGTAACTTTAGATCAATCTTCTCGATGTTAACTTTAACATCTTACATGCTTCCGTTTAAAACCAAGCTTCCCTCTATCGACTTCTTTTTGAATACTTTCATAAGCATTTAGGAAACTACTTTTTTTCGTGTCACGCTTGATTTCTACTGTCCCTATCGCCTTTGCAGTCTCGACTGCCTTTTCATGAAGTGGCAAATATGAAATGCCTACAGTGTATATAAAGTTATTCATAGATGATTTTGTTCGTTCTGGCGAATCGTGAATCGTATTTTTTACATTGTCGAGCATAGTGGCAAGCTTACCTTCTGAAAATTCATTGTCCTTTCGATTCCCTAGTAGCCAACAATAACAACTCCAGCCCGCTGACATTCTCAGCTCTTCACCACTCGCAATCCATTTATCAGCAACTTCTTGGGCAATATCTGACTCTGATAAAGTTACAGCCACTACAAAATCGGACAACATATAAAAATACGCCGTATCCATCCAACGGTCATAATCTGCCTCAGTCATCGCTTTTGGATCCGCAATAATGCCAGCAAAGTACATTGCATCATAGTTCCCAGTAGCATAAAGCTCATTTGCTAAATGCTGATTTATTTTTATTTTCTTAGCGATCGGTTTCATTGCGCCTGTAGCCACGCCGAAAAGCGGTTCACGCGCACCATTTGAAGTATATATTTTTTTAGTTCGTTCCTTGCCAAGGGCTTCAAGCTCCTGCATAACCATTTCTAAATCCATCGTTTAGCACTTCCTTCTTTTTGGAGTTTGCCACTAATATTTGGTCCTTCAAATACTTCACCATTATCCTATAACACGCTATCATTTGTCAGCAAATTTACCGTCCAAGCGTAGTGGATTATGCAGGTATTCACTTAATGCATGTTTTCGATCAGACAATAAGAAAAACAATCGTCACCATTTTAAAAACGGAAATGAATAAAGCGTATAAAAAATATTAATTGGTCTATACTATTAAAGATTTCACTTCAAATCCTATGTGACTAGGAGGGTTAACCCGATGAGTGCGATTGACCGTTAACTCAGAAGAACCATCAATACTGAATATGCTAAAGTACGGTAATCTTAGGGTAACCTAAGATCCATTACGGAAGCGAGGCAGTGTGTCATGGAGGAATAACTGTAAGTGCTAATCAAACCCGGAATGTAAATTCCGGGTTTTTTATTTTGGTTTTGTTTTGCGACGAATGCAAAGCGACATTTTATGTACTGACATTAATTTTTCAGATTTGATACCTCATCGTTAATAACATCCTTTATTTTATCGTTTCCAATTGCTCCATTATGAAATGTATTTGAATCACTCCAATACAGTTGCCTAAATGAAACACTATTATTAAGTTCAATCTCCAAAAATATACGAGTACCTTCAAACTTACTATCATCATTTAATGACCGTACATCTTCTAATTTTAATTTATAAAATTCAGCAAGGAACTTTTCTTTAGAAGACTGTGAAAATGTGTGTAATCTCTTTCCATCTTCGGTACTTTCAATGTAGATATTCTTCACCAGCTTATCCATCGGGAACAGTTCTCCTGCCGTTTTTGCCTTCTTATTTGTGTTGGCCACATAAACGACATCATTTGCACTAACAATTAGGGAAGATGGATACCCTTTTATTTCATAAATTAATGTTCCCTCTTTTAAAAATGCCGCATCACCGTTTTGCATTTTGTGATTACTACATGCATTGTCAGCCATCTTATATGTAACTTTACCAAGTTCTCTACCTTTTTCAAACTTTATAGGAAGGCTTCCTTTCGTTAAATCTGGTAAATGATGCTCGTATGTTATACCATCAATCATCAGTACATCCACCCAATCAATTTCTGCATTAGGAGGACAAGCATTTAAAGATGCGAAGCTACTACAAGCAGATAACAATAAGGCAAATACTAAAATCAATATCATATTTTTAGAATTTTTCATTACAACACCTCCTAGTAATTAGACTCTTATCTTAACTATAAGTTACAAAATGGTCGAATAGCTCCATGAGTATAATACAAAACATAAGTCATTGCAGTAAGATTAGTTTGAGCACGCTCTTACTAACAAAATAATCACTACATTTATCACAACTGAACAAATATTAACTAATGGCCCACTGCCAGGTGCTCCTGCATGGGCTTAAGCCCATGCATTGTTTATAGCAGCACTAGGATTTTTTCGTTGTTCTTTAGCTTTTAATCTTTCTCTTACCTCCTCAGCCATTTTAACCCCTCATTAATATATAGCTTCAATTTGCTTATTAAATAAACCTGCAACGATAAGTGCATAAAGAATTCCTGCTTGTTTGATGAAGGGTCAATGATCGTTGACACTCATGCATAGTACTAAAGGGCTCCTTTACTTTCAAAACCTCAAATACCCTTCAAAAAGGAATGCTGCCCCGTTAGCACAATAAGAAAAAAAGAGCTGTCTAAGCAGCTCAATGATCTTCAACTAAACCCCCGTAGTTCATTACCAACGTATTACTTTAATGGGTCTTTATTAAAAAACGAGGCAATAATTCAAGGAATTTATAAGATAAAGTCTATTAAAGTAAATGCATTTTCAACTTTATCAAAGGTACCCTTTCACTTTTACCATATTGTGTTGCTGTATCCGCTTGAATTGGCTCTAATTTGGATAAAGAGCCTACTCAGTTATATCAAGGCTTATTCATCGATTTCACTCTGCGAAAGTTGAGTTTACTAGTAATTCTTTTTACTTCCTGTATGTGGATCATACTGATAGTACATAGAATGTGTTTCCGCCACTTCCTCTAGGATGAGTTTATCTTCCTTCCAGAATACAGAACGGACGTTGGTAAAGTCTGTTTGCTTGCCTTTTTCTAAATCAAAGATGAACAATTTCGAATCAAAAGCGTCTGTTAAATAGTCTGCTGTTAAATAGCGTCCAGTAGCATCCAGTGCAACTTTCTCCATAATGCCTCCTTTAAGTGTAGCTAACAAGTTGAAGGATTTTGTTTCACGATTGAAAGAAAATAAGGTAACTCCACTCGTTTCATCCATTCCCTGCAAACTAAAAATAACGTTTTTTTCATCATGTGTATTGAGCAAGGAACTAAAACGAATATCTTCAGCTTGAATTAAAGATTGAGGAATGTCTTGTAAAGAAAAAAGTGCCTCCCCCTTGCCATCCTTCACCATTTCAATTTCGTTCTGTTCATTTGCCAAAAGTTCTGTGGTATTTAGCTCTTTCACTGTTTCAATCACATATCGCTCATTTTCCTTCATAAGGGTAAGTTCATACGTGGACACTTTGTAATAAGCAAGAGCTATGTCTGTCCAATAGACTTCAGCTTTTACTGAAGTAGACTGTTCATTGTTTGTCGTCTCCAGTATATGGAAACCGATTTGTTTAGGATTCGAATACGTTAAAAATTCTGGAGGATCTTTAAGTAAGCTTTTTGCAAAGTCATCGTCTCGCACAATCAAAGCTTGTAAATAACTTTTCACCGTTTCAATCTCCGTACTCGATTGTTCACTCAATTCGATTTTCATAATCTTAGCAGGTTCGTTTTCACCATCGTTTCTATTTTTCATAACATATAATGTACGTTCATCATTACCCCAAATGGGAAGCTGATAACGATACATCCCTTTAACCGAAGGCTCATAGCGTGGAGGCGGATTTGTCGTAACCTTGTTTTTTGTCTCCAAATCCATATCCGTAATCCATACATCTTCAAATCCTGAACGCTCTTTCACATACGAAATGTAATTGCCATCGTTTGTAACAGATGGGTTCTTACCACGATCCACAATGGTTTCTTTTCCACTCTTTACGTTGTAAATAATAATTTCACCATGGCGCTCGAAGACAAGTTTTTGTTCCTTCTCAACAAAAGAGGCCATTTCTCCACTTGCAATGATGCTCTCTTCCTTTGTTTGCATATTCACTTCTACAATTTGTTTTTCCTTATCCGTTACTTTTGTTAAATAGATATGATTCTGATCCTTCCATTCTGGATAAATATAACTAGAATCTGAAGTTCCATCTAGCAATTTTTCCGACTTCGTAGTTTTCACATCAAACAAAAACACATCTCCATTATTCGTAAAAAGTAGCTTCTCCTCCTTAGACGAACGGCTAAAACTATTCGGAGCATCATTTAAAACTTGTTTAAATTCATTCTCATAAACAAAAATACCTCTGCCCTCTAATGAAAGATACAAACGTCCATCATGATATGTATAGGCGGTTATCTCCCCGCTCCCAATATCGAGAAACGAAATTGAATTCGCAATCTTTAACGAACTTGCCTTCACGTGTGGCATTTGTTCATTCGACAATAAAAAAGCTAAAAATAAGATAGCGGCCGTAAGTAAAGGAATCCAAGCATTTTTCCATTTCCTCTTCCTACTTTTCTTCACAAATGTTTTACGCAATTGTTTTTTCAAATCAGTGTTAACTTCAATCTCATTTCTTAATTCGTACAGTGTTTTCGTTATTTTTTCGTCCTCCATCATAATCCCCCCAAACATTTCCTCACTAAAACACCTAACTTTTTCGTAATACGATTTGACTTCACACGAAGAGACCCTTCCTCTTTTTTCAAAACGATCGCCATATCTTTAAATTTCAATTCCGCAAAATATCGCAACTCCGTAATTTCTAAATCTTCGTCTGATAAATATCCTAAGCTTTTCTGTAAACATTCCTTCTCCGTTGTACCATCAAACGGATCTTCAAATTGAAGAGGACTCAAATACTGTTCGAATTCATCTCCCATTAAAACACTCTTGTTTTTCCGATAGTAATCAATGACTGTATTTCTTGCGATGGTAAACAGCCAAGCCTTATCATTCGGATGCCCTTCCAACATAGAAAACTTCTCAAACGCCTTCCGAAACACGTCACTAACCAAATCTTCCGTATCCCATTTATTACTTGTCTTCACATACACATACCTATAAATGTCATCAAAATAAGCATCATACAAATCAATAAATTTCACATCAAACCCACTTCCTCCATTTAATCTATCCAGTTGAATAAACGATTCATTTCTTAAAACGTAACATTCCACAAAAATTTTTTTATAGCTAAGTCAGGCTAATTAACCAAAAGGCGATAATGTTTCTCGCTACATTAAGTTATCTTTGAAAAAATCGGTATAACTCTTATCAATATTTGGTCTCGCCGAAAAAGGCATACTATAGGCTTTATCAATACGCTAGAAATAGGACTAATGGTAATCTCGAAACAATCCAGGATTCTTTGAATTTGAATAAGAAAAGGGATGAAGTGGGGATTTCAGGAGTAATACTGACTGGCCAAACGCAAAATTTAAAAGCGTTAGAAATCAAGACATTGTTCGTGGAGCATCAGTAGGTTCTACTGGCCAAATTGCCCTTGTATTAAACCAGAAAAATAACTAGTAGTTATTAGCATTTCAACCGGTCTCTATGACAGTATTTTACATTTTGTTTATTATCATTTTTTCGAAATGCAGTAATGATATAGAAGGATTATCTAAATGCGAAATAAATTGTGTTTCAATAAACAAAAATTCTTTTGGTAAAGCTACACATTGTAACTGATAGTAACGGACATAGCGTTCATAAACAGATCTGGGTAATAAAGTGATGCCTAAACCTGCTGCTACACAACCTAAAATAGCTTCTAAAGAGCCCAGTTCCATTATGCGATAGGATTTAATCTTTTGATGCCGTAAATATTTTTCTAGCTGGAAACGATACGAACAACCAGCGCGAAAAACTAAAATATTCGTACTTTCTATAGAAATATCCTTTGTATGACCTGGATAAATTAAAACCATTTCTTCAACAAATACTGTTTTACTTTGTAACAAGCTATGCTGAATGGGACCTGATATAAAGGCTCCGTCAAGCTCATAATTTAACACTTTATCAAGTAATATCGCAGTTGGATTCGTTTTCAAATTTAATGTAACATTTGGATACATTGTACAGTAATTCGATAGAATAGAAGGTAAATGAATGGCTGCTGTCGTTTCCATCGATCCTATTAGAAGTGAACCAGTGGGATTTTCTTCATCTTGCATTGCATTTTCTGCTAGCTCCATCGTCTTAAATATTTGTATTGCATAATGGTACAATTCTTCCCCTTTCGGCGTGACACTACATCCCCTATTATGGCGATAAAGGAGCTTTGTTTGTAATTGCTCCTCTAACTTATGGATTTTCATCGTAATGTTTGATTGCGAATAATTTAGCCTTTCCGCAGCCACTGAAATACTCCCTAATTCTACAACGAACCGAAATGCTTTTAGTGCCTCAATATCCATCCTCTCACCTCTGCTATCAACTTTATTAATATCAAGTATATAAAATCCGAATTATATTTAATAGCTAAAAGTTGATACGATGAAACAGGGGTGGAATTATGAAAGTGGTTTGTGGGGGCATTCTTCTACTTGCTGTCGCTATGGGTATTGGACGTTTTGCTTATACACCAATGCTATCATTCATGCAACAATCTTCAGGGTGGTCAAGTAGTGAAGCTGTAATAATCGCGATGAGCAATTATTTTGGCTACTTTGTTGGGGCATTATTATTAAGCTTTCTAGTTATAAGTAGAAAAAAAGAAATATTGATATTAGCCCTTTTCATTAATGTGTTAACAACTTTTATGATGGAATTTTGTAATGAATTCCTTCTGTTCTGTGTTATTCGTTTTTTATCAGGGATTTCGAGCGCATTCATATTTATTTTATGTTCCCAAATTGTTCTAAGCTATATTACACGTCTACAAAAAAGCTGGTGGTCAGGTATTTTATATAGTGGCGTAGGGTTGGGAATCGTGATATCAAGTCTCATTTTAATGTTTTTTTCAGATTTATTTATTTGGAGAAGTATTTGGAAGATGCTTGGATATGTAAGTGCTGTACTAAGCGTACTTGGCATCCTTTTAATGCAGCATTCTTCAGAGGAAGAAATTAAAACAACAAAATCCCCCACTCTAAAAAAACCTATTCATTGGCTCATCTTTGCCTATGGTCTAGAGGGCTTAGGTTACATTATCACAGGTACATTTATAGTAGCAATTGCACAAGAAATACCAACTTTACAATGGGATGCAACGATTATTTGGCTCATTGTAGGGATAGTTGCCATACCATCCTGCTGGGTTTGGGTTCGTTTGGCTGAAAAATATCGCTATAAGCATATTTTAGCGATTGCATTATTCGTACAGGCATTTGGAATTGTCATTCCAGCGTTAATAGCTACCAAAGTGGGGTTTTTAATTAGTGCGATCTTATTTGGATTAACCTTTATGGGCATTACAACATTAGCAAATGCAATTGGAAGGGAACACGATGTGCAATCACTCAGCCGACTAACAGCCGTATATGGGCTTGGACAAATGCTTGGGCCTATGATTGCGGGAAAGCTTCTCGACCAACTGCATTTTAGTGCAGCATTCGTTTTCGCTGCAAGTTGTATCGTTCTGGCAAGTAGCATTGTAATGGTTTACTTATTTAAAGAAAGGAAGATGATATATGATATTTAGCGGATTACGTTATCCTATTATTCAAGCTCCAATGGCAGGTGGAGTATCCACTGCTAAATTAGCAATCGCGGTTTCTAAAAATGGAGGACTCGGTTTTCTTGCTGCAGGATATAAAACATCAGATGTATTAGAAACTGAGATAAAAGCATGTATTGAGGCAAATGTTTTATTTGGGGTAAATCTATTTGTACCTTCAAATGAAATGTACGATGAGGTAGCACTACAAACATATAAAAACCAATTAGAAAAGGATTTTCCAATGACATTACCTGCGCCAAAATGGTCAGACGATGAATGGTTTCAAAAGCTGGATTTAGTAGAAAAATATAAAGCACCTTTTGTGAGCTTCACTTTTGGCTGTCCAGAAAAGCAGATTATCAAACGATTACAAAAAATAGGCTGTCAAATTATTGTGACCGTTACAAATACAGAAGAAGCAAAAATTGCATATGAAAGAGCGGCAAATGCCATTTGCGTACAAGGTATAAATGCAGGTGGACATCGAGGAACATTTCAAAATACAGATTCGGTAAATTATGAACCTTTGCACGAATTAATTATAAAAGTTAAAAATGCTGTAAATATGCCGATTATTGCAGCTGGCGGTATTATGACGGGGCAACAAATAAAAATGCTATTGATTGCTGGAGCAAGTGCTGTTCAATTAGGGACTGCTTTTATTTGTTGTGATGAAAGTGGCACGAATAAAGTATACAAGCAAGTGTTAATAGAAGGTCATTTTACAGAAACAGAATTGACAAGAACATTTACAGGGAGGCTAGCAAGAGGTTTATCGAATGACTTTATGAAAAAATATAAACAACAAGCACCGAAAGCATATCCAGCTTTACATTATATGACGCAGCCGATTCGGCAAGAGGCAATAAAAAATGAAAATCCACAAGCTATGTCTCTATGGGCAGGCACAGGATTTAAGATGATACAGCCATTACCAGTGAAGGACTTGCTAGAAAAACTAGTAAAAGAAGCGAATTTATAAGCATATACATCACACATAATATGGTGGAGTGATATTAAAGAGTGCCTAATAAAATCGTAAAAAATGAAAGTATATTTTGATATTTTTCAAGCAAACGGTCCGAAGAATGGAACTTTGTGATTAAAGTAATGATAGTAATCTTTATGTGAGAACAAATATCTTTAGCATGTTTTGATTTTTTTCAAAACATGCTCTTACTCTAATGTGGCCTTGAAAAATATCAATGTAAGTAAATCAAAAAGCCTTATTTAAGACACTGGAACAAGCGCTATATCTAAAAGAAATAATTAAGTTCAAGTACTGATATAAAAGAATAAGCGGCATAAAATATCATATAAATACCGAGAATCATCAACACCTTATCGAGTAGTTTCCAAATGCCCGATTCTTTTTGCATCTCTATGTAATATTTTGCTGTTATAAATACACCGGTCATCAATAAGACTGCACAAGCAATATACGAAACGATGTTCGCGCCATTACTCCCACCTTCCTCGATAGTTAGTATCGCTACCGCTTTGCAGTTTATAAAAGACAAAAATGTATTTAAATAAAGTGCTCTGCTATCCTTCGATTCTAATTTTCTACTTTTCTTTTTCGAAATTTTATACCATTGATTCACATCTTCGGATACATACTGTGCAACGATAGCTTCTGCTTGTTCCGTATATTTTTTTCGAACTTCAACTGTATAAAAGACTTCGTATACTTCATCGTTTTTTTTCAAGCGGAATCTTTCAGATGAACGCTTTAAAATATCTTTGATTCCTATATTAAACGGAACTTTACTTCTCTTTAAGTGTTCGGTAATTGCCAGGAAAGTATCTATCGAATTTCCAACCATTATTTTCTTTCTAAACAAGCTAAGCACCTCTTACGAAATAAGTAAATTACGCTTAATTATACTATTTCATTCACCATCTCCTACAATCCAATATATAACATACATGGACCCTCATTCGTTTAACAACAATCTTTGAGAAAACAGCATAAGAAAAAAGAGCTGCCTATGCAACTCAATGATCTTCAAGTAAAGCACCGTCAGTTTAAGTGCATTTATTCACAAACTTATACTTCTTGTTTCATTTTGGAGGGTGTTAGAGATATACGAAGTTCTACAAACTGACTGTATTTTTTAGTTTAAGAACCTTTTTATACTTTATATAGCAAGCTATTCTCCAAGGAATTAAATAACAAATAACAAGCAAGAAAATTAGCATATTGAGTGTACCTTGTTCGATAGTAGAAATATGTTGTCGAAAATAAAAACGTAAAGCAATTATAATGGCGAAAGTAATTATAAACGCAGGACTTTTCTTAGCATAAATAAAACCATCATTTCGTATTTCATAATCTGACCATAAAATAAGTGGAATAGATAAACCCACTCCTAAAAAAATTGCTATAGATAATTGAAGGTATGTAACGTGCCCAGAAGCGTTTAGAAAAAATGAAAATCCTGGTGTTAAAAATAGAAGTGGAAGAATTATTCGAACTCCTCTGCCTTTGATTGGTTTGTACATAGAACGGATTCTACGAACTAAAATGATCAATCCAATAATTAGAAACATAGAAGTAGCTGGTATTGCAGTTTGCATAAAAACCTCCCTGAATTATATTTATATATATATCTATTATTCCATAAATTTCTACAAAAACAACGTTTTTCCTTATACAACCAACCTTCTCCGTTAATTTAAGTAGAAAAAAGGCTCTACTCCATACTTGAAGTAAAGCACCCTGTTCGTATTATAAGGTCAGCCAGAGAAATCTGGTTGACTATTTTTTATTCAATTTATAGATTGATAGTAGCCGGGGTAGAACGGAAGCACCTGTGGGACTCGATCCCGACAACTAACTTGTTCACCCTCTACTTGTTAACACATGATTAGGCTGGTTACTTAAAGTACTGTACTTCACAATCTGCTTTGTTAAGCAAATCAAAAAAGGCGATACCTTTAAAGTATCGCACTCATTTAGACTAGTTATAATATATTCTTGATTAAACGAATTACCATTCTTGGTATAAACATTAAGATGTTCCAAACTATTTCAAATAAGATTGAATCTCGAATTTCAATAAGCATGTCTTTAAAAAGGCCGCCCTGACCATTCTTTTTCTCTTTCTTTTTCCTGATTTTCATCCTCTATCTCCTAATAACTCACTATTTACTATTTCACCCCTACAAATAATTGTAGCATTTTGTAATATAATGAGTAGCCTTATTTCATTAACCTGTTCCTTTTGTTTAAGTAGAAAAAGGCTCTACTCCTTATTGAAGTAAAGCCCCCGTTCCTTGAAGAACATCTAAAGTGTCCCCTTAAATTTCTCTGGTTTTTCTACATAACTTTCAATTATTAGTCCACATTCAGTACAAATAATATATTCAACATCATACCCAAAGCTTAACTTATTAGATGGATACATAACTGAATAACTACTATGTTGATGACCTTTTCCAAATTCATTTCCACGACATTTAGGGCATTCTGTTACTTTCGTAGTATGTTTCATTTGTAAACCTCCACTTTGGTTTTATATAAATATTATTACGATGTTCCTTATGTAATTATGAATGAACAATAATTTGCTTACATCTTGTTCAACTAAACTCCCCCGTTAATACAATAAGAAAAAAGAGCTGTCCAAGCGCTCAATGGTCTTCAAGTAAAGCCCCCCCATTGTTTAATAAGCCAATTTATCAATATCTTTTTCGCTTTTCTAGCCATAATTGGAATTTGTTTAATAACTTAATACAAATGTAAACGTCCAAAATGGCTATTAGTAAAGCGATAAATAACATACTTATTCCAGTATGATCAAGCGTAACAATCGGTTCCAGTAATCCAAAAATAAGCGATAAAAGAATAGGAATAGTTAAACCAGCCCAAATACCAATAAAAACGGTATCCATATTTATACACCTCATTTTAAATATCCTCTTTAAAACTCTTTGTGAAACTGCATTAGTTAGTTTTTATATTCTAATATCTCCCGGTAATAAAGAGAAATATGAATAAACCTGACCAAAATAACCCAAATAAAAATAGTAATATTCTTTTAAACCTTATCGAAGAAAGATTGAATACTAAATTAACTACTACCAGGATTAAATCTGTCGCACCCATTATAAATAGCATTTCTATATCTTTATTTTTTGAGTATATTGCAGAATACATTAATAGAAATCCAACCAATATCATCAATGACATCATTATTATTGCAATCAAATTTGTTAGTCTACTCCTTGTTTATTACATAAATAATTCTAACAAAAAGCATATAACCAATCATCTGGATAAAAATAGATTTAACTAAAAACATGCCTTTACAAAACCAAAGTTCTTCTTAAACTAAACTGCATCGTTACTTTAAGTATATTCTTTCACAATCTCAATAGGGTCCCGTCAGAAAAGTGCGGATTTACAACGTTAAGAAATGAGCAACGTATGCAAGATTCTATTCAAGACTTGAGCCAGTGCAGTTTCTTTTGAACAGCGTTTAAAATCTTGTTGTATCTAAGTTCAAACGATAGTGCATAAGAAGGTGTATATGAATAGAACAACAAACTTCCATTTGGGAACGTTTATTATATTTGTTTTATGCACTTTATAAATCCTTGTTGCACTAAATCACTCCGTTAGCACAATCAGCCACTTAACTTTGAGTTCATTTCATAATTGTATTTCATAATAATTTGCATCGTCAGAGAGATACTAACTAGAGTAACTATGAGTAGTAAAATCCCATCATCATTACTCAAATCAAACCTATAGACAACACTTAAACAAATCACACAGCTTAACGAATTTAAGCCGAATAAAATCCCCCAAATGACTTCCTTGAATCTTTTATAGGCTCTATTACCAGTTAAATATCTTATATAAAAAGAACACACAAAACCCATTCCTACTATGATTAGTGAGGACTTTATGAAGGATGATGTTAAGGTAATCGGCTCTTCCCAAGACATATCAGTATAAATAATGTTAGAGAAATTAATCATATTGAAAACGAAAACACAGAGAAGTACATAAAAAAATAAAACCCATTCGGCTACATAAATCATCAGCAATAAAAGCCTTTTTAACATCGTCTTACCTACCATTCGTTTGTATTTTCTATAAACTTTATAGACTCTAACTTACAAAGAGTGAAATTGGGAAAAGTTTCTCATTAAACAAATTCCTTCTTCCGCTAACCTGCTTCGTTAGCACCATAAAAAAAAGAGCTGTTTAAGCAGCTCAATGATCTTATAGTGATAGGTAAGCCTTTGACGTTATCTTCGGCTTTTACCTCACATTATCAACTATACTTTTTCTAGATAAATCTATTTTAATTTTTTTAAGAGTTTTACATATTCACCATATTCGTCTTCACCAATAAATAATACGTTAGTAAATCCCTTCTTTTCATATAGGTGTCTTGCATTTAAGTTATCTGTATCCACACCAAGTGCTATTTCCTCATATCCAAGTTGTTCAGCGTAATCAATCAAATAATCAAGTATAATGCCACCTATTCCACGATTGTGAAATTCTTCTTTAACTATCATACGAGATAGGTAAATCCGTTTATCTGGAATAGTATAGTCTGGGTCATTGTTTCTAAAAACTAACGAACCTTCTCCTATAAAATTGTTATTTTCTAAATAAATAAAGGTAATTCTGTTTCCGTTTACTAATTCGTCATAAAACATCTTCGCCATTTTTGGTTTCTTGTCCATATCCCAAATATTACTGCACTTATTATAGTCTTCGAGATTTAATTTCTTTATTTTATAAGAAGTCATACCATATCCCTCTCTTAGTTAAATTGTTTTGAAATGTAACAAAGGAACAAAATCAGTTGTTTCACTAAACTACTTCGTTAGCACAAGAAGAGACCGCTCTAATTGAACAAACGCCCTCCGTTAGTTAAATAAAAGAAGTGCTGCCTGAACAACTTAATGATCTTCTACTAAAGACCTTGTTAATAACAAGTTAATTTATATCTCCAAGATAAACTGGTGAATTTTCACCAGTTAAATATCCAATTATATATTTTCTTAACTCCTTGGGGTATAGCCTGTAATTTAATAAATCCTCAATACGAATCCACTCAACACCTACCTGATGATTATCAGGATTTGTTGGTTTTATTGGAATTTCAGTTCTACTTAGCTGACATAAAAAATAATATTCTATTTGATGAACATCAAAATCAAATTCGGCGTATTCATGATTTTTCCCTATATACTCCCTGATATGTAATAATTCTTTGATATCTATATTAAGTCCAATTTCTTCAATACACTCTCTTTTTAAAGTGGTATGGAATGTTTCACCATGTTCTTGCCCTCCACCAGGACAAAGAAAAAAATACCCCTCGTCATCTTGGTTTTTAGTTAATAATATTTTTTCCCCATCCAAAATAATTGCCTTTACTGAGTTTCTAACTTTCATATCTTTCCCTCACTTCTTTTTATATCTAAATTATAGCATTTGTTATTCAACTAAACTGCATCGTTACTTTAAGTATATTCTTTCACAGTCTCATTAGGGTCCCGTCAGAAAAGTGCGGATTTACAACGTTAAGAAATGAGCAACGTATGCAAGATTTTATTCAAGACTTGAGCCAGTGCAGTTTCTTTTGAACAGCGTTTAAAATCTTGTTGTATCTAAGTTCAAACGATAGTGCATAAAAAGATGTATATGAATAGATCAAAAAACACTTAAAACATTGATATGACAACGTTTTAAGTGTTTTTTTGTGACACCAAACTTTTATTTTGGAAAGTTATTTAGGTTTATTTTGCATACTTTATAAATCTTTAATGAACTAAAGTAATCTTGAATTTAATAAAAATAGAGACGCTACTTAATAGTGCAGGTTCAATTTAATTAAAAATCATTAGACCAACTTGCGAGCCAAGACCTGTTTCCCAGAAAAATAGGAAAACAGCCATAACGAGGAACCAAGAAATTCGCCAAGCCTTGTTGGGGCGTACAAATTGAAGGAAATAAAAGATACCCCAGATGACATACGAAAGCCCAATTCCAAACCACATAGAGGAAGGTACTCCACCCCCACTCATTCCGGCCCCAAATAAGGCTAGAAGGTTAAATGACAACAATAAAAACAAAAGAAAAATATTATAAATATGAAAAGCTTTTTTACTCAATTATATACCTCCTCATCAATATGGCCCTATTGTTGAAGACTATCAAGCAAATCATCCCCTTTAAAATAAACTTCAATGAACCTATTACTTTTAATACGCCCGAAATGATTTTAAGTTCCATATATAAACAAATTTACCATTTAAAATTAACAAAAATCCATGCTTATTTAACTAAACTGCGCCGTTAGTTGAAGTATAACCTTCCTAAAGCGTCGTTTGGAGACGCTTTTGAAATGCTTAATGCACTAAAGCACTCGTTAGCCAGCCATGTTGCGTAAAATCTATGCTACACCACAGAAAATGAAAGATTATTACGTTCTTTCATGGGAGTTCAATGAAGAAAGAGCTACATATGCAGTTTAATGATCTCCAGTAACGCACCCGTTCGTTGTATAACTTCTATTTCTTTAATGGCATGAATAACGAGGGGTTTAATTCTTCGCTTTCAATCACAATAGCAGTCAATCCTATATCGGATTTTGTTTCATGCCATTCATGTTTTCTCCAAAATACTGCATCTCCTGATCGAACTTTGAAGTATTCGTCTTTTTCACTACGGACATAACCTTCACCATTTAAGATTAATAATAGTTGAGGTACTACTGCTTGATGGTAACCAACATACCTTTTTTGTCTAAGTGCATACACCCTATATTAACTGACTTATCTATTTGAATAATACGTGACATAACAAAGTCTGAATTGAATTTTGAAATCATCTTACCACTATCTTTACTAAATTTATAAAACTCCATTTTGCACCTCCGAAGGCTTAGAATATATTCTTACTTATTCAAGAATATTATACAAAAATCCTTTACTCTATTATCGAACAAATCTGCTACATTAGTTTAAGTAGGATTTCTCACAAATTCTCGTATATTCGCAATAGCAAGTGGATTACACATTATTTATTAGTTAACTGGAAATATTAAGTAAATATATCTAATAATTGACGATAATATTCATAGAAGAAGATATGAATATCTCAAGAAAGGAAGCGTGATAACATTGAATATAAATTCTCTTTCTACAGAAAATATACTTTTCACACAAAAACTCCTGCAAGAATTGTCTGAAAACAAAAAATTAAATTTATCAGAAGATCAAAAAACTGCTTTCAAAAATGTATTAACAGATACTCTTCTTAATAGTTCAAGTATAAAAGATTTATCTGATATACAAAGACAGTCAATATTAAAAGATGCTAAAGTATCAAATATATTAGACTTGTACAGTGAGAATGGTTTTCTAAATCCACTTGAAACTAAATTAGATAAGGATAGTAATTTATCCACTGTACAGAAGCAACTAATGAATAGCAATGGTTTAACTAGTGAGGGTACTATCTCGTCCTCAACTAACATACTTCTTGATGCCATAGCAAATTCTACATCGAAACAAAATAAAGTAACGGATAAGGCACAAGTTGGAAACAACAACGCTGTTAAAGCTAAGGCAAAATCTTCATATCAGCAACAAATCCCGTTAAGTATAAGTACGAATATGGGAGTTATGACTTCTAGAATCGAACACATTAAATCTAACTTCTTTGCATAGGACTCATCCTCTTTTTCATTGAAGAATCTGAGATATAACTATCTTCCTCTGCTTAAAGTGGCGGTATAACACCGCCCTTTAAAACTTAATACTTCATTTAAGATCTTGGCATACATCAAATTACTACATAATATTTACTGCACAATTTTATCGGTTAACCCTAATAATGCACTGTAATCAATTGAACAAATTGTTATTATGAGGGTAATACCCGACTATAACTTCTACAAGTTTAAGGGTTCTATCTTGAATAAACATACCCCTGCAAGAGTTGCATTTTTCACTTATTAAAGAAATGTTCTTACTTATTAACAAAGTATCGCCGCCACAATAACATATTGGAACCTCTTTTTTAAACTCCATTTACCTCACCATTCCTGTAACTGAATATTCTACTCAAAGTGTGCAGTAACTTTACATTTATTTAAATGTTTAATCATGTAAGCCAATAACTTTAATAATCCACTTCAAAATTTAACGATTTAATTAATAGTAAGATTGTTAGCCAATTGCCCTTCACTCCATTTTTTGAATGAATAATATATTACAAATGGAGGTGGAAAAATGGATAACTGTAGTAACTGTAATAAACAATCTTGCTTATGCGGAAGACAGGTCGGCCCTTTCAGAGCTGTTGAACTCTGTGGAATTACTGCCGGGTCTCCTATACCAATAACAACAACATGTAGTGGTTTATGTGAATACGGATATATATATAATCTAGGTGCTGAGGTTGTAGCTATAGATGCTGATATTATTTTTGATTCAACAGGCATAGCTACCCCTGGAATTACCCATGTTCCAGGAACCTCCCAAATTATTGTTACCACACCGGGAATCTACGAGATTAATTTCGTCGTATCAGGTGTTGAGCCTAATCAATTCACACTATTTTTAAATGGCGCACCGGTTACGGGAACAACCTATGGTTCAGGGGCTGGCACTCAACAAAACACTGGTCAGGCAATAATTTCTTTAACATCCGGCGGTAGTCTTACACTTAGAAATCATTCTTCTGCTGCAGCAGTTACTCTGCAGACTTTGGCAGGAGGCACACAAATAAACGTAAATGCTTCTATTATACTTAAATTGTTAAGTCCAATTGTCTAGAGATAAAATACTAGGTATGATTTTCTTCATTTCTAAACTTCAAAAGAATAGGTTCTCCATTAGTTAGGAGTAATTAACCTTTAGCGCAGGAATTACTCCTCTTTTCTTTTTAGATTTATTCACCCTTCCTGAACAAAATTTATCAAGTTTTCCAAACTCGTTTACCAATACGATAGACGTTATTGTTCTCTGTACGGAAAACGTTGTAATCGGCAATATCAATGCTAATATGAATATCTGTTTCTTTTGTTATAGACTTATTCCAAACTTCTGTCACTTTTCCTGTTTCGATACGTTCGATAGATTCGAAATTTACATAGAAATGCAGTTGCATTTATTCACCTAATTTCTGTTCAATTTTCTTTCTGACACGAATATACTCATATTGTTCAGTAAAATTTATTTTTCATGAATTTTATTTCTGATTTTGCCCATACTACACCTGTTTGAAAATGACGAAATAAAATTGAAAAGGAAGTGCAAGTATGGGTATGTTTAGCGGTAATCCAAAAGACGAACCATTACATTATGGTGAGGTGTTCAGTATCTGGACAAATCTTGCTACAAACTATGGCATGATTGCTGGGTATCAAACATTTTATAATCATACTGGTGACAAAGACTTAAAAAAAATCATAGAAGAATTTATTCAAGGCGCTAAAGAGGAAGTTAAGCAATTAGAAGAGATTCTAAAAACCAATGGCATTGCATTACCTCCTGCACCACCTGAACGTCCAGAAGCAAGACTAGAAGATATCCCTCCTGGTGCAAAGTTTAATGATCCTGAAATCAGTGCCGCATTATCATTAGACGCTGCTGCTGGCTTAGTTGCATGTAGTCAAGCAATGGGTATGTCTATTAGAGAAGACATCGGCTTAATGTATGGTCAATTCCATACAGCTAAAGCACAGCTTGGCGCCAAACTATTACGCCTTAATAAAAATAAAGGTTGGCTTGTACCTCCACCATTACATGTAGATCATCCAGAAAAATAATAATTATTAATTAAGCCTGATTAAACCGACAAATTAGTTCCCCAGTATAAAGCTGGGGATTTTTCAATTTGACTGAGTATCTTGGAAATATCTCTATTGCACAATATTTATCAATTAACGATTTCAATTTCGTCTGCACTTACATAGTCGTCTACATCGAAATATGGTGAATAACCTGTTACATTCCCATCTGAATGAAGCACGCTGTCATATACTCGACCAGCTATGAAAACTCGTCTCAAATGCCCCCAATCTTCCCAGTAGATGTTTTTCTTTGCCTTGAAATGAATCGGTTTATCTGAGCGTTTTTCATCACCTAAAGCTCTATCTTTCGCATGTGAATCCGTTCGATTACGCGCCATTTCACTTACTCCCTTCGTATTGAACAATATTTTTCGAAAAATACTCAAATTGATTATTAGTTTGCTTTAACGTATAACGACACTGCTGCTTTTTACTTTTAATTTCCGAGGCCATCAACTATACAAAACTACAATTTCAACATAGTTATAGTAGTGTTAAGCAAAATCGCTTGGCAATCCCACATAAGATCACCCAATAATTACTATTTAGCCATTTCTTTATAAGGAGATGGCTCTTTTTTTCTTTTCATATCAATAGATGGAATGTTTTTAAATGCTAGTACATACACTTATTTTGGGATAGCAACCTGTTGCACTGGATCGCCCCAAGTTGTTATTGCACATCGCTATCCCATGATTTCATGATAATTTTCATCAAATTGTTCAGTAACGACCTAAAGCTTTCGCAGAAGCTATATAGCAGTTATCTAGTCTTTTATGAACACAGTCTACCTTTGACCATTCATAAATTTCTTCTAGTGCTTTTTCGTATTTTTGCATTTTCTCAAGAATTTCATGGTATTGACCATGCTTTTCAACTACAAAATTACAATCACCCACCGTTAATGCACCGACTTTATCTTTTTCAAACCATTGGCGACTAGCTTCGTGCATAATGTAGCGGAATTGATGTTGATTTTCCGAAATGAACTTCTGTACTGCATCCATTTTTAACACTCCCTTTACTGAACAATATTTATCAAAGATTCTTGAATTGCTTATCTTGTTCTCTGTGCCATTCGGTTCACTTTCGTTCACATGATATTCCAGTAAATCTTCTAATCTATAATATTCTTTGGCTGTTATCTCCACATCTTCCACGACACCACCACAAGATTCAGCAGTATTATCAGCAACGAATTTTAAGGGAAACAATCAAGCAGCTTCTTTGCAGGTAGTAAACTCGTAAGAATTATGTTCTTGTGATTTATCCTTAAATAATCGAGCTAATCCCTGTACATAATACATATTCCCAAGACGAACCCGCCAAGCTTTAACCATTCCTTTACTTCCTTCATTTTCGTTTTTCACATCTAGCTCTCCTTTATTGAATAAAATACTCAAAATGTTCATTAAACCTTAAATAAATATTCCTTATTTTCAATGTATAAATAACCTTTATTTGTAAGATTCGTTACCCTCGAACTTAATCACTTTGCCAGGTGCTGAATAGTATTCATATATTGCTTCTAGATCTAAGTAAACTATTCAACTGTTGCTGTATTCATTGGTTAATCCTCCTTGTAGAGTGCTTGTTCTTTTGTTAAAATTCAGATAATAAATGTAGTATTGTCTATAACCAGATAAATAGAGAAAGGAATTTATTTTATGAATCAATTGATGCCGTTTATCAGCTCTATACCAAGCTTGTAGGGAATGCTATGACATCCCTTGACCTCCCTGCAAGCTTGGGTTTTCTCAAGGGAGCTGATTTACATGAAAAACCGTACAAAACCATTCATTCGCCACCAAAGAGAGCGAATTATTCAAAAAAAATGGTCCATTTTAAAAAATGCTTATTTAAGAGAAGAAGAACATATGCCTGTACGTGGTACCTTAAGTAAAGGAAAGATCCATTGTTCTTGTATGTGGTGCCGATATGAGCAGTATATCGGTATTCCTAAAGTAAGATATAGAGCAAAATTACAAGCAATGAAGGAGGAAATAGACGATTATGTCTAATTCCTCTTTTTTATTCGTTTCTTTTGACGTATTATTGAATACCTTCGATTCCCTTTCGTTACTGCACATAATTTATCGAATAATGCACAAAAGTTCAGTAAATAATGATATAACCGAAGTAAAAACGATATTTTATTTTACAAAATTTTATATTTATGCTATATTTTTATTTTACAATAAGATTCTCCTGGCCAGGGGGAATCTTATTTTTGTTGTCTGCTTTGAACAAATACAAATAAATCCGAATCATTTTCAAGAATGTATTGTTTCATGTTTTTATGATTCTCAATAATTCCAATGATATTTCTTTCATAGTCAAATTTTATTGTATAGGATTCTTCTGCATTTGCAGTGAAAAATAAAATATAAGCATCGGTATTGAAAGCTGAAACATTAGGAATCACTTTCTTTTTCATCACGATTCTATCTAGTATCGTGATGAGCCGCTCTGTTTCCTCTGATTCCAGAGTATACGATTTTTCTCTAGTATCTGAAAACAAAACTCTCTCGATACTAGTCAACTCTATTTCGGATGCCTCATTAAAAAAAATCAGCGGTCTGCTGTAAAACGCTATTAGTAAAATCCCAATGAGTAATCCCAACAGAAACCATATTTTTTTATTGCGAATATCCATCTCCCTCTTTCGCTACAAAATACTACCTTATCTCCCTTTTTAATATATCAAAGTTCAAATTTGGTTATTGGTCTGAACAATTCAGCCTTTTTTATGCAGGACAGTCACCCTTCATTCCATTTTTGTATTTGGATTATGTATCAATTCATCTAATAGCGCAAAAAACAAATCCCTCAATTCTCCATAAATCATGTTCCTTTTATGTCGTTCGGCCTAACCACTTCTTCATAAAAAACTTATTACTTTAAGACGGTCGCAATGATTTCGGGTTCCATTTTTACACAAATTAACCAATTTAATTTAACAAAGATCCAGCTATGCAATGCATATGAAAGGATGATCTTTTAATTTCTTATCCCATTGATTCCAAATTGCATCATAGAGAATTCTGATTTACAAAAAATAATGCGTATGAAAAATAATAATACGTCTATACTATTAAAGATTTCACTTCAAAACCTATGTGACTAGGAGGGTTAACCCGATGAGTGCGATTGATCGTTAACTCAGAAGAACCATCAATACTGAATAATGCTTAAGTACGGTAATCTTAGGGTAACTTAAGATCCATTACGGAAGCGAGGCAGTGTGTCATGGAGGAATTACTGTAAGTGCTAATCAAACCCGGAATGTAAATTCCGGGTTTTCTGCTTTAGTATCACTATAATACCTTTTTCAATGCCTTTAGCAGCATGATTTCAAACTCTTTTCTAATTTTGGAGGATTAAAAATCATGGCTGTTTATGTTTTTTTATGATTAATACTATTTCCGATAATTCAATTATTGTGTAATCCGCTTCAATACTTCCCCCACTGAAAATCTCTTTTCCAAATTCCGATCATTCCACCATTTCGAGCGGCTTTGACATCAGTTTTTGGATGATCTTCAACCAAAACACTTTGATAAGGTAAAACATTTAGTTAGTCTAGGCCTCTTTTAAAATTTTGTGGATCTGGCTTTTTAATACCTTCCCATTCAGACACTAAAATAACATCGAAGTACCTATCAACACCTAATGCCTCTCCTTTCCCATTTGTAATCATTCCTATACTAAAATTATGTCCCTTGAGTTCCTCTAACATATTGATAAGATTAGAATAAGGAATGCAACTATTTTTAAACTCACAAGGCAGTATTCTCAAAGATTGTGGCTATATTAAATCTAATATTTAATGGGATACCTATATTGAACTACCTACACTTATTTTGTAGCGGACATTAAAGTGATCTAAAGCAATATTTCGTATCTCACCTTTCATTTTTCTAATATATGTAATATATTGAGGATAATAACTTAAGGAGTGTGGAAATGTGGAATATTTAAATCACATAATAATAAATTCAGGACACTATAAAAAATCCTTTCCGATAGATGTTAATAATAAATATTTTTTCGCATTAAAGAGAGTTTATAAAGAATCTTTTAATATAGATGGAGTAACATTATTAGATAAATACATAGTCAAAAGCACAAAGGTTGACGGGCACGGTGTGGTAACAACTATCTTTAATTTATATAATATTCCTATTATGACTAGCGCTTTTGTTAGTGAAGAAGGAAGTAAAATTTGGGAAGTTTTGCATTCATCAAGTAATTTACCTGTCGCAACTGACAGCACAAATCCTCCTGAAGTACCCTATATAGCAGACAGGTTAGAAATCGGTTTCGTTTTAAAAGTTGATAGAGTGGAGTGGACTGCTGATTTCTCAAGGTGTTTAGCTTGGATACACTTTTCACCTAATAGTATTTTGTAAGATATCAGATTTACTAGAGAAAAAGATGCATTCCTGTGTAAGAAAAATAATTAGAACCATATGATATTCAAAGCAGAAAACAGCAGAAACAAAAAACAGAGTTAATCCCACGAAGGCAGGGCTAACTCAGTTTTCTTAACTATAAATCCTGGAGTTCATTAACAGTAATAAATGTATAACCCTCATTTGAAAGTTCCTGAAGTATACCTTCAATTGTTTGGAGCGGTTCGCCCGTTTTGTCATACATTGAATGTAGCAAGATAATCGAACCAGGTTCAATATTCTCTGTCACATATTTTACTTTGTCAGAAACCGTTGTGTAAAAAGTATCTGGCTCGAGGTTCCAAGTTATCGTGTCTCTTTTATGTTTATTTAGGTAATACGGCAACCCTATCAGCTTTTTTCCATTAGGTGGTCGAACATCAATTTCACCTTTGTATCCTATATTTCGAATCAATTGATCTGTCTTTTCTATTTCATCTTTGTAGTAAGAGGGTGTTTTGAAAATCATCCGATTATGCGAATAGGTGTGATTCCCAATTTGATGTCCTTCTTCTGCAATTCTTCTTGCCTCCTCTGGATTTTTTTCTATTTCTTCACCTATCAGAAAAAAGGTAGCTTTAGCATTGTGTTCTTCTAACAGCGCCATTATCTGATTTGTGTTATCTGTCGGACCGTCATCAAAAGTTAAAGCAACCACTTTTTGGTTCGTCTCTACTTGTTTGGTTAAGCCGCCAAATAACTGATACGTCCTAGAATTCATTAATTTATAAGTGCCTAATAGTAGAAGGAAAACTAAGAGAATCCCTCCCCCCATCAATACCAACTTCTTTTTCACAGTAATCCTTCTTTCCATACAGGAGTTTTAAATAAATCAAAGAAGTTCAACTCTTTAATCCTCCTTAAAATCATTTTGAAATTAAGGCTATTATAGCATTCCCTATTAAATATTGTTTCTATTGCTATTATCTAGATTATACGCTTATATAGTTCGCAGAACCCACGATCTATACGAAAACAGCCATTCACAAAGATAGTCTTGAAGTAATTCTTCCCTCGTGATTTTAGTAATCTCAAATTCCTCAACCATTTCTTGATAGACTTTATCTTTACAGAGATAACCATAATGATCAAACTCATTATATCTTTTAACATTTTGGTCTCTAGGAATTTTACCCACCAAACTATATAACTTATTATATTGCTTATTAATTTTTTAAAGACTCGTCACTATCCGTCTAAATCAAATAGCGTTGCTTTAATAATTTTTATAAACCTTATTATTTACTTTGGGTGTTTTCTCGAAGATAGTTGTTATTCAACTTACGCCGCAGGTAGTTAAAGTATATTGTTTAACTTGTGTTCAATAATCAGGAAATGAAACCTTTTATTGCGAAATAAGTCAAAGTACACAATGAGGTATTGTGAAAGGGAGTGTTGATCATTGGAATTTCATTAATAATTTTAATGGTTGTTGGCATTATTACATTTTTAACGTTTATCATTCCTGCATTTATAGCTGTTAGAAAGGACAAGAAAGGAAATCCACCACGAAAAATCTCTTATGTAATAGCAGGACTGCTGGTTTTGCACTGGGTATTTTACTTAGTAAGTGGTTACGCTCTGTTACCAAGAAATATTGCGGATGTTGTGTTTATACCTGTATGGTTAGTATTATGCGTCGCAGGTGCAATCACAGCAATCTATGAATTTAAAAACAATAAAGTTTTTGCTATTCCAGTTGCTGGCTTAACCACTATCAGTTTATTACTTTGTATTTTTAGCTATGGAATATCAAAGATGTAAATAATCTTCTAATCAGCAATCGGCTTCGATTTTTTAATAGCAACAATTTGTACGAAAACAGCCTTTACTTTAAAAGATTCAGAATAGTTACTCTAGATAAAGCTTGTAGCGGCGACGCAAGATTTGCAACGAAAGCGTGAGTGAAACGTAGCGGCAGGTGCACGCACGAAACGTAAGACGCAACAAACCGCTCATAGCGAGGGTTGCTGCTTACGATGTACCTGTGGAAAGCGAGTGCCAGAGCGAAAAGCGCATATACTATAATAGAATGGAAATATAACAGTATTGAAATTTTCTCAATGTTAGTTATTTTTAAATATTTCTCGGTATTTATTATGTATAATTAGTAAAAAAGGATCTTTATTGAAACTGGAGGGAAATAATATGCCATTAACAAATAAAAGTTTTTACATTTGGAAGCCAATTTCTACATCACCGCCACCACCGTTTACTCCTGCTGCCCAGTCAGCTACTCATAGGCTTATATTAAAAACAGATTAAGAATCTGCGAAATATAAGCTGTTTCGTAGATTCGAAGGAGTAAACGATGAAATCTAAAATTCAGTTTATATTATCAATGATCATTTTCGGTACTATTGGTTTAGTTGTTCGATTTATTGATCTTTCTTCGAGCGAAAGAGCTTTACTAAGCAGTTTTATAGGATGCTTATTTTTAACATTAATATTCTTTATCATGAAGAAAAAATTTTCATGGAATTTAATAAAATCGAATGCATTATTTTTGTTACTTTCTAGTATTGCATTGGGTGGGAATTGGGTTTTTCTTTACCAATCCTACAACTATACGACAATCGCTAACGCAACACTTGGATATTACTTTGCCCCAGTGTTTGTGATGCTTCTTTCTCCATTTGTACTGAAAGAACCATTATCCTTTAAAAAAGTGGTTTGTATTTTTGTCGCGATTATGGGTCTAGTATTGATTGTGGGAGAAGGTGTGAGTGCATCTAAAACAAATGATATCCTTGGACTTTCTTATGGATTAATTGCGGCTGCTTTTTATGCTGCATTATTGTTGTTAAATAAATTTATTAAAGATATGGGAAAATTAGAGCTGACCATTATTCAACTTGGAACAACTGCTTTACTTCTTATGCCGTTCGTTTTCTCAACTTCTGGTTTCGGTATGTTTGAAGTATCTAGTTCTTCCATTCCTTTTATTTTAATATTAGGGACTGTCAATACGGGGATTGGATTTTGGCTATTCTTTTCTGGTATGGAGAAATTAAAAGGACAAAGTATTGCGATGCTAAGTTATGTAGATCCATTTGTAGCGATATTGATTTCGGCAATTATCCTGCAAGAGCAGATGACATTGCTTCAAATACTTGGTGGTGCATTACTTTTAGCCTCAACATTTGTTAGTGAAATTAAATCAATCAAATTTCCCACACTAGCGATAAAAACACCAACTAAATAACATGATAAACAGTGGGAAGTATTCATTTCCCACTGTTATTATTTGAAGTGATTATTACACTAACCTTACAAACTCCTTTGTTTGAAACAATATACGCTAAAGCGATCGTTTACATCCGACAGTCTGCTTGTGATCCCTAGAGTATATAGCGTTTTAGCCTAATTATTCACAGGTGAAACATTTATAGTTTCCTTAACATTAAAAAAGCGACTGTTCTATTGAACAATCGCACTTGTTATTGGTTAAAGGGTTACTGCTTTTATTTGCAAATCTTTTGGCAAAATTAGATGGTGAAAACGAAACTTTATATTTTCTTGAAGTTCAATCCCATTAGGAACTATTGAATTTCTATACAAACCAATCCATTCACCATATCTTGATACACATTCCATAAATCAGTAACACCACATTTTTTTCGTTTATTGTTATTGTTCTAGCTTGCTCCCTCTATGCTGTTAAATGATGTGAAACTTTTCAAGGTAATACTTTACGATCGCTAAATATTCTCTGAAGTAATACTTTACCCGAAATTCGGAGGGGGTTGCGGCCGATAAGCCTGAAACATTAAGACCTAAATCTTCACCTATGGATTTGGAGCGATATAGATGGAATCGATTTGTTACAACTACAACTGTGGAATCTTCGTCTATAAAATCCATTGAATACTTGAAGTTTTGAATAGTACGAGTGGATTTGGATTCGGTTATAATACGTTGTTCATCAATGCCTAATTGCATTAACGATTCTTTGATCACTGAGGCCTCTGGAACAATCTCGTCCACCCCTTGGCCACCAGAAGCAATCGCTATTGTATCTGGGTTTTCTTTCAAATATGTAGCTGCAGTCTTAATGCGCTCAAATAATAAACTTGAAGGTTTGTCACCGTCTAGGCGTGTACCTAAGACAATGAGATAATCCGCATTTTCGATAGCAGTATCTTTGCCCTCAACTACGATAAGTAAGTGTAGGCAAAGGAAAAAAGCTGTAATTAACGACAGCAAAACAATGATGGGTTTGAGTAGCTTATTCATTGTGCCTCCCTTATAAGCAGTAATGATTGACATTATATATATAAACGATGGTCTATTTCAATATGTAAAATGTAAAGTATGTGAACAATTATATTAGTTTGTTAGAAATTGGAGGCATATCAGGGATTTCGCTTACCGAGGTTGAATGATTTTGATGAAATAAGATAATTTCAAATGTGTGGTTTTCTAATAACAGTTATCATCAGTGTGTGTACTTTTTGGTTCTGCCATTCAGACTATGAGAAGATACTAAAAAGTAGTGTCAAAATATTGCTGTTCCCAAGGTTGCGATTAAAAATACGTAATAAATGATTCAAAAGCACACAAGTAAAGTCTACCAAACATTTTTCACTAGGTTTAATTCATGATCTATTTCACCATTAAATAAGAAAAGCTACCTTTGACTCCGGCAGCTTGACCTGAAACTCTTGCCCTTATTATTTAAATTCCATCTATGTTCAAACGTATGTTTTTCATACTTATCACCACTCGTTATTTTTATCTTCTAGGTGTCCCCCCCATTACTAATAATCCTTTACCAAAATACTATTAAAAAATAAAAGAGAATCTATATCTAACATTATAGGGCTTTGTTGAACATTTAAATCTTTATCACTTATTACGGGGGCTGTGATTGATCCATCGATTAAATTGTTCTTTTGTATTCTTTCATCGCTTTTTCTACAGCACCTAATTCCTCACGAATAGGGTGCTGGTGTATGCCTGATTTAGCAAGTATAACAATTACGTGTTCGAAGACCTCAAGAGGTTGCTTCTCCGTATTTTTATATAGCGCTGCTAATTCATCATGTAGATTATTATTATATTGTTGTTCTTGTCGTGCATAAGGTGAAAGCCCATTTATAAATCTTTTTGAAGCTGTAGATTGTGCAAGGTGCTGCCCCATTTGCTGCCATTTCGTTTCTTTAATGTGCTGTTTTCGCTGAAGCTGTGTCTGCATTTTACGAATAAGTTGCTGAATTGCCGTTACAACATCGGCATATTCCTTTTTAGCAAGTGTTTTCTTGATAAATGTAGATAAATGTGTCCCCTGCGAAACGCCTGCAAATGCACCTAAAGCCGGACCGACAATGCCCCCAGCTGGACCAAATAAAGCGACACCCCCTACACCAAAGACGACTTTGCCTACTCCACCTAACGCAACACGCGAAACGACGTCACTAGTGACATTTCGCATAGCAGATGTTAATGAAATACCGTCTGTCCGTACACGTTTCACATTATAATAAGAGCTAACAGCAACCGTAATCCACGGGAGTTCAAAATCGAGTAAATCTTCAGCATGTTTTAATGTTTGTGTTGTTTGCAAGAGTACTTGCTCATGTGTCACCGATGTTGAATAAACAAGGGGATTATCTGCAAATGTTGCAGCTAATTCTGCATTAACATAGACTGGGATATCAGGGTATGTATCAAAATGTTTATGTACACCTTGTGCTGATGTTAAGCACTTCACTTGAAATGGCTCACCATCTATTAGAAGGTCCCACCCCGCTTGATTAGATGTTTCCGGAAATTGAACATCGTGGCCAAGACCTTGTAATTCTGCTGCCATCATTTGCTCTGCAACATATCCTTGTAACTGTGCAATATCCCCAGTAACTGATGAGATATCGATGTTTTCAGCAAACTGTTGTAATTGAAATAAACTTGATAAATCTTCTGTTCTAGCAAAATCCATACCTTTCACAACAAGTGGGTTAATCATTATATAATCATATAAAAATTCACCAGCACTAATCGTCGAAATTGCCATTGTCTGCTTCAAGTCTGTTGCAGGACCGAACAACATGCTAGCTGTTTTCTTTACAGGTTGTTCCCTCATACAAGCAAGTGCTTCTTCATATTGTTGATTGCGCCAGTAAGTCCAAAATTGTTCGTTTGTAATCATCAATTCACCTCAAACAAGATGTGCTAAACCATAGCATTGCTCTTGTAATTTTATTAATTGGTCTTTAGAAAGTGTTAATTGCTTTTTATGTCTATCTATTTCATTTTGCGTCCCTGTACATAGAGTAGTTAGTAGCTTAACTTGCGATCGCTGATTTTTTGAAACAATTTCACTTGTTTGAATATTTTTGCGTTCTGTTTGTAGCACTGAACAATTAGTTAATGCCAAAAACTCGCTCACTAGTTGTTTTTTTATATCAGTTATTTCTTGTTGAATTTTCTTTGTTTGACTAGTTAATTTTGTGTTATCTAATGTGGCATTAATCGTATTCCAGAACCCATGTTGTTCTTTATTTTTTTGGATTTGTTGTTGTAGTTGATGAACCGCTTCATTTTTGTCCTCAATTTGATTCACTAACGTTTGAAAATAATCAGACCGTTCATATTCTGGTATAGTAAAAACAGCTTCAGAAATAAGCTTTTTTTGTTCATTTATATTTTCTCGCATTTCATTTTCTATATACAAACTTTTGGCTTTCATTACTTGATGATCTGCTAATGTATGTTCCAAAAGAGCAACTTCTTGTTCCAAATTTGCTTGATCTTCAAGTAACAACTTTTGTTGTTTACTATGTAGTTGCCATTCCTGAATAAATGAATCGTAACTTACCTTTTTTTCAAATTGTTGGATACTCATTGGTAAAATGAGCTGCAAAATGCCAATTGGCAGCAACTTATTTTTCAGGTTTTTATTTTGCCGCGATAGTAATAACCCACCACCGCCAAGTACAAGTGGAATCAGGAACAATGGATTCACAATGATTGATAACAAAGATGTAGCAAATGTATACACGCCAAATGGAAGTGTCACACCAAGAAATGCCATCGTAGCCGCAATGGCAGATGTTAATGTTGTATACGCTGCAAAGCCTGCAATTTCCACAATGATGGAAAGGACTACAACAGACCCCTGCGATAATAGTGCCTGACGTAAAGTTTCATTTGTAATATCATCAATATTTAGTTTCTTTTTAAATTCAGCTTGTTTCTGCGTCGGCATTTCGTTGAGAAACGCCTCAATTTGATGAAGGAATGCAAGTGAGTCCTTCTCGTCTAATTCTCGAAACTTTGCATCAAAGGTTGAAAAGACTTTTTGCATTTGGTATTGCACCATCAGCTGATAGATTTCACGATCCTTGGTTGATTCTACAAATAGTTTATAGTTCTTATCTTCTTTCATCATAAGTTGATGTGTTTCTTGCATAATCAGTTCGCCTTGCGCCTCTATTTCCAATGGTAAATCATAATGCGTACCCTTAATTTGTAGCATTCGCGTAAGCTCTGTGAATAACATTAATTGCACTTGTTCATCGGTATATTGGTTTAAAAGTTCTACCTCTTTTTTTAATGCTTCCGTAAAATGATCTGTATCTTTCGTGAAAATATCTTTTGTTTTAGCAGTGATCATGCTAATAATATTTGTCTTGCAAAGAAGCGAGTAGATCATACGTAGTTCTTCGCCTTGCGCTTGCATAATGCCTTGTGTTAATTTTTGACCGTTCATTTAAATACCCGCCTTAATGTATAATAAATAATTCCAAATTCATTATATCCCAAAATACAATATTAGGGGCTTTATCCAAGCGATTCAAATTAAAATCTATTCTTCATTTGTCATTTGATTAGAAGTTTTAATTTGTCTAATAAAAATACAGAGTAAGCATTTACACCATCTGCCTATATCATTGAAGTAACTGCTGCATCGTAATTTGAAGAACAACCATCTTCAGAAAAACAGCCTAAAACACAGTATGGGCACCCTTTCGATTTGATTTCAAGCTTACCTTCTTTTTACACCCCGCTTCGAAAGTAGACAACTTCTCACGTTTTACTAAAATATTACTCCTTTTCCACACTTAATCATAATTATGCTACAATTAAATTAATATAGTAGCAGCTAGGTTTTATGTCTGAGAATTAGTTGTTGAAATATTATTATATTCATGAAAAAGGGATTTACAGCGAACCATGTTTTTGACTTAAAAACTATGTAAGAACATGGGACGGAAGCGTCCGCCTGTAGTGGCATATGCTGTCACGTACAGACTTTGGTGTAGAGCCTAAAAAGGAGAGATTCTATTATTTATGTTTAAAAAATTTTTCGGTAAGTGCCTAGCAACTTTCTTAGTTTTACTTTTACTTATCCCTGTTTTTACAAATCAAAAGGCTACAGCTAATTCACTACAAAAAAATGAAATGCGTGCAGCCTGGATTTCATCGGTCTCTAATATTGATATGAAGGCAGGTATGAATCAAGCCCAATATACGCAATGGGCTCAAAGTACTTTAGACAAATTAAAAGCCGCTAACTTTAATACAATTATTTTCCAAGTTAAGCCATTAAATGATGCACTGTACCCGTCTAAGCTTGCTCCATGGTCATCGTATATAACGGGCAAAAAACAAGGAACAAACCCAGGTTTTGATCCTTTGCAAATCATGCTGGACGAAGCACATAAGCGAGGATTAGAACTTCATGCATGGGTAAATCCATATAGAGTCACTATGCCTTCGCACGCGTTGTCTGATCTAGCTGCAGATAATGTGGCTCGTAAAAATCCTAGCTGGATAGTGAAATACGGTAAACAATACTATTTAAATCCTGGTTTACCAGAAGTTCAAAATTACTTAATATCAACTATAGAGGAATTAGTCAGCAACTATGATATCGACGCTGTACATATGGATGATTATTTCTATCCTTATAAAATTAAAGGTGAGACTTTTCCAGATCAACAAACTTTTAAAAAGTATGGTAGCTCTTTCAAAAAAATTGAAGACTGGCGCCGAGATAATGTTAATCAATTAGTAAAAAAAGTATATGAAAGCATTAAAGCAACTAAACCTCATGTTCAATATGGAATATCTCCGTTTGGCATTTGGCGAAACAAAGCGCAAGATTCCACTGGTAGTAACACAAATGGAATGAGTAACTACGATGATATCTATGCTGATACAAGACAATGGATTAAAGATGGCAGTATCGATTACATTACGCCTCAAATCTATTGGTCTAGAAGTCATAAAGTAGCAAATTACTCTGTTTTATTAGATTGGTGGGGAAAAGAAATTGAAACGTACGCAAAATCCCACCCTGTCAATCTCTATATTGGCATGGCCGATTATAAAGTTGGAAATGATTCTGATACTGCATGGAAAAATAAGATGGAGCTTACCAACCAAGTAATCGCCAACAGAGCTAATAAAAATGCCCAAGGACAAATGCATTTTTCTCTAAGAAGCATTAACAATAACGCGCTTGGATATTCTTCTTATCTAAATCAGCAACTTTACAATTATAAAGCTTTAACACCTTCAACTTTTTGGAAAGACTCTACAGTACCAATGTATCCAACCGATGTTACATTGAGTAAAGAGTCTTCTGGCATGAAGCTTACTATTACGGATAAAAATAGTACTCAACCAAGGAAATATGTAATATACCGATTTGATGGAGTAAAAGAAGGATCTTATGAAGATGTTAAAAAGATAGTAGATGTGGTTTATAATACAAATGGGAATACTGTTTATGTAGATACTACTGCAAACAAGAATAAAGTGTACACATATGGTATAAAATCACTATCTGCTACAGGTGTAGAAAGTAAAACTGCTTTTGTTCTAACAGATGGGAAACCTACATTACCAACACTTGAAGAGGAAATGTAACTAGAAAAAAGTAAATCCAAAGCCTATTATTACATTCAACGATGTCTCCACAACCGACTTGATTGAAGACATTGCAGAACACACAAAGGCTACAAACATAATGGCAACTCGTATTATATAGGAACAAGAAGCCCGCATTTTGAAATGCGGGTTTCTTGTTCCTAATATCTGTAAAAAAATATCGTAAAACCCGCTATTAGCTGGAATGATAGATTACTTGCACAACACCAGAAGAGAACGTTCTTGTATTAACCATTTTCAAATTCAACCTTTGTTTTATATCAATAAACATCGGTTTTCCTTCTCCCAAAATAACAGGGTGAATAGATAATCTAAATTCATCAACTAGCCCTAAATTTATAAAAGTTGTAATGAGACTTGCTCCGCCATATAACCAAATATCTTTACCAGGCTTATTCTTCAATTTAGTTACTTCTTCAAGAATATTTTCATTTATAAATACTGCTCGATTATCATCGCCCGTTTTTATTCTTGAAAACACATACTTCTCTTTACTATGAACCAATTCCCAAATTTCTTTTTCACTATCAGAGTCTTCAGTTTGTGGAATATATTGTCCCCACAAATCGTAGCTTTTTCTACCATAAAAAATAGTGTCGACTTGATTCAAGAAATTAGTAAACCCCATATCAGGGTCCATAATGCACCAATCCACTTCTCCATTTTCCCCTTCAATAAAACCATCTAAAGTAACTGCTAAATCTAATATTATTCTTCTTTCTTTTACGCTATTTGACATAACTCTTTCTCCTTATCATATCCCATTATTTAGTTTTCACAATACGCCCCTGTTTAAAGCTGTCAACAATCTATGCCTCCAGTAACAGAGCATAATCTAAGTACCCGAAATAGAACACTAGTTCTAAATTTGATTATAACAATCATTCGAGGAGGCATCAAATATCCACGTTTGTCTTTAATAGAGCAAAATAAAAATGCAGCCATTACACACATTTTGCGATGCGGAATGGCTGCACTTTTATTTAGATTTATTGATAAAATGGCACAACATCATATCCGCTCTGCTCTAAATGATAACGGATATTTTTATCGACTGTGAAATGACCTGCTCCTACGACAACGAAGTATTCGCCTTCTTCATCTTCTAATAATGAAACAATTTTCTTTGCCATTTGTTCATCTCGTAAACCAAAGAGCATTTCATTAAATTCAGAATCTTCCCCTTCCGTCTTTTTGAAACTCTCAGTAAATGCTAAAATCTCGCCCTTTTTCCAACTACTAAACCAATTCTGCATTATATCTTTTCCATTTTCTGCAGATGGCTCTAAAATGCTATCAACCGTAGCTACTAAAGACTGTTCTTGCGCTTCAGGAGATAAACCATCAAACATATCCGTTTGTGCTTTTATTCCCTCTAATTCAATGATTGGCTTTTCTTGAAGCAATGCACTTGATAAAAAATACATATCAATACCATGCATCGTCATTTCCTCCCTAGACAGCCCAAAAGAATCGTCCGATCCTAGCAATGATAAAGTACTAGATAACGCCCAAGGTTTTTGTAGTACTAATTGTTCCATCGGTAGCTGGTACTGTTGTGCAACCTTTTCAACCTTTGTATAGGTATCTGCGCTAACATTTTCACGAAGTGTTGTTCCATCTGTATACATCGCTTTACCTGCAAGATATTCAAGTTCTTTTTGATTAAAGAGATTCACTTCTACTAATAGCGCATCCGATTCGTCAAATGCTGTTAATAATTTTTTATTGAATGGGTAAAGGTCAGGTGTTCCTACATGGATTGACCCTAATAAGTATACCTTTGTGTCTTCATCTTCTACTACCCAAGCTACACCTTTAGAACCTTGTTGTGCTTGGTTATATGTATCCTTCACTAATCGAGTTGCTAATACGACTGCTTGTTGTGTAGTTGCCTTCTCTTTTAATCCTAATCCGTTACTAATATTTCGTTTTGTCATATACGCTACTGCATCTTTGCCAACAGGTAAATCATAGCGTGCTACAATGTTAAACAGTCGATTGATAATATCGCCTCTAGTAGTGTCCTCTTTATAGCTTACTGGGCTGTATTGTTTTTTTTCAGAAAGTTGTAATGCTGCTATTTTCTTCTCTGTTAATGCTACTAGTTCATTTACTCTTTCAATCGACACTTCACTCGTAAATCCTTCATAATACCATTGTACTGGGAAAATACCGTACTTTTCACCCTCATTTAACGCCTCTATTGCCCAACCGCTAATATCTGGTTTACGTTCTTCTGCTTGGATTACAGGAATAACCGTTGACAGCATCAGCATTATCCCAAGCATTGTGGCAATCATATGCCTACCTATTCTTTTCATCATTCATTCCCCTTTCGATTATTTGTTACGAATTATTGCGATACAGATTTCGGTACTTCACCTCCCAATAACAACAACTATATTTTTCTTTAATAGGAATATAGTACCTAACATTATAGTACATCAAACATCCCCATAGATAAACAGGAACTTTTCTGAATGTCTCACCATTCCCCCAAGATAGTTTTATTTAAAAATGTCCATCGCTCAACCGTAACACTCTTTTCTCCATCAAAAAAGCCACCTCAAAATAATTTTGAACTGCTCCCTGTCAAGTAGACAGTGGAAATAATAAAAATACTTTAAGCGGCTTGAACCCTGTATTCTAGAGGGCTTAAGCCGTTTAATTTTT
>NZ_JBIWEY010000013.1:0-101416 GCF_044762775.1 Lysinibacillus sp. NPDC096418
GGGGTAGCGAAGTGGCTAAACGCGGCGGACTGTAAATCCGCTCCTTAGGGTTCGGCGGTTCGAATCCGTCCCCCTCCACCAGTTTTTAATTTTATGGCGGTTGTGGCGAAGTGGTTAACGCACCTGATTGTGGTTCAGGCATTCGTGGGTTCGATTCCCATCAGTCGCCCCATTTTTACTAATAATAATTAAATTTTGGGGTATAGCCAAGCGGTAAGGCAACGGATTTTGATTCCGTCATGCCCTGGTTCGAATCCAGGTACCCCAGCCATTTATTGCGGAAGTAGTTCAGTGGTAGAACACCACCTTGCCAAGGTGGGGGTCGCGAGTTCGAACCTCGTCTTCCGCTTAATTTAACTATTATTGGCGGCATAGCCAAGTGGTAAGGCACAGGTCTGCAACACCTTTACCACCGGTTCAAATCCGGTTGCCGCCTCCATAATATATTTTAATTACTAATCGGATTATCCGATTTTTTTATTTCTTAGCAACATACTATGGTAGCGGAATTGGCAGACGTGTATGACTCAAAATCATGTTTCTTCGGAGTACCGGTTCGGGCTTGACCACCAGTACACTTATATAAGTTACTAAATATTAAGGATTCTCATTTATTTGAGAGTCCTTTTTTGTTGTATGTAAAAGTAATAATAATCCATTGATGAATACTTTAAGTTTGTATAAAGGAGAATCTAGGGAAAGAATGGAATTGAGAAGATTAATTGCAGTATGTGAAGCAGACAAAGGAAATCATTAGGATTATTAAAAGGGGAAACTTTCAAGTAGTTTACAAAGTAAATTTATTTGGTATTTTTTTGAATTAATATAAAAAAGTGCTTTTATATAGAGTGGATGATGAGTATATTAGAATAGGGGAATAAAAAAAGGGGTGAGTGGTATGAGGCGAATTTTTATGGTGATATGTTTGGCTATAATCGTGATAGGGATGTCACCAAGTGGATTGGTCCAGGCAGCTAGCTTTAAAGATATGTCTAGAAATCATACATTAGTTACAGAGATTGATTATTTAATAGATAGAGATATTATTAAGGGGTATCCTGATGGCTCTTTTAGACCTAATGAGAATGTGACGAGGGCCCAAGTAGCTGTGCTATTAACACGTGCATTAGGAATAAGTACGGCTAATGTTAAAAATCCTAATTATCAGGATGTGCCAGTGACTCATGCTAATTATAAGGAAATTGCAGCGGCCCAGAATGCAGGGATATTTCAAACTGCACCAATATTTAATCCAAGTGGGACAGTTTCTAGAGCAACTATGGCCATTATTTTGCAGAGGGCGTTTCACTTAGAAGGTTCAGATGGGAATTATTTTGAAGACGTTACAGAACGTACAGATGGCTATCGGGCAATCTTAGCTATGGCGGATAATAACATTACAAGAGGATATCAAGATGGCACATTTAAGCCCAATGCAGTACTGACACGTGCACATTTCTCAGCATTTATGGCACGTGCCTTAACGCTTTCAAAATCAGTATTAATAAAGGATCGTAAGTATATGTACACGTATGCTTTTACATCAACAGAGGACAATCAGACGTATACATTAAATTATAAATATAGTCATAATGATGGTAAAAATGATGTATGGTCCATTACAAATACGACGAATAGTAAATTATTTAATGATGAGTTGCTATACTATGAGGATTTTGTATATGCGGAAGCGATAGCTCAAGAATTCAGCACTCATTATGATTTATTTGTAGAGCTTCCTTTAAGAATTGGTATTACTCTTCATGAAGATGATGGTGGAGTTACTAATGGCGTTCGTATAACAGTAAAGGATACAGCAGCTACACTTCAAGTCGGTGGCGTAACTTATAATAATGTAGCAATTCTTGAAGTAACGAATGTATTTAACAATGATGTGGACCTGTATTACTATGCAGATCATGTAGGGTTAGTAAGGCAGATGACAAATGGTAAGGTTATTTATGAACTTCTGAAACAAACAGTTAATTAAATGTAAAAAGATGCCTCTTCAATGTAAAGTTGAGAAGCATCCTTTTTTTACGTAATAGAAATATAGAAGTAACGTTTTAGCGCCTGTTGCCATTCTTGCGTTGAGTGAGTGGTATAGGTTGTTAGGGTGCTGTCTTCGTATATACGAAATTCATTATTCAACATCGTATTACGACCGCGAGCAGTACGAATCATAGCAATTTTATTTGGCTGGTTAGAAAGTCTTGGTGCAAACTTGGCATCACTTGCATCATCAGTAAAACTATAGAGCAAGCGCCAATTGTGTGAGGTTTGTTCGTACAGCATCCAGCCGTATGTATCGTCTTGCTCGACCTTATAGATCTCATTACCTTCACGGTGCTTATGTCCGGCGATAAGTGGAACTGGTTTGCAAGGAGCTAGTGCCCCAACTCCGACGTCTGTAATATAAGAGAGTCCTGAAAATGCCACGATGAGTAGCTGATGCATTGGTACATCTTCTTGTGGCGTATTGGCATTTATATTGCGCCAAAATTGAGCATAGCGATTCGTTACAGAAAAACCAAGTTCACGTAGTAGCCAACTAAATAGTATATTAAGTTCAAAGCAGTTACCGCCACGCTTATGAACAATGACCTTTTGAAAAAGATCAGAAATGTTGAAGGAAATATTATGTTTCATGGCAACGTCTAAATTTTCATATGGGATTGTATGTAGATGGTATGTTTGTAATTGACCTAGTAGTTTAATAGATGGTTCTAGAGGTCCCTGAAATTTAATATGTTCTAAATACTGTTGTATTTGTTTATTCATAAAAAGTCGCCTCACTTCCTTACTATTTAACATAACCGAATTTCGCAAAGAATACACGTCGAAAGTTCATGGAAGAAAATGATAGTAAAGTAGAAAGATAAATTGTAAAATAAAATTGTTAGCTTCTATGTGGTGGTATTATAGCCATTTTTAGTTAAAAACAAAAAATGCTTCTAAGGTAGGTAAATAGATGACTAGTGCAATGAAGAACGCCATTAAGTGGATTGAAGTAAATTCATATGATGAAATGAGCGAGGTTGCAGCGGATATTTTTACGAAGCAACTACAAGAAAAACCAGTTAGTGTTTTAGGATTAGCAACAGGTGGTTCACCAGTAGGCATGTATGAGGAATTAGTAAAGCGTCATCAAGCTGGAGCAATTTCATTTGAAAATGTGAAGACATTTAACTTAGATGAGTATGTCGGGTTAGAGCAATCTAATCCTGCAAGTTACTGGACGTTTATGCATGATGTTTTATTTAATCATGTAGATATGCAAGAGGATAATATTCATCTTCCCAATGGTAAGGCTACTGATTTAGCGATTGAATGTCAGGCATATGATGTACGTATTGCGGAAGCTGGAGGCATTGATTTGCAATTGTTAGGTATTGGTGTGAATGGGCATATTGGATTTAACGAACCAGGTACGCCGTTTACTTCATTAACGAATATTGTAGAGCTAACTGAATCTACACGTACAGAAAATGCAATCTATTTCGATAATCCAGCAGATGTTCCAACACATGCGATTACGATGGGTATTCAGTCAATTATGAATGCTAAGGCGATTGTATTAATTGCTTTTGGTGCGAAGAAGTTAGAGGCGATGGAGAAGTTACGTAGTGGTGTTGTGACTGAGGATTTCCCAGCGAGCCAATTAATAAATCATCCAAATGTAACTGTCATTTATGGCGGTACAAATTAAAAAATAAATAAGCGGAGACTTCGATAAAGAAGTCTCCGCTTATTTATTTTTTGCTAGATAACAGGACGCCAGCGACTACTGCAAGTCCACCGATAATTTGAAAAGCATGTAGTTGTTCGCCGAGAAAAAGTACAGCGAAGATGGAAGCAAACACGGGGATGAAGTTTAAGTAAATGCTAGCTTTATTGGCACCGAGTTGCACAACACCATTATTCCAACTAAGGAAGGCAACAATCGACGCTAGGGCACCAACATAAAGGATGGCGGCAATAGTGGACAATTGCCAGTGGATTGGCTCAGCTAATGTCAATTTTTCATAAACGTAAAATGGCAATAGCATAATTGTGCCTAAAAAGATTGTAATAAGGAAAGTTGATTGTCCGGGAAGACGCCCTGCATATTGCTTTATAAGTAATGAATAAATACTCCAACAGAAGACAGCCACAACAACGATTAAATCTCCCTTATTGAAGGAGAAGTCGAGTAAGTTAGCAAATGAACCACCAGAAATAATAAATAAAACACCACTGAGAGATAAGGATGTCCCGAGCATTTGAAATTTCGATAGTCGCTCTTTTAAAAATATAAATGACAGTATGTAGATCATAATCGGCGTCGATGAATTCATGAGGGATGCATTAATCGATGTTGTGTAATGTAAGCCGATATAAACAAGAGTATTGAACGCAGCAACACCTGTTAAAGCAAGAATAAGAACAATCGGCCAATGTGCTTTTAGCATACGCCAATCACGTTTTAAGCTGCTATATGCAATCGGTAAGAAGATAATGAAAGCAATACACCAGCGTAAGAAGGCGAGGGTAAGTGGTGGGATATCGCCACTAACTGCACGTCCAATAACAAAGTTACCACCCCATAAGAGTGTTGCGAGTAGTAATAGTACGAACGGTGGGATTTTCATGATGATAAAACTCCTTTAATAGTCAGAATACTATAGTCAATTATAGGCTCTCATATCATCAATAATCAATGGTATGAGGAGGCTCTGCGTAAGTGCATATGCTAGAATGGAGAAAAGAATAGGAGGGGTTAGGGTGAAAAGTACAGCACCACATTTAGTGAAGGGTGACACAGTTGGACTTGTTGCATTGTCGAGTGCCGTAGAGGTAGAAGAACTAGGCGAAGCACTGGCCTTTTTAGATGAGCTTGGCTTGCGTTATAAAGTTAGTTCAACAATTGGCGCAAAGCACAAGTATTTAGCAGGTACTGATGAAGAGAGACTTTCAGAGTTTCATGCAATGGTTGAGGATCCGGAAGTAAAGGCGATTTTTTGTGTAAAAGGTGGTTATGGTTCTGCACGTATCGCAGAAAAAATCGATTATGCATTACTGGCAGAAAATCCGAAAATTTTTTGGGGGTTCTCAGACCTTACATATATGCACGTAGCAATTAATGAGTTTTCAGATTTGGTGACATTTCATGGACCAATGATTATGGCACCACGAAAAATGGATGAGCTATCGAAGAAAATGTTTTTACAGCTGTTTACCCCGATGGAAGTTCAGTATACGGAAATGATTTCGCCTCTGACAACGATTTCGGCAGGCGTGGCACGTGGCCAGCTCACTGGAGGTAATTTACGACGTCTTGTTAGTACGCTTGGTACAAAATTTGAAATTCGTACGGATGGTAAAATTCTTGTTTTAGAAGATATTGCTGAAACAATTCCTCGTATTGATTCGATGTTGCAACAGTTAAAACAGGCTCGAAAGCTTGATCAGCTAGCGGGTGTTGTGATTGGCTCATTTACACAAACAGAAGCAGATGAGGATGAATTACTGATGTTAATGAATGAGTATTTCGCTGATTTAGAAATACCAGTAGTAGCGGGCTTTAAAATTGGGCATGAGACAACAAATATTGCTATTCCACTAGGTGCAGAGGCTATTTTAGACGCTCGGGAAAAGGTATTACGCATCTTACCAGGCGTACATTAAAAAGAAAAAGGAGCTGTCTCAAAAGTCATTTTGAGACAGCTCTTTTCTGTGTAAATGCGTTCTACATATCGAATCCTTATTTTTAATACGGTTGAGCATCGTGCCCTTTTTGAATGGCATCTCCAGGTGCATCGTCGCCGTCGATATTACCAAGTGGTCTTGAAGTAGAAGAATCCTTTTCAGCTTTTTGTAACCCTTCTTTTAATAAGCGACCATATTCTTCGTCTGCTTCTTCAGCAAGTGAAATCATAGCCTGTTGAATCCTTTGATCGCAGCTGGATAAGTCACGAATTAAATTGTTGAGTAGCTCGTCTTTTTCCCATTGTTCGAAGTTACGATAAGTTTCACCTGCTTGTTTTGTGTTGCTTTGACGGTCAATCGATTCACGGACAAGATTCCCCTCAATATGGGGTGTGTATTCCTTAGCACTTTGTGGCGCTTCTTTTAAGCCATCTAACATGGATGGTTCGTAGTTAATATGCGGGTTTTGCCCTGGTGCAAGATCACGTTTGTACATCATTTGCCCGCCGTGTTGATTGGTAGCAACACGTTTTTTAGGTGCGTTAATAGGAAGTTGTAAATAGTTCGCACCGACACGATGACGTTGCGTATCTGAATAAGAGAAGGTACGTCCTTGCAGCATTTTATCATCGGAAAAATCCAAACCATCGACAAGAACACCCGTACCGAAAGTTGCCTGTTCTACTTCAGCGAAATAGTCTTCGGGGTTTTTATTTAATACCATTTTCCCAACTGGATACCATGGAAATTTGTCATTTGGCCAAAGCTTTGTATCATCTAGTGGATCGAAATCGAGCTCTGGGTGAGGGCCATCCTCCATAATCTGTACATTTAACTCCCACTCGGGGTAGTCACTATTCTGAATGGCATCGTATAGATCTTGTGTTGCATGATTAAAGTTTTTTGCTTGTATTTCTTCTGCTTCTTTTTGTGTTAAATTTTTAATGCCCTGCAATGGTTCCCAATGATACTTCACAAGTACAGCTTTACCTTCACTATTTACCCATTTATACGTATTGACGCCAGAGCCTTGCATCATACGGTAACTTGCAGGAATGCCCCAAGGAGAATACACGAATGTTACCATATGGAAAGTTTCTGGAGAGCTTGCACAGAAATCAAAAAAGCGTTCGACATCTTGAATATTGGTAATTGGGTCTGGTTTAAAGGCATGAATCATATCAGGGAATTTCATGGCATCACGGATAAAGAAAATTTTTAAATTATTGCCGACTAAATCCCAGTTCCCATCCTCCGTATAAAACTTCACAGCAAAACCTCTCGGGTCACGCAATGTTTCAGGTGAATGGCCACCATGAATAACCGTCGAAAATCTGACGAAAACAGGGGTTTGCTTGCCCTTATCCTGAAAAACTTTTGCTCTCGTGTACTTCGAAATAGGTTCATTTCCAACGACCCCATACGTTTCAAAGTAGCCATGTGCACCGGCACCACGAGCATGGACGACTCGTTCAGGAACACGTTCACGGTCGAAATGGCTTATCTTTTCAAGGAAATCATAATTTTCAAGTGTTGCGGGTCCTCGATTACCAACAGTGCGCAAATTTTGATTATTTGTAATCGGGTGACCTTGTCGATTAGTTAACGTATTATCTTTTTCATTTGAATTTTCATGTGAACGATTCATTTTTAATGCTCCTTTCAATCGTACTTATAGTAGTTTGTCCGAGTAGTTGGAAAAATAGACATAAAAAAACTCTCTTACACACTAGGTGCAAGAGAGTTTTAAGGATGGCGTTTCGAATAGATTTCATGATCCTAAGTTTGTTTTATGCCATTGCCGTATAGTTGGTTATGGGTCATTGGTCATAAAGTAACAGGTTACATGTGATTGGTTGATTAAGTTGTCTACTTATTAAGTAGGGGTTTCGAAAACAGCGCATCCATCTCGGATTGGAGTCTCACCGCACCGAGTGACGCATTTCATGCTATTTCAATGAGAGCTAAAAGCATTGATATAACAGGCTTTTGCTACTACACATACTGCGTAGAATTTCATTTAACCGTATTCAACCGTAGTCAAAGACGTATTCATTTCAAGTTAGATATTCAAGTAATTAGAGAACTTTTGAGCAGCTTCATCTTTTGCTTTTTCGGTTACATGAGCGTATACGTCCATAGTTGTTTTTATATCGCCATGTCCTAAGCGTTCCTGGACTTCTTTAATACTTGCACCTGATTCAAATAATAAACTGCAATGTGTGTGACGTAAACCATGTGTTGTAATCTTATGCAGAGTATATTTTTCTTGTACAAAGAGTATCCATTTTCTCGTTATATTTGGTTCAAGATAAACATTAAGCCTATTGCTAAATACTAATTGATTAGGCTTTAATGTATTATAACCTAAAATTAGATAGTCTTGTTTTTGTTTTTTCTTCCATTCGTTCAAAATTCCCATTGTTATCTTATCCATTTTGATAGTTCGGATGGAATTTTCTGTTTTAGTTGTTTGTACAACCAATCTTGATTTTTCCCCACGTGTTAAGGTTTTATTGATTTTAATTTCGTTCTTTTTAAAATTAAGGTCATTCCACGTAAGAGCCAGGGCCTCACCTTTACGCATACCACTGAAAGCCAATAGCCTAAAAAACGCATAAGCTTTAAAATCATCTTCTTTTTCTAAGCAAGATAAAAACTGGATTAGTTGTTCTTTGGTATAGAAATTCTCTTTCTTCTCATCATTTGGATTTTTCTTTCGTTCAGGTACTTCTACCAACTTCATGGGGTTGTTTTGGGTGAAGCCGCGCTTTATAGCAAAGTCGAACACTTTAGAAGTATACGCCTTGATTGAGCGGTATTTAACTAATTTTCTAAACCATTCATCAACATGTTTTTCGCAAATATCTACATTGATTTTGTCGATCTTATATTTACCGAATAGAGGTAAAATATGAAGCCTGAAAATTTCTTCGGTTTTCGCAAAGGTACTTTCACTTACAGTTGCTTTATAACGTTCAAACCACATTTCATATACATCATTATAAGTTTCAGCCGTTTTTTTTCTGAAAGTCCCGTTGTCTATTTCGAGTTGCAATCGAGATAGTGCAAGCTGGGCTTCTTTTTTTGTTTTAAATCCTCGTCTGGTTGTACGCTGCTCTTTACCAGTGAGTGGATCTACACCAACATATAATTGGAATTGGTAACGCTTTTCACCATTTTGTAGTGAGTAGCTTTTAATTGTTGTCATACATATTCCTCCTAGACCGCTTGTGGGGGCAAGGTATGGGAGGTGAAAAAATTAAACTTCAAAGCCCATTTTTTTCACTCTATATGTTTTTTCATCCTGTTCAACATAAAATATTGCTATTTTTCCATTTTCATTTTTAGGATACTCAATTTGATTTAAAATTTCTTTTGCAGTACCTTTTAAAACATCTTCAAAGTCATGAGAATCTGTTTCAAAAATAAAATTTAGAAATAGACCGAAATCGCCATTCAATACCATCCATTCTCTTTGAATGAAATAAAACCCTGAAATATCGTATACGTTATTTTTCCTTGTATGAATTTTCACTGAAAATGAAGTATTTCCAATTCCGTTGTTCCCATCGATTTTCTTATCCCCTTCTAGTAAGAAATCCATCGTAACATTTCCTAATTCAGCTATCTGACGTAAACGGTCATTACTCGGAATATATTTTCCATTTTCCCATTTAGACACAGTACCTTTTGTTGCAACCGGAGAAAGACGCTTTCCGAATTCCTCCATGTTATTACCTAAACTAACTCGAATATTCTTGATTCTCTTTCCAATTGCAATGTTTTTATTTTCATCCATATAAATTCACCACCTTCAAGTTGGGAATTGTTTCTTGACATGATTATAAGTTACGCTTATACTTGTGTCAAACGAGTTGGGAAATGTTTCTTTTAGGAGGTGGATTATTTGAATAAAGTCGCTGGGTATAGAGTTATGTTGGGGTTAAAGCAATCCGAAATGGCCAGTTATATGAATATATCAAGACAAGCATATTCTCAAAAAGAAAAAGGGAAGATTCCATTTAAAGATTCGGAAAAAGTTTTTTTGAAAGATAAATTTAAAGTTATACGTCCTAACATTACAATTGATGAAATTTTTTTTTAGTTAACAAGTTGGGAAATGTTTCTTTCGAGGGGGGCGGTTGAATGAAAATTGAATTTGATGCAATTCCAATGCTTGAGGAACAAATTGAAGCGGTGGTATTAAATACTACGGAAAAAGCAATTGAAAAGTATCACAAGAAAAACACAGCTAAAGAATGGATGAGTATTAAAGAAGCATGTGAGTATATTGGGATATCATTTAATTCATTCTGTAAGCTAAGAAATCTAGGATTAAAAGTTTGCGAGATTAATGCAATAAAACGTGTAAGTAAAAAAGAAATTGACTCGTTTTTAGAAAAAAATAGTTATTAATTCGCTGTGGGGGCAAGAGGAAGGAGCAACAAGATTCAACGGAACAACGAAAGTAGGTGAACATGTGGAACAAGCGACAGTTATTCAAGAATTCACTCTTCCAGAAATAAAATCGGATTCTTATCATAATATTCCGCTAGAATTACAACAACTTAAAAATTGGGTTGTTTGGAAATACGAAATACGAGGTGGTAAAAAGACCAAAGTACCGTATCAATCAAATGGGGTTTATGCAAAATCGAATGACCCGAATACATGGGATAAATTCGAAAATGTCGTACAAGCTGCAAGAAGTGGTCAATATAGCGGTATTGGATTTATGTTTTCTCGAAACGATGGCTATATCGGGATTGATATTGATAAGTGTTATATCAATGGTAAGTTCAATGAGATAGCAGAGAAATTAATAAACTTACTAGATTCATATACAGAGTTTAGTCCAAGTGCTACAGGTGTTCATATCATTGTGAAAGGCACTTTACCAGAGTATGTAACGCAAACAGGCTTTAAAAATGAAAATTATGGTGTTGAAGTATATAGTTTTGGGCGCTATTTTACATTCACAGGATGTATAGAGAACGAAAACGAGATTCAAGAGCGTACAGATGAAGTTGCTGAAATTATTGATAAATACTTCACAAAAGAGCAGCTAGCACAATATACAGAAACCAGTTTTAATGCAGATCCTTTTAACCTTGAAGAAGATGCAGTAACATGGCGAAAAATGTTTAATAACTCCGTAACTGGTCAAGACGTTCAAGCTATGTATAAAGGTGAATTGATCCGTAATGGAGACCATTCAAACACAGATTATTACTTGTGTCAGGAGCTCACTTATTACTGCGATAAGGATTTTGTAAAGATGGATAGGATGTTTAGAGACAGTGGTCTTTATCGTGAAAAATGGGATAGACGTACTGGTGAAATGACTTATGGGGATTTAACGCTATTGAAGGCTGCTTCAAGTAAAAAGAAAACTATTTCTGATTATAAAAAGCAGAATAATGATATTCAATTATTTGAATGTGAAAAAGATTCCCCAAATGTAGACTTGCAAAAACTATTAGGAGAAAGACGTTACGTTGAACTGGAAAGAGCAATTACAATATGGGAAGAAGCGGGAGGAAAAGGAAAGAAACCGAGTGCCATCTCGCCTATCCGATGCGCAATCGTGCTGCAAGAATACATTTCGTTTGTATTGTTTGATTTAGAAGAAAATACACGACTCGCTATGTATCAACCATCAGAGGGAACGTACGCAAATAATACAACATTAATCAAGCGAGTGATTAGTTGGTTAGAGCCTTCTTTTAATGAAGCAAAAGCGAATGAAGTGATCTATCACTTGACGAACCAAGCACAAGTTAGAGAAAGAACAGCTAGTAGATTTTTGATTCCTGTTAAAAACGGAGTATTTAATCTGAAAACAAACACATTAGGACCATTTAACGCTAATTATGTTTTTACATCAAAAATTGCTACTTCATATATTGAAAATCCAGTTAATCCCACGATGGATGGTTGGGATGTGGAAAGCTGGTTAGATTCTATTGCTTGTGGTGATACGGAAATCGTTAATTTGTTGTGGCAAGTTATTAATGATTCATTGAATGGCAATTACACTCGTAAAAAATCCATTTTCCTTTTAGGTGAAGGGAATAACGGTAAAGGTACTTTCCAAGAACTCATTACGAATTTAATCGGTGTTCAAAATATTGCTACCTTAAAAGTGAACGAATTTGACGAACGTTTCAAGTTAAGTTTACTGGAAGGTAAAACTGCAGTAATTGGGGATGATGTGCCGGCGAATGTTTACATCGATGATAGTTCGAACTTTAATTCGGTTGTAACAGGTGATCGTGTAATTGTTGAGCAAAAAAACAAGCCTATTTATAGTACTGTATTTCGATGCAGCGTTATCCAATCAACGAATGGGATGCCTAAGTTCAAGAATAAGACAACAGGCACAATTAGACGAATTGTGATTGTACCATTCAATGCTAACTTCAATGGTAAGGTGGAGAACTTCAAAATCAAAGATGAATACATCAAAGATGAAAAAGTTTTGCAATATGTTCTCCATAAAGCAATCAATATGGACTTTGAAAAATTTGATATTCCAGCGGTATCTGAAATCGAACTTGAAGAATTCAAACAGGACAATGATCCGATTATGGACTTCAAAATAAACGTATTTGATGAATGGAAATTAAATGAAGTTCCGAAAACTATCGTGTATGAGATGTACAAGCGTTTCTGCAATGAAAATGGCTATAAATACATTTCGGATAGAAAATTCCACAAACAATTCAAAATGCAACTAACAGATGAATGGGCAGATGGGTTGAAGCGTTTTGATTGGACTGAATTAAACAAGATAGGTGACTTAGATTATATGGGTATCGGTTTCCCAGATAAAAGCAAACCACAGAAAACATATAAAAACGAAAAGCTTAAAGTCGTGTAACTGTAACTGAAATGTGTAACCGAAAAAAATATTTCAGTTACATTCATTCCCCTTGTGGCAGTGAGGTTCAAAGCACTTTGTAACTCTGTAACCGTAAATCTTTTAACTTCTATAAAAAAAGAGATCAACATCATTAATATGTATTCTATATAGATATAAAAATTAAGTGGAAATTACGGTTACAGTTACAAGAATGATTAAAAGCCTTATCGCTCTAAGGTTTGTCCGTGTAACTCAAATAAATGGTTCGGTTACAAGTACAGTTAATTTCAGTTACGAGTCTCAGAATACCATTATCAATTGTGGAAGATTGAAAGGTGGTGAGCCAATGACATTTAAACAATGGATAATACAATTCATAAACGAAGATTCTCCAAAAGGTGATTTAGCAGTAGATGTTAAAGGGGATAAGAATTTTCCTAATAGCAAGACGTATAAAAAGAATCGTGATTATCTGGATCGAGTGGATACGAGCGATTTATGCTTACAATCATTTGAGGAAGCGTGGAAAGAATATAAACAGGAGGAATAGAAATGACATTCAAAAATTGGTTAATAAATTGTTCAGATTACAGTAAATATGGTTGGTTAACAGCAGATGTTGAAAATGATAAAACATTTCCGAATACCGATAGTTATTTAGAAATGATGATCTATCTCATGGAGAATAACGCTGGTGAGATGTCTACAAGATTATTTAAAGAAGCATATGAAGAATACAAGGAGGTATCACAATGAAACATATTCACGAACAAGGTTACAAAACTATTATGAAAAATTTAAAAGAGTTGAAGCAGCATATAGCAGATGGAGAACAACAGTCAGCTTTACGAAAAGCCGATGACATTGAAGCGATTTTATTAGCGAATACAGATACTAAACCGAGAGCCACTAAAAGAGAATGGGATGATGAAAGATGGGACTGACAAGTAGGTGAAACCACAACATCAATGCAATCAATCTACATGCAGACGATTAATCGACTATGACCAGCAGTATTGCGAGAGCCACAAGCCACGCACACAGCGTCCGCAACAGTCCTATGCAGAACGTATGGAGAAGGATGGGCAATACAGACGGTTTTACAAAAGCAAGTCATGGCAAAACCTATCATTTCGTTACCGCCTATCCCATCCGGTATGTGAGGAGTGTATCCAACTAGGATTAGCAGTTAAAGCGGACGTAACAGACCATATTGTGGAGATTAAAGATGATTGGTCAAGGCGCTTAGATGAAACAAATCTACGCAGCTTATGTCATCATCATCATGCGATTAAGACAAAGCAAGAACAGATAAAACGTTCTTCTAAATAAAAGAGGGGGGCTTCATTTGTGGACGTGGGGACCGATAGGGGGTGCTCTCTGTGCATAAAACGCCCTTTATGGAGTTATTTTTGGTAATTAGATTATTATTAGTAAGTATAATGTGTTATACTATCAATAGAACAGGAGGTTGGGAGAATGGGTAAAAAAATCAAATTAATTGAGCCAACCAAAGGGCACATTTCCAAAGCCGAGCGGTTAGATCGTGAAGCTATGCGAGAAGAATTATTTGAATATCCCGACTTGAATACACAGCCTCCAACATTTTTGACAGGTGAGGCGCTAAATGAATGGAATCGAGTTGTGCCTTTATTAAAAAGTGATATACCTATTTCAGATTTAGATTATTCTCTAATCGCTTCTTATTGTGCAGCAGTTGGGACAATCATCGAATGTCAAAATCATATCAATGACAATGGTGCGATGTTGAAAGATGGGAAATCCAATCCAGCAGTGCGATTACAGTCACAAGCCATGAAGGACATGCGCATGTTGGCAAATTCATTGGGCATGAGTTTAGATTCACGAACGAAGTTAGCATTCAATAAAGCCAAAGAAAAGCCTAAGGATGCGTTTGAAAGTTTGATGTTCGATGATTAATTACGCATTGGAATATGCTAACAAAGCCATTTCAGATGAAATTGTAACGTGTCATAAAATTAAACAGGCTTGTAGGCGTTTCATAAGAGATTTAGAACGTTCACAGAACGATGATTTCCCTTATTATTTCGATGTGAAACGAGCGAACAAAGCCATTCAATTTGTTGAACTCATGCCTTCTACGGACGGTACAAAAATTAATGCCCTACTATTTCAAAAGTGGATTGTTTCAGAATTATATGGCTGGAAGGAAAAAGGCACAGGTAACAGGCGGTATAATCGAGCCTTTATATCAATGGCACGTAAAAATTCAAAAACATGGTTGGCTTCTTCTGTAGGTGGTCTATCGTTAATTGCAGAGAATAAACCAGCAGAGAGCCGTCAAATTCTTTTTATAGCAAATGCCTTAAAGCAAGCAAAGTTAGGCTATACGATGCTTAAAAACAACCTGAATAAAATTGTTAAAGAATCGGCATTCTTGCGGGATCAATTGAAAATCATGAATCAACAAATTCAACATTTACCATCCAACAGTTTTGCTACAGCTTTATCGAGTGATTTAAGCAGTCTCGATGGATATGCTGGCACAACTATCATAGTCGATGAGTATGCGCTACAGAAGAATCGTGATGTGATTGCAACACTAAAGAGTGGTCAACAACAGGAGCCAAACGCATTACTCGCTATCATTTCAACGGCTGGTGTAAATGTAAATTGTCCAATGAAGGAAGATTATGATTTTTTAGCAGATGTATTAGATGGAAAACAAGAGGCAGACCGTTATTTTATTGCGATTTACGAACTTGACGATGCCGAAGAAGCAACAACAAATGAAGATATGTGGATTAAAGCAAATCCCATTTTCGAGCATGAGGGAATTAAACAAACAATGCTTTCAGCTATTCGTGAAGATGTGGAATTAGGTGTAAAGCAAAATAACCTAAATGCGGTACTTGTTAAAAACTTCAACATGTGGTTACAAGCAAGTGAAGATTCTTATATTGCCGATGAAGATTGGAAAATTAGAGAGGCTGAAGATGTTCCTGATATTCGAGGGCGAGACATTTATATAGGTATCGACCTTTCGAAAACAAATGATTTAACATCTGTAAGCTGGTGTATTCCATTGATTGAAACAGGTCAATTATATTGTGATAGCCATTCGTGGGTTGGTACTAAGTATGGTTTAACACAAAAAATTAAACGAGATGGCATTAACTATGTAGCACTTGAACAAGAAGGTGAATGTTCCATCACAAAATTAGCAAGTGGCATTATCGACTACGAGGATATTTTTAATTGGATCATGCAATTTATCCAAGAAAACGAATTAAATGTACAAGCGATATGCTACGACAAATGGAATGCTAACACATTGATTACCAAGCTAGAAAAAGAACACCTTCCATTGGTGGAAGTTAGGCAAGGTGTATTCACATTAAACACACCGACCAGGACGTTTAGGGAACAGTTATATGATGGAAATATTATTCATTCCAAAAATAAGTTACTAACATATGCGGTCAATAATGCGATTTTAAAAATTGATAATAACGGTGTCATTATTAATAAAAATCGAAATAGCGAACGTATTGATCCAATAGCTGCATTGATGAACGCATACACACAAGCTATGTTCCATTTTGAAGATATAGAGGGGGCGAAAGCGAATAATGAGTTTTACGTTTCTGAAAACTTTAGTTTTTAGTCATTTACACACCGTTTTATTATTGCTAGGCATAGCATTTATTGTGGCAGCAGTACAGATTTTAACGAATGTCGGCTACACACTTTTAACCAGTGGCATATTCATTATAATTATTGCTCTCTTAATTGAAAGGGGGTGGAAAAATAAATGAGTTTCTTTAAAAGTTTAAACACTGTACAGGCACGTTCAGAGCCTTTTCTAGACCATCTAGTTAGCTTAACGTCAGATGATACAACAATCCAATATACAAGCGTTAGGGCATTGAGAAATAGCGATATTTTCGCAGCGGTAAAAATACTTGCTGGTGATATTGCTTCCAGTGAACTTGTGGGGAATGGACCTATTGTCAAGCTATTGAATAATAAGCCTAACACTTATACAGATAGCTGGCATTTCTTCTTTAGTATAGCGGCTAATGTTTTATTGAATGGTAATGCTTTTGCAGAAATTGAACGAGATTCAAGTGGCAAAGTAATAGCGATTCACCAGCTAACCAATAGTGTGAGTGTAAAGCAATTGGATAATGGCAGCATTATTTATGAAACAACCAATGATGATGGGAAACAGTACAAACTTGAAAGTGAGGATATTCTTCATTTCAAATACTTTACGACAGATGGATTAGTTGGTTTAAGCCCATTGCATGCTTTAAGTGGTGAATTGAAGTTACAAGAAGGTGGCAACAAACTACTTTCCGGCTTTTTCAATCGAGGTGTAAACGGTGGCGGTATTTTAAAAGTAAAGAAATCAGACTTAGATGCAACAGCTAAAGAAGCGATTCGAAAGAAATTCGATGAAGCAAATGGCAGCACAGATAAGGCACTTCAAACAATTGTGCTAGATGAAACATTTGAATACACGCCAATTCAGATTAATACGGAGATCCTTAAATTAGTGAATTCTAATGATTGGACAACCAAACAAATCGCTAAAGTATATGGGCTCTCTACGGATCGTTTAGGTGTGGAAGCAAATCATAGTAATACAGAGCAGTCCAACAAAATGTATTTACAAAACACATTAACGCACTATTTAAAAGCATTTGAAGGTGAGTTATTCAACAAATTAGGGGTAGAAATTACCTTCAATGTAGACCGTTTCAATAGTGATACACAAACCACATTTGAAAATGCGGTGAAGGCAGTTGAAAGTTCTATTATGACAATTAATGAAGCACGTCAGAAAATCGGTCTTGATCCTATTGAAAATGGAGATAGATTAATAGAAAAAAATAAAGTCGAAAGTGGGGTAAGTTTATGACAAATGAAGAAAAAGAAAAGCGTTTAACTGAAAATGCAGACCTGGAAGCACCGACCAAAGCACAAACAGGAGAAGCAGATTCAGAAAACGCTCAAAATGATGATACACAAGAAGAAAAAGAAACACAAGGTGAAAAGGTTATTAGTGGGTATGCCATTAAATTTGGCGCACCTTCTAAAGATTTAGGTGGCTTCGTAGAGGTCATTACACCTGAAGCGTTAAAAGAAGTAGACCTATCAAATGTAATCTTGCTACATGGCCATGATTACGGTAAGCCATTAGCCAGTGTAAAGGCCAATACGTTAAAGCTAGAAGTTGATGAAATCGGGCTTCGTTTTGAAGCAACTTTACAAGATACAACATATGCAAATGATATTTATAAAAATATTCAAGCTGGCATTATTGATTCAATGTCATTCGGTTTTGAAATCGGTGTAGAATCATTTGATAAAAATGAGGATGGGGTTATCACTCGTAGTATCGAAAAGGTGAAAGCATTACGTGAAATTTCAATCGTGACAGTTCCAGCTTATAACGAAAGCAATGTACAAGTGAATACACGCTCATATGAAGCGTGGTTAAATCAAAATACAAATAAAAAGGATGATAAAGATATGGCTAAAACATTATTAGATAACAAGAATACGGAAACACGTTCATTCGAGGACTATATTCGTTCACAAGGGCAAGTACGAGATGGATTAACAACAGTAAATGCAGATGTAGTCATTCCAAAAGATGTGATCGGTGAAGTATTCGACCTTAAACGTCAACGCTACAACCTAGCACAATACGCTACAGTAAAAGAGGTTTCAAACGGTCAAGGGAAATATCCAATTGCTACAAATCAAGAAGCTACACTTGCTACAAAAGCAGAACTAGCAGAAATCGCAGATGTGAATGCGGACATGTTCACACAAGTTGAATACAATGTACAAACTCGTGCTGGTAAAATTGCACTTTCAAATGAAGTGGTGGAAGATGCAGCGGTTGATATTGTGGGAGAAGTAAAAGCACAGCTTGAACAATTAGTAGTGAATACAGATAACACAAACATTATCACTCTGTTAAAAGGTTTCGCAAAAGTTGAAGCTGCTACCTTGGATGATTTAAAGAAAGTGAATAACGTAACACTAGATCCAGCGCTAGATAAATCTGTAATTGTAAATCAAGATGCGTTTAATTACCTTGATACATTAAAAGACAATGACGGACGTTATATCTTACAACCAGATGTGACAGCTGCAAGCGGTTATTCATTGTTCGGTAATCCTGTAATTGTTGTATCAAATAAATTATTACCTACACCAGTAGCTGGTACTTATCCAATGATTATGGGAGATATTAAACAATCGGTATTTGTTGCAAGACGTAATCAAGTTACAACGCAATGGGAAAAATTCGATTATTACTCACAAGGTTTAGCGGTTATTGTTCGCAATGACTATGAAGTAATTGATGCAGATGCTGCACGTTACATCGAAATTACACCAGCTTAATTTGATTCATAAAGGGATGGGCTTTGTGTCCGTCCCTATTTTTATAGAGAGGTAGGAATGATATGAATTTAGTAACCGCAACATTAGCAAACATTAAATTATCATTGCGTATAGATCAAGATTATGACGATGAAATAATAATGGCACTACTTGAAACAGCGAAGGAATACGTAAAAGATGCTATTGATAGCACCAGCACAAATGGCGTTATAGAGGGATATAAGCAGTATGATTGGGCGGTTAGCCTATTAACACAACATTGGTATGAAGGGCGTTTTGAAGCACCAAAAGAACACATTCCAACAACCGTACAAGCATTACTTCAACAGATGCGAGGGAAATACTATGCTGGCGAGTAATTATAGACATCGTATTCGAGTTTTAGAAGTAACTATTGAATTGGATGAACTTTTACAAGAGATTAAAGTGATTAAAGAAGTTGGTTCGTTTTGGGCTGATATTCGCACCTTAAAGGGAGAAGATATTCAAACAGTTGGTATGGAATTTCAAAAAAATACATTCCGTTTCATCATGCGATACAACCCAACGATCCGTAGCAACATGATTATTGAATATCAAGGGCAACGCTATGATATAGATGAAATCGTCAATGATAATATGAGGAATAAAACATTAACGATTATCGGAAGAACAAAAGTAGGACTTTAAAATATCAAATATGTGTGGTTTATTCTACCTTCTACTTTATTTACAATTGTAGATATATAGGAGGTGATTGAATGAGTATAGGAATACAATTAGGAGAGTTACATGATCGACTAGATTATGTAAAAAGTTTGTCTGAAAGTGATAAAGAAGAAATTGCAAATCTTATTAGACGTAACAATGAATTGTTAGAAGGTGATGTTATTGAACTAATCAAAATAACATTAAAAAATAATCGATGATAACCCTCTTAGACCAAAACAAAAACACTTTCAGCTGCATGTTGAGCCGAGAGTGTTTTTGTTTGTTATGATTCTCCATCAAGCCAACGATCTATTTTGTCTAAATCAAACAACAAAACCCTTGGTGCTGGACGATTTAATGGGATTTCATTCCGTTTAATTAATCGATATATTGTAGCTTCAGACATTGGGCAGTTGATAGATTTTAGATATTCAACTAATTCTTTGACACCTCTTACTTTTCTCAATTTAATTCCTCCGTTTCAACTGTAAACTCCTATTTGGGGTTTTATACCATTAAATATACTTTCAATTTTAATTTACATAAAGGCAATACTGAGAATAAAAATCATTGGAGTGATAATCATGAAGGGTTTAGAAGGGTTCAAAATGACAGAAGAAAAAGTGCGTAAATTAATGCCAATCGTCGAAAGTATTTGGTCACGTAAGTACAGTGTGGATTTAAAGCTAAATAATTTAACTGTTGGTGGAGTAACAGTAATTAAAGACAGAACAAAAGAAATATCGAATGATAATATGTGGAACAAAAAAAGTGACATATAAAAATAAGGACACCCGTTTATAGGGAGTCCTTTTTATTTGGTGTGAATTCGATTATATCAGTGATATCACAATCCAGAGCTATACATAAAGCATCTAAAGTATTTAAATCAATTCGTGTTACTTCATTCTTTTGCAAAGCATATAACGTATTCTTATTTAATCCACTTTTCTCTACCAATTGAGGTACTTTAATTTTCTTCTCAAACATAATTCTATCCAAAGTTATTTTTATCAATATAATCCCTCCTAAAATTAATTATACAATGAAGTTGGTATTTTTTCATAATTACTATTGACTAAATATTAACTAGTTAGTACAATGAAGTTAGTAAAAAGTACAATGAAGTTAGTATATTTCTGAATTAACTTAAATGACCATCAAGGGTTAGTCGGTGAATGGACTAGAAATAGCCGGCATTTTGAAAGGGGGAGAGAAAATGAAAGTAACAGCTAAAGAATGGCGTGTGATGTCTGATCATAACAAGCAATTACTTTTAAATGCGGTAGCAACTAAATAAAAACATATATAGAAGGGAAATGATGAACATGCAACAACAAACACAACACACTTTAAGAACAATCGCACATGAGAATAGTAACAACGCATATATTTTATCTGCACAGATGATTCAATTAGAGGTTATTCAAGGGGCAGTAGCGAAATTGTTAGAACGTATTGAGGATATTGTTCACAAAGGTTGGGATAAAGACCGAGGAATGGCTTGTCTTGCAATTAATGAAATTAAAGACACAGTACGTTTAATTGATATGGGCTTCCATCCTTTGTTTAAAGAAATGTCTGAAGAAGTAAAAAACCTTAATATTCATGCAGATGAATTATTCGAAACGGTAATTAAAAGCGAGAAAAATAAAAAAGCCGATGCGCTAACATCGACTAATGAAACATGTCCTAAATAGTATTTTAACACGTAGATGGGGGCTTGCTCAATTTTGAGCAGTCCTATTTTGGATTTTACGGAACACTTGCTACGGTATGTGTTTTTTATATTTATTAAAAATTATCTCGAAGTTAGTGTAGGGAATATAAAATATATCAGCGTTATTATTATTTTTCAAAAATCACTTTAGGAAAATAGTTCCTTTATAGTATAATTATATAGAGAAGGAGTGATAGGAATGAAAATCAAGGTTATTATGGATAGTGGTAAAGAATACATTTTAGAATATCCAGGTAATACTCTCCAACAGTTTATATCAAGCTTGTATAATGAGAATCAATTACCTATGGGGGCTGGTACTGTAAAGGTTCTAAAAAACAGTTTCTCGTTTTTAGATCCTGAAAGTAAAATAATGTTTAACCCTAGTCATGTTTCTTCAATTGAAATAATTAATTAATTTCTAAGCACTCTCATACAAGGGTGCTTTTTATATTGCATCACGCACCAACAAAAAAAAGATTGAAGCAATATGCCACAATCTCATTAAAACAAATATAAAAATTTGCCCCCAACAACGCTATTTTAGGTAAACCGTAGTCAAACCCGTATTCACTACTTTTAGAAAGGTGTCCGAAAACCCTTGAAAACATTGATATAACGGCACTTTCTTTAAAAATGATTTGGAGTCTCACCGCCCCGAGTTTAAAAATAGCGAGAATCATCGAATGCAATTTCAACTGAATAGTTTTTTGCATTGATTAAGTTCGATAGCTTATGTGCCTCTTTTTCAAGAGTAGCTGCACGTTCGCGGTAATCTTCAGGTTCGTAAAGTGCAATTTCATAAAGCATCGTACTATCACCATAACCCATACGCACTGTTTCTTTTTCATGCGTACTAAAGTGCTTACAAAGCTCAGCTTCAGCCCGTAGCTGAGTTGCTAGTTCAATCGCTTCGACAAGAGCAAGGTGCTCGCCTTTAAAGGCTACTGTATTTTGAATGTTTGCTTCGTATACAAGACGATCTAATGTACGGATGTCCAGTCGAACTTGTGCAAGATCAGCCTCAATCGTCGTCATTAAACGATTACTTGTTTTTGGTGTTTGACCTTTTTCAATCGTTACAAAGGCACTACGGTGTAGCTCACTAATAAGCTCCTGTACTTTTTTTGCTAAAACACTTTTCAATTTGACTGCTTCTGCAAGATTAATTGACATGCTAACACATCCTTATAGTGTAGTAGTTGGTGTTACAGATGTTAATAGGGCAGTAGTATAGTCACCGCCATGGATCTGATTGAACATTTTACCAGCAGAAGCTAGTAGTTTTTCTGCTTCTTCGTTAGAAAGTGATGGTCGTAGATAGAAAATATGTAAAGCTTCAGTTGCATTTTTTGTCACAGCTGTCCGTTTTGAATCGACGAATGGTGAGCCAAATGCACCTTTTTCATCAAGACTATATAGAATATTGTGTAGTGAGTTGAAGCGACCGTTTAACCCCTCATAGCCGGTTTCTTCAGCTCCAAGTGCGATTTCTACATTACCTTGAATATGAGCAACATCGTAAATACCGACTGGAATTTCGTATTGAAGCGAGAAGAAGTTATTTAAATCAACACCAGAATGAAACGGTGTTAAATAGTTTTGTTTACTAACGCGGCGCATTAGACTTTCTGCAGCGTGACGATAACGGTTTGGGTCAGCCCCAAGTTTTTTCCATAGTTTGCGCCATTCAGCAATTCCTGTGCGTTCTGTTACAGGTGTTTCTTGCATTTCTAAATAAAGATTTTCCTGATACAATTGCATACGTCCTTTAATCATTTGAGGCGATTCTGCTACGACTATTTTGGTATAATGGATAATGCCGATTTTGAGTTCGGGATGTTGTGTAGAAAGAGATGGATGTAGTGAAACTTCCATGAAATTATCACCTACTTTATATATTTATCTTCATTTAAAATCTGGATGCAATTACGCCGAGGCGTAATTGATATTATTGTATCATGTAAGGAGTTGGAAATGAAATGAACATACGTGAATTACAAAATGAATTTGTTGCGTATGCACAGTCCATTGGGGTCGATAAAATTGGCTTTACAACGGCAGCTCCGTTTACAGAATTAAAAAATCGTCTGCGACGTCAGCAAGAACTTGACTACCAATCGGGTTTTGAGGAAGCGGATATTGAAAAACGAACGGAGCCATTGCAACTACTGGACGAAGCAGAAAGTATAGTAGCAATTGCAGTAGCTTATCCGTCACGTATGCAAAATGCACCTGTCGGTAAGAAAGGCGCTAGACGTGGGATTTTTTGCCGCGCTTCTTGGGGTGTCGATTATCATACTGCTTTGCGTGAACGATTGAAATTGTTAACGGAATGGCTAGAAGAGCGCATTGAAATTGTGCGTATTGAATCGATGGTCGATACTGGTGCACTTGTAGATCGTGCTGTTGCAGAGCGTGCTGGCATTGGCTGGAGTGGCAAAAACTGTTCTATTATCACACCTGAATTTGGCTCTTACGTATATTTAGGTGAGCTCATTACGAATATTCCATTTGCCCCAGATACACCGATGGAGGATGAGTGTGGAGACTGCCGATTATGTCTAGATGTTTGTCCGACAGGTGCACTTATTGAAGGTGGGCAGCTTGATTCACAGCGATGTATCGCGTTTTTAACGCAAACAAAGGTGAGTTTGCCGGATGAATTTCGCTCGCATATAGGCAATCGCTTGTATGGCTGTGATACATGCCAAACTGTTTGTCCAAAAAATAAAGGTAAGATTAACTGGATACATGATGAATTTAAGCCTGATCCGGAGTTAGCCAAGCCATTACTTGTACCACTGCTTACTATTTCTAATCGCGAGTTTAAAGAGAAGTTTGGACATGTATCAGGATCATGGCGTGGGAAAAAGCCGATTCAACGTAATGCCATTTTTGCACTTGCTCATTTTAAAGAAGAAGCGGCAGTGCCAGATTTAGTGGCGCTACTTGAAAAGGATAGTCGTCCAGTTATTCGAGGAACAGCTGCATGGGCTTTAGGCAAGATTGGTGGAAACGTGGCAGAAGCTGCGTTACACACTGCGAAAAATAAGGAACAAGACGAGGAAGTGCTCGTCGAAATTGATAAAGGACTAAAATTTTTCAGGTAAGGAAGTGTGCCGTTATGCCATTGCATATCGTTTTATATCAACCAGAAATTCCAGCAAATACAGGTAATATTGCACGTACTTGTGCTGGTACAAATACATCCCTACATTTAATACGTCCACTTGGCTTCTCTACGGACGATAAAATGCTAAAGCGTGCTGGCTTAGATTATTGGCATAGCGTGAATGTAGTGTATCATGACTCGCTCGAAGATTTTTTAGAAGTATCGAAAAACGGAGATTTGTATTTAATCGAAACGTATAGCGATGAGCCTTTCACGACGCATGATTTTAGTGATAAGGATCGTGATATTTACTTTATGTTTGGAAAAGAGACAACGGGTCTCCCAAAGGATTTTGCTTATGAGCGTCGTGATATGTGTTTACGTATTCCACAAAGTGAGCATATTCGTTCGTTAAACTTATCGAATACAGCTGCAATTGTTATTTATGAAGCACTACGTCAGCAAGGGTACCCAGGATTAAATTGAAAATTGAAGGTAACAAAATGAAAAGGCAGCTCTCACGTAATGAATGTGAGAGCTGCCTTTACTTTATTTAAAATTTTAATAAGATGGTGTTCCCAGCAGGGTCTTCTGTTTGGAAACCACCTTCAAATTCGACTACAGGTGCACCAATAGCATGTAAATTTTCTTTTAATGTAGTGGCTTGATTGTCGTTATCTAAAAACAAAGAATATGTTTTTAGGCCAACTTGGTTTTCTCCAAGTTTTGGAGCGTTTTTAGAATGCCACGTGTTTAGACCGATATGGTGATGATAGCGACCAGTGGAGATGAATAATGCTTGCGTTCCATAGCGAGTGACTATGTCAAAGCCCAGTCCATTTGTATAAAATTCTTCTGCTTCATCTAAGTCTGAAACGGATAAATGGATGTGTCCCATTACAGTTTTTATTGGAAGTCCATTCCATTCTCCGGTTTCTTCCATTAAAATAGCTCGAATGTTTAGCGGCTCTGTCACCATATGCACTTGGTTAGATGTCCAAGTCCAATTTTCTTCTGGACGGTCAACATAAATTTCAATGCCATTGTCATCTGGATCTTGTAAGTAAAGTGCCTCACTTACAGCATGATCTGATGCGCCATAATAGATGCCTTTTCGATGGAAACGTGTAATGATGTTCGCTAAATCACCGCGAGTAGGTAAAAGTAATGCAAAGTGAAAGAGTCCTGTAGTTAATCTTGTTTTTTCTTCAACTGTTTCAGGTTGTACAAGTGTTAGTAGCGCTGTGTAGCCATCTGCTGTTAAGGTTGCTTTTTTTGATTCTTGATCTAAAATTTTAAAGCCAATTACTTCTTGGTAATATTTTAATGAACGGTGTAAATCGCTCACTTTAATTTCTACATTTGTAACATACATATTTGGTTTTTCATGAAAATGCATATAGGATAGCCTCCATATTTTAGTTATGATTAATTATCAACTTACTTTATGTAACTTAGTATATTTTATAAAGTTAAGTAAGTCAAGCAGTTATACTTTTTCTCGTAAATAAGAAAATCACTAAGTATGTAAACATACTTAGTGATTTTCTTGAGGTATTATTTGTCCGCTTTGTAATTGCCTTCGTAACCAGCAGTGAAAATAGCAGATAAGAAAGCAACTGTTACACCAATAATTAATAATAATTTCATGGAAGAACCCTCCTCATGTTTGTAAAGAAATCTCTTTTTAGTATAGCTTATCTCTTGTCAAAATGAAACGACATTAGTAAATAAAATATGTCAGAAATGGTTCGTCCTACAGATTTTCGGGAAAACTATACTAGAGGTGATGATAATGGAGAAGAAAGTTCCGAATATAGAAAACGGTACAATGGCAACAAATTTTGATGAAGTGAAAGAACTTGGTAAACAAATGGAACGGATGCGTGACGGTGTTGAATTGGCAGAAGATAATCGCATTGCAGATCCTATTCAGCTGAATGAAGACGAAAAACCAGATAATAAAAAATGCTAAATTCAGTGATGCTTTATTTCTTTTTTTAAATCCACTTTTTTGTATAATGGTACTAGGAAAAGAAAGGGGCTCAAAAGTATGAATTTACAATCATCGAAAATATTAACAAACGGTTTAGAAATGCCTCGTCTTGGCTTAGGGGTATATAAAATGACGGAGCGAGAAGAAACACTTCAGGCTATCGATAAGGCATTAAAGGTTGGGTATCGTGCGATTGATACGGCTTCTTTATATGGTAACGAAGTAGAAGTTGGAGAAGCCATTCGTTATTCTGGCATTGCGCAAGAAGATATATTCGTGACGACAAAAGTTTGGAATAGTGATCATGGTTATGATGCAACGCTACGAGCTTTTGAAGTGTCATTGAAAAAATTAAACTTGGAATATTTAGATTTGTATTTAACACACTGGGCTGTTCCTGAAACGTTTGAAGAAACCTATCGAGCGATTGAACGCTTGTATGATGAAAAATTAATTCGTGCAACAGGTGTCTCCAATCACCATGAGCATCATTTAGAGAAACTGCTAGCAAAGGCAAATGTAGCACCGATGGTTAATCAGGTAGAAGTGCACCCATACTTACAGCAAGATGCATTAAAGGCTTTTTGTAAGGAACATCAAATTGCTGTCACAGCTTGGTCGCCACTTGGGCGTGGCGGTGTGTTAAATGATCCTGCTATTCTAGAAATCAGTCAAGAAGTAGGGAAGACAGCGGCACAAGTTGTCCTTCGTTGGCATTTACAAAATGATACAATCATTATTCCTAAATCTGTGACGCCTAGTCGCATTGAGGAAAATGCTCAAATTTTTGATTTCGAATTATCACCGGTGCAGATGGATAAATTGCATGCTTTAAATCGTAATCAACGTTTTGGTCAAGATCCTGATAACTTTAAATTTAACTTTTAAGTACGATAATGATAAAAAATCCCGCTCTCAATTAATGAGAAGCGGGATTTTTAGTTGGTCTTTATTTGACTTCTTTTACATAAGGAATGTAATTAGAAAGCATTTTTGCCATATGCGCACGTGTTGCGTTGTTGCTAGGCATGAATTTACCATTTGAACCATTAGCAATGCCAAGATCATTCATTAGAGCGATGGCATTTTTCGTTTCAGCGTTATAAGCTGAGATGTCGCTAAAATCAGCTTTTAAGTCTTTTTTTGCATCATTTTGTAATTCATATGCACGCGCAAACATTAAAGCAAGCTGCGAGCGTGTTACTTTCGCTGTTGGATTAAATTTACCGTTTTGGCCTTTTACGATACCTGCTTCAGCAAGAGCCGTAATTTCTTTTTGAGTAGCCTCTTCTAAACTAGTAATATCAGAGAATGTTACTTTACCCTTAGCTTCAAGTTTTAATGCACGTGCTATGAATGAAGCAGCCTGTGCACGGGATAAGTTAGCATTTGGTGAATAAGTAGTAGCTGAAGTACCTTGTGTTAAATCACGATAATAAAGGTCACGTACATAATCTTCCGTTTCAGAGCCTTTTTTGATATCGGTGAACGGAATTGTGGCAATGATGCGACCTTCCACTTTAGCATCTACATTTTTCAGGGTATTTAAATGCTCGATGAACATTTCAAAATCAATCGTACCAGGTTCACTTACACGCCCATCTGCATAAACTTTCGCTAAAGTATCGTAACCATCGCCACCTTTAGCAGTGAATGTGTTAGTTGCACCTTTGTAGAAAGTACCTTTATCTAGCTCTTTACCATTTAGAGTAATAGATTTCACGCGTTTACCAGCTTCTGCTTTACCGTCAAATTGTACTTGTAAACCAGAGAAATGTAAGAAGCCTCCGAATTCTTTCGGGAAGTCTTTTACACTATGCTCAACCATTTCATAGATTTCAGCACCTGTCATTTTCACGATACCTAGTGCGTTACCGAAAGGCATTACAGTCATTACTTCACCCAAAGTGATGTCACCAGCATCGATACCAGCGCGGATACCGCCACCATTTGAGAAGGCAAATTGTACTTCAGGGTCAATTTTCTTAGCACCAGCTAGCATACCATCTGTAATAACGTTCCCAAGGTTTGTTTCACCAGTACGGACACCCCAAAGGCCACGTTTACCGTCTAATGCAGTTACAGCTGTGTTCCCAGTAGATTGTTGTTTCACTGCTGCAATTTTTTCTGTGTATGGGGCAAGGAGTGCCGCTGCTTCTGCATCAGCTTCTATCGGATTTTTTTCATCATTTAAGGCATGGAGTTGACCAAAGTATTCTACAACAGCGCCGTTATCGCTGAATGTGAGATCTAGCTCCCCTAAGTTTTCACTGTATTGTCCTGTTTGTACGATGATTGTTGGATTTTTGAATGGCGTTTTAGCTTCTACAGCCTTTGTTAATTTAGTATGTGTATGACCTCCTACAATAACATCGATACCTTCTACAGCTGAAGCTAGTAATTGGTCATTATCAAAGTCTTTTGAATCATCAAAGCCTAAGTGTGTAAGTGCAATAATTTTGTTAACACCTTGTTTTTCTAGTTCTGCTACAGCATTTTTTGCAGAATCGATGTATTTAGCAAATTGAACATTTGCTACACTTGAAATAGATGGTGTTTCTTCAGTAGTTAAACCGAATATGCCTACTTTCTCTCCACCGATTTCTTTAATAATACCGTTATAGATTTTGCCGTTTTCAAAGTCTTTTGTAACCGTTTGGAGTTGTAATCCATTAAATAATGAGTCTTTAGAGAAATCAAGGTTACTACCTAATAAGGGGAATTTAGCACCTTTTACAAATTTTGAAAGTGCTGCATGTCCTTCAGGGCTTGACCCTAAATCAAACTCATGATTTCCAAATACCATTGCATCGTAACCCATTAAGTTCATTAACTTCATATCAACTTCTCCGGTAAATTCGTTGAAGTATAGAGTCCCCGAGAATACATCGCCTGCGTCTAAAAGTAGTGAGTTTTCATTTGCTGCACGAAGTTCTTTCACCTTTGTAGCACGCTGTGGAGCAGCCTCTACATGTGCATGTGTGTCATTTGAATGTAGAATTGTTAATTTAAAACCGTCGTTAGTAGTCGTTGTTTCTTGAGCCTGTGCTGATTGGAACCCAGGTACTGCTAGTAAACTTGCAACAAGTGTAGTTGCAGCAATACTTTTAACCCATTTCATCAATGAACTCCTCCTTAATTCGCATTAGATATCTGATAATTCAATGTTATTCTATCACGAAAAAAATAACCCGTCATTACCAATTGAGGAAATATATTAATAATATTATTGTTAAATTCAAGTAAAAAATATAAAGATAATATATTTCTATTTTTAGGTATAAAAAAACCGCTAACTTAGTCCTGTTAGCGGTGGAATTAAGATTATTGTTCAGTGTCTTTTACAATGATGCGTTTATTTAAGAAAGGATGGTCAAATTCCAATTGAATCGCATGCAATTCGTAATCGCCACTTTCTGTTTCACGAGCACCATACATAGTATCTCCAATAATTGGATGCCCAATATGTGCCATGTGTACACGGATTTGATGTGTACGTCCTGTTTCTAAAATAAGGTGAACGACACAAGACTGTTTGTAGCGTGCGACTACTTCGTAATGTGTAATGGCATGCTGTCCAGTATTAGAAACGATACGACGAGTTGCATGATGACGATCTTTCCCGATTGATTCAGAAATCGTACCAGTTGTTGAACGTAAATTGCCTTGCACTTCAGCAGCATACATGCGTATGATTGATTTTTCTTCAATCATACGGTCAAAAATCGATTTTGCAAGTGGATGTTTAGCCACAAGTAGTAATCCTTTAGTACCTTGGTCAAGACGGTGTACATGTTCTGCATAAATACCGCCATTTTCTATAACATGTGCCATCACATGATTCATACAAGTATGTGTATCACGTGCATCATTTGGATGTGTGGACATGCCTTTAGGTTTTGATACGATTAAACAATGGTCATCCTCATATACAATATCAATGGCACAAACTGGAGTTGGTTTATAACTTGAAGCGGGGATAGGGAACGCGAACTTAACGATTGTTCCAGCTGGAAGTGGATCATTCCACTGAATTGGCTCACCTTCAGTAGTTGTAACAGCCTTAGTCATACGAAGCTCGTGTACAAGCTTTTTACCAAGACGCCAGTTGTTACGTAATAATTCTTCAATTGTTAATTTATTTTCGATGATTTCATATTGAAACATAAATATTCCTCCGTAAAAAAAGCCGTACTCCACATGTAGAACACGGCCCTTTAATAGTTATTACTCGATATAAGCAACATCACATTCAAAAAATACCCAATCTATTATAAAAGGGATTCATCACCATATAGTAGGGGATTTGCGTTCCAGCTGGGCGCTTTGCTCTGTAGCGAAAGGCGAATGCCGTAGCTACACTCGCCCAGCCTCCACTCCAAAAGCCTACTACTAACAAGCTCTTTAAAAGAATGTTTACATCTATTGTTAGAATCAGGTCAGTGAAAGCGTGAGATTCCTACGGGAAAGCGAGCGTTGGCGCGGGAAGCAACGACCACTTTATAAAATGGAAATAAGTGTTTTGTGATTTGCTCATTAAAAGTCATTATTATTCGGCCTTTACAGCTTTCATTAAATAGAAGCTTGCACCTATGATTAAAATGAATGCAGTTAGAGCTAAGAATGGGATGGTGATGAAACCAAGCCAGTTAATGTATTGGCCAGTACATGACACCATACCACAAGATGGTGCTGACTCTGATAAGAAGCTAAGCTTTTGAATACCATAATGATAAAGCGATACAGAACCACCCATGATTGCAAATACAGCAGTTGTTAGCGCAATACGTGCATTTTTTTGAATAAAAGCAATAGTCGTCATAATGACGATTGGATACATGAAAATTCGTTGGATCCAACACATTTTACAAGGCTCATAGCCACGGATTTCAGAAAAATAGAGTGATCCTAACGTTGCAACGATAGAGACAATCCAGATGAATAGTAAGCTATTCTCTACTTTTTTAGACACATGCAACTCTCCTTAAGTAATGCATTTACTTGTTCGATTATAGAGGTTTCGAATTTAGAAGTAAATTGATTTAACATAATTCAGCAGATGTGTAATGAGGCGGAAGCAAGCGATCGCAACAATTATATCTAGCAATTTACTGGAATTCATGAAATCAGTCAAAAGTATGAACGGCTTTCGCCATACGAAACAAGCAGGAAGTGATATGATAGAAGCAATAAATGCCGAAGAAGAGGTGCTTTTTTGTGAAAGAAGCAGAACATTCAAATATCAGTATATTGAAAGAAATAGCTGAATTATTAAATGAAGAAACTGAAATTATCTCGATGCTAAAAGAGGCACTTGTGAAATTTTTAAATGGGACAAATTTTGAAACTGGCTGGATTTTTTTTATTGATGAAAAGGGGCGCTCTGAGCTCGTTGTTCATGAAAATTTACCAGAGGCACTTGAACATAGAAGTTGTCATTACTTGCAAAAAGGTGGCTGCTGGTGCGTGTCCCGCTATCGTAACGAGAAGCTTGAAAAGGCCTCTAATATTATTGAATGTCAACGAATTGAAAGCGCGATAGCTGCGAATGTTGGTGATCATGCTGGTATTACGCATCATGCTACTGTGCCACTACAATCGGGGCAAGAACGTTTTGGATTGCTTAATGTAGCATCGAAGGATACTGTTCGCTTTTCAGAAGAGGAGTTGGCATTACTGGAATCTGTGGCTTTTCAAATGGGCTCTGCCATTAAGCGTATCTTACTAACAAAGCAGGAACAAGAAATGGCGCTAGTAAAAGAACGAAATCGTTTAGCGCGTGATTTACATGACTCTGTGAATCAGTTGCTATTTTCTGTTACATTAACGGCTAGAGCTGGTATTGAAATGAGCGAGGATCCTGAAGTAAAAGAAACGTTTAAAGAAATTCAGCATTTAACGCAAGACGCATTAACAGAAATGCGTGCATTAATCTGGCAGCTACGTCCAAAAGGTTTGGAGAACGGCTTGTTAGAAGCGATTAAAGTATATGCGGAAATGTTAGGTTTGAAATTACAGGTTACTGTTTCAGGTGTATTGCAGTTTCCATCACGCATCGAGGAGACGTTGTTTCGTGTAGCGCAGGAGGCACTTAATAATGTTCGGCGTCATGCCGGAGTAACAGATGTGGCACTTTATATTACTGTGACAGCAACAGATATTTTACTTGTGATTCGTGACGAAGGACGTGGCTTTGTTATTGATAAAAACGCCAAGCTTTTGTCAATGGGCCTTCAGTCGATAAAAGATCGGGCAAAATCTGTCGGCGGCACAGCGGATTGGGTTAGTGAAATTGGAAAAGGAACGGAATTATTAATCCGTTTGCCGTATTAAAGGGGGAACTAAAATGATACGTGTATTAATAGCAGACGATCATCATGTGGTCCGTCGGGGATTGTTGTTTTTCTTAAAAACGCAAAAGGATGTTGAGGTAGTTGGTGAGGCAAGGAATGGTTTAGAGGCAATCGAACTTGCGGAAAGCTTACAGCCAGATATAATTTTAATGGATTTAGTAATGCCAGAGATGGATGGAATTCAAGCAACCAGACGTATTAAATCAAAATTTCCACATATCGAAGTTTTAATGCTGACAAGCTTTTCTGATCGAGATCACGTTGTACCAGCGATGGAGGCAGGTGCGGCAGGCTATCAGCTAAAGGATATTGAACCGGATGAGCTTGTATTATCTATTCGCCGAATTATGCGTGGCGAAAATACGATACATCCTGAGGCGACGACGACACTTGAACAAAATCGTCAAGAAGCTGAAAACGCACCGCATAATGTAAATCCGTTAACACCCCGTGAGCAGGACGTGCTAGCAGAACTCACAAAAGGCAAAAGTAATCGTGAAATTGCCGCTTCACTATTTGTCACAGAAAAAACAGTGAAAACACATATATCGAATATTTTTACGAAGCTACAAGTACAGGACCGTACACAAGCTGCTCTCTATGCCGTGAAGCATGGGTTGACAGAGGGAAGCGGTATAGCGTAATAAATCAATAACTTTATAAGTAAACTAAAAAACAAGCCTCTTACCAATTATATGGTAGGAGACTTGTTTTCGTTTTCTGGGGGGCTTTCCTCTATATGTGGCTCGATATGCACAAACACATGACAAAATCGATTTTCTCGCATTACTGTATGTTCAATGACCTCTGTAATGCGGTGGCTTTCAAAGACATTTAAATATGGATTCACGGTGACTGTCACATCGATAAAGTACATATTGCCGTGTGCACGCCCTTTGAAATCGATGAGATTAATGACACCTTCTACATTTCGGATTAAAACAGATAATGTTTCCACTTCATCAATATTAAATGCATCAGTTAAGCTCTGTACCGCTTCCCAAAAAATCTCCACGGCTGTTTTAATAATGATAAAAGCAACGACCATTGCCGTAAGTGTATCGATAATAGGAAAGCCATAAATTGCTCCTAAAATTCCGATGGCTGTTCCGATACTTACGAGCGCATCTGAGCGGTTATCGTAAGCAGCAGCTTTGATGGCAGCACTGCGTATTTTTTTTGCTAGCGCCAAGTTATAGCGATAGACAACATACATAACGGCGGCACTTCCTAGTGCTACATAGGCTGTTAGTAGTGATGGTGTTGTACCAGCTGGTTCCCATAAACTTTTAAGGGAGTTTACAAGCACTTCTAAACCAACGATTAGCATGATGAAAGAGGCAACAAGTGATGCTACAGTTTCCGCACGTAAATGGCCGTACTGATGATTAGAATCAGGTGGCTTTTGCGAAATGCGCAAGCCAATAAGTACAGCAATCGATGCGATAATATCTGTTGTATTGTTGAGCCCATCAGCTTTTAATGCATCTGATGTACCGATATATCCGATTGTAAGCTTTGTTGAGCTTAGAAATAGATATGTACCAATGGACAACCAAGCACCTTTTTCCCCTTGACGTAAATTTGTATAGAGTTCCATTTTGTTTCCCCCTCGCAAAACTTTCGGACATTAGAAAACGACTCCCTTAAATGAAAGGAAGTCGTTTTAGCATGTAATTTATTTAGACTTTTAATTCTTCGTTTGATAAATCAAGTTCAGGTAATTTCAGAACTTCTAAGTATAAAATATGGTGACCGTCTAACTCTTTTACTGTAAATTCATGGCCTTGTTCTTCAATGCTGTCACCTTCAACAGCATCGAAACGTTTTGTCATGAACCAACCGCCAATTGTATCGATATCATCATCTTCTATGTCAGTACCAAGCATATCATTCACATTTTCTAATAGCATTTTCGCATCTAAAATATAATGATTGTCTGCAATCTCTTGTACTTCAGGAATTTCATCATCATCGAACTCATCTTGGATGTCACCGATGATTTCTTCGATAATATCTTCAATTGTTACTAAACCAGATGTTCCACCATACTCGTCCATTAAAATAGCCATATGAATACGTTCACGTTGTATTTTTAGTAATAAATCGTTAATTTGCATTGTTTCCATGACACGAATAATGGGCTGCATATACTCAATTACAGGTTTATCGCCATTTGCTGAGTCTTTAATGTAGGCAGTTAATAAGTGTTTCATGTTCACTAAACCGATAATATGGTCTTTATCGCCATCAATGATTGGGTAGCGTGTATATTGCTCAACACCCATTAAATCGAAAACTTCTTTAATCGTTAGCTCTTTGTCGATACCAACGATTTCAGTACGTGGCACCATGATTCCTTTTGCAAGACGACCAGAAAACTCAAAAATACTGTTTACATATTCATATTCTGAGTTATTAATTTCTCCACCTTTTAAGCTATCCGATAAAATCATACGAAGTTCTTCTTCAGTGTGCGCTACGTCTGATTCTCCCATCATTTTTAAGCCGAACATACCCGTTAGAGCACGGGCAGAGCCGTTTAATAATTTAATGATTGGATACGTAATGTTGTGGAATAAAATTAATAGCCCTGAAAATTTTAATGTTACTATTTCTGCTTTTTGGATGGCTAAAGTTTTTGGCGCCAATTCCCCAATAACGACATGCATAAATGTTACAAGCGAGAATGCAATAATAAATGAAAGTATAGATGAGACACTACCATTCAGATTCAAAAACTCAAACAACGGGTGTAAAATAATTTCAAATGTAGGTTCACCAAGCCAACCAAGACCAAGTGCTGTAATGGTAATACCTAGCTGACATGCAGATAAGTATTCATCTAAATCTGAAACAACCCTTTTTGCATTTTTTGCATTTTTATGACCTTCTGCAAGCAATTGATCAATTCGGGTAGCTCTCACTTTAACGATAGCAAACTCTGTTGCAACAAAAAATCCTGTCATGATAATGAGAAGGGCGAATGCCGCCAACCTTATGGTTATCTCCAATATATCTCCGTCCAAATAATTCCTCTGTTCCCGCCCGAATGAGGGAAGTAAACAAAGTGTACACCTCCTATGATTTAAAAAATTGTTGGATGTTTTAATCATAAATTATTTACAATAAAAACACAAATATTGACAACCTCAAATTTACCGCTAATGTATGGAGAAAATGTAATGAAAAAACTTTTATATCCATACGGCTAACGATTGAAAATAAGAAATCTATATGCTAACTTTATATGGAGCAAGAATAGTTTGTTTAGAGAAAGACGCAAATATATCTCATAATAAAACGACACGTCAAAATCTCAAGAGAGTTTTACTTGTGGATTTTTTTAGATGAATTATTTTCTATATGCAAAGAATAAAGGGTTATCTCAAATTATTTTGAGATAACCCTTTTCTTTTCTACTGATTAAAGCGTAATTTTAAGCAAGCTTTATCTAAATCATGAAGTGTTTCTCTTAATGGAACTTCTTCTGTAAATTTAGAAATAGTTACAGTTGCTTTTTCTGTCAAACCTTGTTGTGTCAAAACATAGTTTTCATTTTTGTAAGTTATGTACAAAATTTTACCTGAACGTTTGCCAATCATTGCGCTTGATGTCGCGTCAAAAAATATTTTTAGTTGGCTACAGTATTCGGTGTAAAAGTCGCTGTTGAACCCAGAATGAGTTTCAAATTCTTTACTAGTTAAAGAACCGGCTTGTTCTACTAAGCTGAAAATTTCATCGGAAAACTTTGAGAAATCTTCTTTCACTTTTGCACGTATTAATGCTTTCGAATTATAACTGTTCAAGTCACTCGAAATTAAGACTTTACCCATTAGAAATTGCCCCCTGCAAAAAAACATTTAATATATGATGGTATTTATTAAATGTATAAGAAAAAGGCAACAATATCAATATAAATACATTTTTATTAAAATATGTGGAAGTGGTTTGTAGTAAAATATGCATATTTACATTATTTTCTTAGTGTTAAAGATAAATTAATCGTAAACATGAAAGAGCATAAGATCGTGAATTAGTTTTTTTACATTTTCTTCATCTGGAGGAATAGTGCCAACCCACTTGATAGAACCATCTTTTTCATATTCGGCAGCGTAGCGTTCACGTTTATAAAAGAAGGAAATTGTCCAGCCAGGTAATTGTGTATTATCAAATAATGGTTTGAAGCTAAAATGTTGAATCATTTGCATACTCCATTCTTGAATGTTTTTGTTTATCATTATTCATGTGGAGCTGTAATTTTGCAACTATTCATTTTATTGGAGGGATTTCTTTCACTGATTTTCACTGCTCTGGTATAATGAGTGCAAGAGGCGGAGTCCATAAATTTTGGATTATAGTAAAACGAGTCAAAATTTAGATGACCATGTACGCCAAGTTGAATTTGATTGAAATGAGAGGGAGCTAATGGACAATTTTCTAGTGACATTACTATTCATGGCTATTATTGGTGCAGCAATCGGAGGTGTAACAAATCACCTCGCGATTAAAATGCTATTTAGACCACATGAAGCAATATATATTAAAAATTGGCGCGTCCCATTTACACCAGGGTTGATTCCGAAGCGTCGCGATGAGCTAGCAAAACAACTTGGTTTGACAGTTGTTAACTACTTATTAACACCAGAAACTTTTAGAAAGAAATTTTTCTCGAAGGATATCCAAGAGAAAGTAGAGCAATTTGCGCAAACAAAAATTGAAGAAACAATTTTTACGAATGATAAAACGATTCAAGATTGGTTGGATTTAGCTGGGCTTTCCAATGTACCGACGACCATTGAGAAAAAAGTGGAGAGTATCGTTGCTGTACAATTTGAATCAATGAAAAATACATTATCGACCAAATCTATTCGCACGCTATTATCAGCCGATATACAAGAAACAGTTGATGCTAAAATTCCAGTAGTAGTTGGCCATATTTTAGAAAAGGGAGAGGACTATTTTCTATCTCCAGAAGGCGAAATGACTATTAAGGCAATGATGGATGAGTTCTTAGCGTCGAAAGGTTCACTTGGCGGCATGATTAATATGTTTTTAGGTGATTCCTCATCACTTGTAGGAAGAGTACAGCGTGAACTTGTGAAGTTTTTACAATCACCAGGTACAACTACTCTATTAACGAAAATTTTTATGCAAGAATGGGATAAATTAAAAGATCGACCTGTAATGGATTTTCTAGAAGATATTCAATTTGAGCCGATTTTAGCTAATTTACAACGCTATGTGAAGGAACAATTGGCAGTGGCAGATCGTCTAAATTATCCAATCACGCATTACTGGCCAGAAGGTAGCATATGGATGAAGGAAAGTATTGTACCTCGAGTAGTAGATAAAGCTTTTATACAAGCTGAAGACAAACTTGAAGATGTACTGAAACGTTTGAATTTACAGGAAGTTGTGCGTGAACAAGTTGATTCGTTCCCTGTATCAAAATTAGAAGAACTTGTACTAGGTATTTCAAAGCGTGAATTTAAAATGATTACAGTACTTGGTGCGGTGCTCGGTGGTTTAATCGGGATTGTGCAAGGCATAATTGTTAATTTAATGTAAAAAGGAGAATGTGTTTATGATTAATATTTATAATGAAATTAACGCGTTAGAAGCGACTTTCCGTAAAACAGTGGAATTTGAGGCATTACAAGAAGCGGTAGCAGTGGTGAAAGCAGATGAAGATGCACTAAAGCTATTCCAAAACTTCCGTAAAGTACAAATGGATTTACAACAAAGACAAATGGCTGGCGAAGAATTACTGGAAGACGAACTAGTATACGCACAAAAAACAGCACAGCTCGCACAGCAAAATGAAAAAATCTTAGTAATGCTAGAAGCAGAAATGAAGTTAAGTTCAGTAATTGAAGAAGTAAACCGTATTTTAGTAAAACCTGTGCAAGCATTGTATGAAGGAATTTAAAATGGGGTAAAGGTACTTTCTAAGTAGTGATATCCACGTAAAACATATTTATAAAAAATAGAAGGTGTCTATAAGCCGAGGAGATGGTTTATTAGACGCCTTTTCTCGATGTGCTTTCATAATATAATACGCATTGGAGAAACTGTTAGTAACATATAGATTTACTGTTGTAGGAGGCTTATTGATGAAGATTCGTATCGAATGGACATACAGAACACCAAAAGGAGCTGAAATTACTTGTCGTTCTGAGGAGATGCCGGCGGCCCAGGGCTTGTTATTTGCTGAAGATATGGAGAAAACTGGACGTGCAAAACACATTACCTTTATAGATAGCTTTAACATTACATGGACAGTCAAAGAAATGAAGGCATATTTAAAAGAAGTGGAAACTGAGCCACATAATATTACCGTCTATTTTGATGGCGGCTTTGACCGTACTACAAGTGAGTCAGGTTTGGGGTGTGCAATTTATTATGAGCAAAGTGGAAAATCGTACAGGTTACGGAAAAATATATTTTCAGCTGAACTTAAATCAAATAATGAGGCCGAATATGCGGCACTTTACATGAGTATTGTAGAACTTGAGTTGTTGAATGTGCATCATTTACCTGTTTGTTTTCTAGGTGATTCACAAGTAGTGATCAATCAGTTGAGTGGAGAATGGCCTGCACTTGAGAAGGACTTGGCTGCTTGGGCAGACAAGATTGACGAGAAGTTAAAAGAACTTGGTATCCAACCTGAATACAAGGTAGTGTCGCGAAAAGAGAATACGGAAGCAGATCGACTGGCAACACAAGCGTTAAATGGTATTGATATTACGGGATTCAAGGAAATAATGAAAGATTAGTGCCATTTGTTAGTTTTCGCTAAGGTTTATGGACTGAAGTGAACGTGGATGTTTGGGTGTTAATTCCTTATTTAATTGGGTAAGACATAGAAGAAGCTGTCCAATTACGCCTTTTTAGGCGTAGTGGGCAGCTTCTTCTATACTATGTTGTTTTATTCGCCATAAATCTTGGATACTTTGAAGCAAATTGTTTGAAACTTCGTTGAAAGAATGTTGATTTAGAAAAACGATGTGCAAGCCTTAGTTCATCAGTGTACTTTAATGAATGATTAAATTGCTGTTTAATAAAGTGCACAGCTTGCTTATAATGTTCGTTGATGGAAATTGCTCCGTACATATCAGGTTTATCAAGTATATAAATAAAATCGCATAATACTTTGTTCGCTTTATATTTCAGCTCAACTGAAATATAGAATGTTTTCTCATCACAACGCTCTAAATTAAAGCTATGATAAGAGACATCTAGGAGATGAAAGAATTCTGGTAAATTTGTAGAATAGCGTTCTTGTAGGAGAACCATAGCAATCATTCCTTTTATTTGAATTATACAGGAGTTATAAAAAATGTCTATAAAATAAACAGTTTTTTCTGACAATTGAAAAGTGGTAATTATCATGCAGGCTTTGCAAATGGTTGAAGTTATTTGTTAAACTATTGAAAGATTCAACGGTAAATGCCCTGATTTATATGAAATACTGATAGAAAAGAGCGAGTAAATAGATGAGAATTATTCAAATAAATCAAAAGTATCCAGAAGATTGGATTCGTGTACTAAATCATATTGCGAACTTATTTTTTGAGGATTCAAAGTTAAAGGTAGATACAACAGAAGCGGATATGAAGGTGTCATTTCAATATCGTGTAGATGCAGATTTTTCTGTACATACCAGTGCCGTACTAGAGATGGATGGTAAAACTTATATGAATGACTATAGCATCCAGTATGACATAGATGTGCCGGAGCGTGAGCAAAAAATCCGTATTAAACGTGCTTTGTCACATGTGTTTTTAAATGTATTGGAGCAGCATACAGGTATGCATCAGCAGTGGGGCATTCTGACAGGGGTGCGTCCGACAAAGCTATATCATAAATTCCGACAGGCTGGTATGAGCGATTCTGAGATTGCAGAAATACTTAAGCGTGATTTCCGATTATCAGAAGAGAAAGTCGCGTTATTAAAAGAGATTGTGGCACGTCAATTAGTAACAATTCCAGATTTAGACGATATCGGCAAGGAAATTAGTGTGTATATTGGTATTCCATTTTGCCCAACAAAATGCGCGTATTGTACGTTCCCGGCTTACGCAATTGGTAGTAACCGCAAGCAAGGACGCGTTGCTACATTTTTAGATGGTTTGCATATTGAGCTACGCGAAATGGGTAAATGGCTGACAGAAAATAATATGAAAATCACTTCGATATATTGGGGTGGAGGGACACCGACTTCTATTGAAGCGGAAGAAATGGATGCATTGTATCAAACGATGTATGAATCATTCCCTAATCCAGAAACGATTCGTGAAGTGACAGTAGAAGCTGGACGTCCTGATACGATTACGCCTGAAAAATTAGAAGTGTTGAAAAAATGGGGCATTGATCGGATTAGTGTAAATCCACAGTCATACACGGATGAAACATTAAAAGCTATTGGTCGTCATCATACGGTACAGGAAACGATTGATAAGTTTTGGCTTGCACGTGAATCGGGCATGAACAATATAAATATGGATTTAATCATTGGTTTACCAAATGAGGGCATTGAGGAATTCCAAAATTCACTGGATGAATCAGCGAAAATGCAACCAGAGTCGTTAACAGTGCATACGTTGTCGTTCAAGCGTGCATCTGAAATGACCCGCAATAAGGATAAATACAAAGTAGCGGATCGTGATACGGTTGCTGAAATGATGCGAATGGCTCAAGTATGGACGAAAGAAAATGATTACGTACCCTATTATTTATATCGCCAAAAGAATATTTTAGGGAACTTAGAAAATGTCGGTTATAGTAAACCTGGTGAGGAAAGTATTTATAACATCGTTATAATGGAAGAAGTACAGACAATTTTAGGTGTGGGATGTGGGGCATCCTCTAAATTTGTTCACCCTGAAACAGGGAAAATTACGCAATTCCACAATCCGAAAGATCCAGCAGCCTATATCCTTACTTTTGAAGAAGCGATAGAGAAGAAAATTGAGTTATTGAATGATTTATATAAGAAATAATATTGTATGAAATGAGTGGTGTATGCTGCTCATTTTTTATAGTTTAAAAGAATAACCACTTCGGAAAATTTCCATCAAGTGATTTAAACTGCCTTTTTGTTAAACGGAAAGCGCTGATAGCTTTTTTGATAGGTAATAGAAGTTAGTCTACTCATTATGTGATTGATTATTTAGGGGGTGATTAGATGCGAGTGGTAGTATGTCCTGATTCATTTAAAGGGTCATTATCTGCAATTCAAGTTGCGACGATAATATCAAATGCTTTTCATGAAGTGGATGAAACGACTAAAGTAGATTGCGTACCGATTGCGGACGGTGGCGAAGGGACAATCGATGCGTTTTATGAGAGTATTGGGGGTACTTTATATGCCGTCATAGTACAAAATCCAATGATGGAAAAAATCGAAGCGTGCTATTTAGTATTACCAGATGGAACATGTGTGATTGAAATGGCACAATCAACGGGTTTACATCTAGTAAAAGAAGAATTACGTGATCCATTGGTGGCGACGAGCTACGGTATGGGGGAAATGATTCGTCATGCGCTTGATGCAGGTTATCGAAGATTTGTTGTTGGTATAGGTGGTAGTGCAACAAATGATGGGGGCTATGGTCTCCTTCGAGCATTGGGTATGCAGTTTTTCGATGAACAGGGCAAGGAACTAGCAGTGGATGTACTCGCGTTGCAAAAAGTAGCTCGCATCGATACATCTGAGTTTGACAAGAGAGTAAGAGAAAGTACATGGACTCTTGCATGTGATGTTGATAATCCGCTCCTTGGTGAAACTGGTGCGACAGCTGTATTTGGTCCTCAAAAGGGTGTGACAAAGGGGATGCGTCTACAATTGGAACAAGCACTGGCCCAACTAGCCAAAGTAGTAGAAAAACAGGTTGGCTTTGCTGTGCATGAAGTGGCAGGAGCTGGTGCTGCAGGGGGTGTCGGGATGGCATTGCTCGCTTATTTTCCGGTAGCCCTTAAACGTGGCATTGATGTTGTTAGTAGAACAACAGGGCTTGTTGATAAAATCGCTCATGCAGACTATGTTATTACAGGCGAGGGCTATTCTGATCACCAGACGTTGAATGGAAAAGCCCCGCTCGGTATAGCAAAATTGGCACAGCAGCTGCAAATTCCTGTCGTGTTATTGTCAGGCAAGGTAGCAGGTGAAAGCAGACAAGCACTACAAACGCATTTTTCTATTATTATGGCTGCAGCAGATGAACAAATGTCAACTGCCTTTGCGATGGACAATGCTGTAGATTTATTATTTGCTAGAGCTAAAAAACTAGCACAACAATTAAAGGAGACACTATGAAAAAAATAATACTCGTACTTGCCGTAATGCTTATACTTGCTGGCTGTACATCGAATCCAGATACAAGTAAAACACCAGCTAATGCTGGGGATGAAATGCGTGTGCATTTTATTGATGTAGGACAAGGTGATTCGATTTTTATTGAGTCGCCGAATGGTCAGACAATGGTGATTGACGGTGGCGTAAAGGGTGCTGGACCAGAGATAGTCGCTTACTTAAAAGAGCAAGGCGTGCAAAAGCTCGATGCCGTAGTAGCTACGCATCCTGATGCGGATCATATTGGTGGATTAATCGCTGTATTGAATTCGATTGAGATTGAGAAATTTTATGATTCGGGGAAAGTACATACATCACAAACCTTTGAAGAAATGCTAACGCTTATTGATACAAAAAACATTTCTTATAATGTACCGAAAACAGGTGACATATTAGCATTTGATGAAGCGGTATCAGTTAAAGTTTTAAGCGCGGATGAAACGGCATCGGATAATAATGATGCATCGATTGTTTTAAAGGTTACTTATGGAGATGTATCGTTTTTATTAACAGGTGATGCAGGTGTCGCGCTAGAAAAAGAAATGCTAACGCAAGATGTAAAAGCGACGGTATTAAAAGCAGGACATCACGGTTCTAACACAAGTAGTTCTCAAAGCTTTATTCAAGCAGTGCACCCAGAAGTAACTGTGTTAAGCTACGGTGAAGACAATAAATACGGGCATCCGCATGAAGAAGTTGTAGAACGTTTACAAGAAATTGATAGCAAAATTTATGCAACAGCCAAAGCCGGAACCGTTATTGTGTCTACAGACGGGGTAAACTATGATGTAGGTGCAAAGGAATGGTCGAATAATATCGCGACGACACCTCTTAAAAAAGAAGGCATAGATATTATTAGTAAAGATTTAGAGAATGAAATTGTGGCTATTCAAAATAATACTGCAGAAGCGGTGGACTTAAAGGATTGGCAACTCGTTTCAATTGAAGGTAATCAGATTTTTAACTTTCCAAATGTAATGTTACAACCTGGCCAGATAATTTATGTAACGAGTGGTTCGGCAGCACGTGAAGGACAAAATTATTTGAAATGGACGGGTAGACAGATTTGGCTGAATGATGGAGACGCGGCACAATTATTAAATGCGAAGGGGGAAATTGTTAGTGAGCTCGACTAAATACACATTAGATCGTATAGAAGATGGTTATGCTATTTTTTTGAAATATCCGGATGAGGAAGAGCATGTCATTATTGCATTGTCGGCGATTGATAAAGCGGTACAAGAAGGTGACCGTGTAATGATTGAAGAGATTGGTGACGCCGTTCATATTGAAATTTTAAAAGAGGAAACAACAGAGAAAAAAGAAGAAATTCAAAGTTTAATGGACCGATTACGTAATAAAAAATAGTCGCACAAGTTGCGGCTGTTTTTGTTTTTTTTAGATAAGGAACATGTGCAAAAACTCTACCTGAAAACTATGCTAACAATTCTGAAAGTATGCTAGAATAAAAGATATGGATTCTTTTATCCAACATGACCTAGGAGCTGAAAATATGCCAATTAACACAATTATTTTTGATTTAGACGATACACTGCTATGGGACAAACAATCAGTAAAAACTGCATTTGAAAAAACATGTGAATACGCAGCTACAATACATACACTTGACCCAGCTGAATTAGAAGAAGCTGTGCGTAAAGAAGCTCGCACACTTTATGAAGGCTATGAGACATATGATTACACAGTTTTAATTGGTATCAATCCATTTGAAGGATTATGGGGCACATTTGATGATCCAACAGATTCTTTCCAAAAAATGAAGGAAATCGTGCCAGGGTATAGAACAGCAGCTTGGACAAATGGCTTAGCGGCAGTTGGCATTGACGATGCTAACTTAGGGGCAGAGCTAGGGGAGCGATTTGTGGCTGAGCGTAAAGTGGCGCCATACCTTTATGAAGATACGTTTGCAGTGTTAGATGAGCTAAAAGGCAAGTATCAGCTTGTCTTACTAACAAATGGTGCACCGAGTCTACAAAATTTAAAACTAGAAATTACACCTGAAATTGCACCATACTTCGACCATATCATCATTTCTGGTGACTTTGGTAAAGGGAAACCAGATGCATCAATCTTTGAATTTGTCATGGAGAAAGCAGGCATTCAAGCGGAAGATGCTATTATGGTTGGTGATAACTTGAATACTGATATTTTAGGTTCTTCTCGTGTTGGTATGAGCAATGTGTGGATTAACCGCGAAAGCAATGTGCCAAATGGCGTTGTGACACCAACGTACGAAGTCGATTCATTAACAGCGTTATTAGAGCTTGTGAAAGAGCTTTAAATATATATGTCATAAATAATATTCCGAAAAATGCACTTATTTATATAAAATAAGTGTATTTTTATTTAGAGATTAAAATTGTCTGAAAAATGAATTTATACTATTATTATGTATACAAGTGAATGCTTTAACTCTAGTAATTACTTTCGATTGTAACTATCATTCTGTGAACTGTTTTGCTTTGTAATTGGAAAACGCTTACTTTAATTGAGCTAGGAAAGTATGTACAAGTCTTATTGATTTAGTCTTACTCATATAGCAACAAACAGAGGAACAATTAAGAGCATTTAGAACATTACTCATGCTTATAGGGGTGAACATGATGAAGGCAAATCGGCTAGTATTTGAGAATTCTATTGATGTTAATCCACGTTCGGGCATCATAAAGTTTAATGGTAATCGAATGGTACTAAAATCTGCAGAGGCATTAGGGTTATTTCGGCGTGATATTATACAAACATTAAATATGGAACGTGCAAAGGGGTTTTTATTACGTTACGGCTGGGCATGTGGTTATAGTGCGGGTGGTTCGATTGAAAAAATATATAACTGGAAAGAGATAAACGAGCTAATAATGGCTGGAGCCGCAATTCATACGTTGGAAGGCGTCGTTAGTGTGCAAATAGATTTATTGGAAGTAAGTGATGATAAATTTGAAATGGAAGGAAAATGGTTCCACTCTTATGAGGCTGAAGAGCATGTCCGCCATTTTGGTTTTAGCGAAGAAGGCGTATGTTGGACATTAATCGGTTATGTAGCGGGGTTTTTAGCAAAGGTTTATCCGAAAGAAGTTGTTGTTTATGAGGAAAAATGTCGTGGTAAACGCGATGAATACTGTAAATTTGTTGTCTGTACGAAGGATCATGCTACAGCAGAGCAATTAGACATACTACGTTATTTTAAAGACACTTCTTTAGCGGATGAATTAGATGCTACGTATAATGAATTAAAAATTTTAAATAATTCCATTGTTTATTCTGACTCCATTCATAAGCAAATGACACATGCAATGCTTGAAGGGTATACGTTAAATCAATTATTGCATTTATTAGGTGATGCCTTGAAATGTAGTGTAGCGATAGAACGCAGGTATTTAATGAAGCCGATTGGTTATTATTTTATGCATGAGGCTGATGAACATTTGTATGTAGGTGCCAGTCGTACGAAGAAAGAGTTTCGACATGAATATGAGATACTGACGATGAAAAAACAATTAGGAACCTTAGTTGTACTTAGTCATCAAGAAATGACACGTGAGCAGGAGATGATTATCGAGCGATCTGTTACTGTATTTTCGGTTTATTTATACACACAAATGCAAATTGCGCAATCACAGTGGAAACGGAAGTCCGATTTTTTAGATGAAATCATGAATTGGCAATCTTCAACTGAAGCACTTATTAAAAAAGCTCGAAATATTTTCTATTTTGACCCGAGTAAAAATAATCGAGTGATTGTTATTACTTCGGAACATGAAGAGCCAGAGACATTGCATAGTTTTTTAACGACTGAGTATTTAAATATAGAATGTTTTATTAAAAATCAAGAAGTGTTATTAATTCTTGAGGAATGTGAGCAAAATGATGCGTATATACCGAACTTTATCAAACAATTAACGACATGTTTAAAAGAGCGTTTTAAACAATCCGTATTTAAAATCGGTGCAGGGCAAAGTGCTGAAAAACTCGAAAAAATTGGCAGTAGTTATAATGAGGCAAGGCTAATTTGTCAATTTTTATGTTATGTAACTCCCTTGCAGACGCAATCTGCTATATATGAAAATTTCCAACATATTATGTTATTTTTAAAAACGACAAACCCAAGAGAGCTTTTACAGTTCTATGAGGAAGTCCTAGAAGATTTATTAAAGTATGATGTGCAAAACAATGCAACACTTATCTATACGTTAGAGGTTTATTTAAATCAGAATGGAAATGTTAATAAAACAGCTAAGGCTCTGAATTTATCAATTCCTGGTTTCCGCTATCGAATGGAGAAAATTGAGTCTTTATTACGAGATGATATACGTACAGGTGATGGACGTTTTCGTTGTCAACTTGCATTGAAGGTATATTATGCAATTGAGGCGTTAGGCATAAAAAAATAGGGCATAGAAGTAAAATGCAAAAAAGTCAGCTATTTAGCTGGCTTTTTTCTTATATTTGCAAATATTCCTTCAATTTATAAAGTAAAAGTAGAAAACACTATACTTTTTATAAGTTATCTAAAAAATCGGAATATATTAAACTGAAATAGACATGTCAAACAAGTAATAAATAGAGGTAGGAGGGAAGAGAATGGTTGTTCAACAAACTACTAAGCCATTAACAGGGCAAGAGTATTTAGAGAGTTTAAAAGATAGTCGAGAGATTTGGTTACATGGGGAACGTGTAAAGGATGTAACGACACATCCAGCATTTCGAAACTCAGCACGATCGATATCGCGACTATATGATGCCATGCATGACCCGAAATACAAAGATATTTTAACTTGTGAAACTGATACAGGAAGCGGCGGTTATACACATAAATATTTCCGTACCGCACGTAGTGCAGATGATTTAATTCAAGGACGAGATGCAATTGCTGCCTGGGCCCGTCTTACATATGGGCAGATGGGGAGAACACCTGATTATAAAGCTTCGTTCCTCGCAACGCTTGGTGGGAATCCAGAATATTATTCACCTTACCAGGAAAATGCAAAACGATGGTACAAGGAAGCGCAGGAACGTAATTGGTTCTTCAATCATGCAATTGTGAATCCTCCTGTAGACCGTCATAAGGAAGTGCATGAGGTAGGCGATGTCTTTATTCAAGTGGAACGTGAAACGGACGAAGGTTTAATCGTCAGTGGCTCGAAAATGGTCGCAACCGGTTCGGCTATTACAAACTATAATTTCGTAGGCACATATGGTTTACCGATTAAAGATAAAAAGTTTGCTGTTGTATTCATTGCCCCGATGGATGCTCCAGGTGTGAAATTAATTAGCCGTGCATCGTATGAAATGACGTCCGCAGTTATGGGTAGTCCATTTGATTATCCGTTAAGTAGTCGCTTTGACGAAAATGATGCAGTACTCGTATTTGAGCAAGCACTTATTCCATGGGAAAACATTTTAATCTATGAAGATATGCAAAAAACGACATCCTTCTTTGTCGAAAGTGGCTTCATTAACCGCTTTACATTCCAAGGTGTAACACGTTTAGCAGTGAAATTAGATTTCATAATTGGTGTACTCCTCAAGGCATTAAAAACGGCGGGCACCGACCAATTCCGTGGTGTACAGGTGCATGTCGGTGAAATTATTGCTTGGCGTCATATGTTCTGGTCGTTAAGTGATGCAATGGCACTGAACCCAGAGAAAAAAGAAAATGGTACAGTCATTCCGAATTTAAATGGAGGCCTAGCTTATCGTGTGTTTTTGCAGGAAGGCTGGCCGAAGATTAAAGGCATTATTCAACAACTTGTGGCTGGAAACTTAATTGTACAGCCATCAAGCGCCAGAGATTTCTTAAATGAAGAATTTCGTCCGACATTAGATAAATTATATCGTGGTTCAAATGGAATTGAGGCACTTGAAAAAATTAAAACAATTAAGTTGCTATGGGATTCTATTGGTACTGAATTTGGAGGTCGTAGTGAATTATACGAACGTAACTACGCTGGTAATCACGAAGATATTCGCTTACAAACCTTGTTTGGGGCACAGGGGAGTGGCAAAACAGATGAGTTAATGGCATTTGCTGAGAAATGTATGGCAGATTACGATTTATCAGGTTGGACAGACCCAACTTGGATAAATCCAGATGATGTTAATTATTTTGCAAATAAATAATCAAAAATAGGGGGAATATTTAATGGCAAATTTTGATGTTGCACAATTAGCACATGTGGAGCTTTACACGCCAAAGCCAGAAGAATCTTTAAAATTTTTTACAGACTACATGGGGCTACAAATTACGGCGCGTGAAGGACAATCGGTGTATTTACGAGGCTATGAAGATTTCTACCATCACACATTAAAGCTAACGGAAGCTAAAGAAGCGGGACTTGGGCATTCTGCATGGCGTGCAAGTTCTCCAGAAGCACTGGAACGTCGCGTTGCATCTCTAGAAAAAAGTGGTTATGGAAAAGGTTGGATTGATGGAGATTTAGGTCATGGTCGTGCGTATCAATTTGTAACACCAGATGGGCATAATCAAGAAATTTTATGGGAAGTGGATTATTTCCAACCTGCTGAAGATCAAAAAACTTTACTAAAAAGTCGTCCACAAAAACGTCCATTAACTGGGATTCCAGCACGACGCTTAGACCACATTAACTTAATGTGTAGGGATGTAGCGAAAAACCGTGAATTTATGTCTGAGCATTTAGGTTTTAAGCTTCGTGAGCAAATTGTCTTGGACAACAATGATGAAATTGGTGCATGGATGAGTGTTAGTCCACTTGTACATGAGGTGGCACTAATGGGCGATCAAACTGGTAATAGTGGTCGCTTCCACCATATTGCGTTTTGGTATGGCTATCCACAGCACTTAATGGATACGGCTGATATTTTTGTAGAAAATGGTATTCAAATTGAAGCCGGTCCTGGTAAACATGGTGTAAGTCAAGCGTACTTCATGTATGTAATTGAGCCTGGTGGTAATCGAGTTGAGTTATTCGGTGATTCGGGTTATTTAATTTTCGACCCAGATTGGAAGCCGCTGACATGGCGAGAGAATGAGTTGAACGAAGCGATTGTTTGGTACGGATCGCCACTACCAAATGAGTATTTCTTATACGGTACGCCAGATAGAAAAGCTAAAGTTTCAGTGAAATAAGTAAAAACCTTTGTTAAAACCCCTTTAACGTGTGGTAATACATTTTAACCAGCTGCCTCAAATGTTAATTTTATAGCGTTTGAGACAGCTCTATATCATGAGGAGGTTATTTTAATGGATGATCGTCTATTTAGAACTGCAATGGGAAAATTTGCGACAGGTGTCACTGTCATTACAACAAACATTAATGGCACTATTCACGGCATGACCGCAAATGCGTTCATGTCTGTTTCACTTGATCCAAAATTAGTTGTTATTTCTATTGGTGAAAAAGCTACGATGCTTGAGTTGATTCAACAAAGTGGTACATTTACGGTCAATATTTTATCAAAACAGCAACAAGAGATGTCGATGTTGTTTGCTGGACAAATAAAAGAAGAACGTAAAGTAAATTTCGGTGATCTACAAGGAGCACCGACCATTGAAGGAGCAATCGCTCAAATTAGCTGTGAGGTAGCAAGTGCTTATATTGAAGGGGATCATACATTATTTATCGGTCGGGTGAAAGAAATTCTCTTAGAAGAAGGGGAACCACTACTATTCTTTAATGGTCGTTACGGTGCATTGGCGACTGAAACAACAATGCAAGTTTAGGGGGTAGACAATGAATACACAGATATATGCGGAGAAATTACAGAAGGCCGAGGAAACGAAGCAACCAATTAAGCCACTAACAACGACTGTACCAGAAATAACTGTAGATGATGCTTATGCAATTCAGCTACACCAAATTGCTATCAAGCAGCAACAAGGGAAACAAATCGTTGGTAAAAAGATTGGCCTAACGAGTAAGGCTATGCAGAAACTATTTAATGTTACGGAGCCAGATTACGGTCATATTTTATCGGATATGGTGGAGGTAGATGGTGCGACAATCTCACTCAATCATTTAATTCAGCCAAAGCTAGAATTTGAAGTTGCGTTTGTATTAAAGAAGGATTTATACGGACCCAATATTACAGTGGAGGACGTTATTGAGGCGACAGATTACATCGTACCTGCATTAGAAGTTATCGATAGCCGGATTACTGATTGGAACATTCGTTTTGAAGATACCGTTGCTGATAACGGTTCATCTGCAATGGTGATTATCGGTGGTACTTCGACGAAATTATCGGATGTTGATTTACCTCATATTGGCATGAATGTTTATCGTAACGGTGAGTTGTTTGATAGTGCTGCCGCTGCTGCTGTTATGGGTAATCCATTACGCGCAGTTGCGTGGTTAGCCAATAAACTTAGTAAATATAATATTGGTTTGCAGGCTGGTGAATTTGTGTTGGCAGGCGCATTGACAGCTGCTGTAACGATTGAAGATGGTGATACGTTTACGGCAGAGTTTGCACATCTCGGCTCTGTGTCTGCCACGTTTAGGTAGAAGGAGGAGAAATGAAGATGGCGAAATTGAAAGTTGCGATTTTAGGCTCCGGTAATATTGGTACAGATTTAATGTACAAAATTGAGCGAAGTGATTATTTAACAATGAGCGTCATGGTAGGGATTGACCCTACTTCTGAAGGTATTCAACGTGCGAAGGACCGTGGTTATCATACGATAACAAATGGAATTGATGGCTTAGTTGCTTGTCCCGAATTGTTTGATATTGTGTTTGATGCGACAACAGCAAAGGCGCATCAAACACATAGTGAGAAAGTGATTACCCTGGGTAAAAAGATGGTTGATTTAACTCCGGCGGCTATCGGTCCATTTGTTGTGCCATGTGCCAACTTAGAAAAATATGCGACAGCGGACAATGTCAATATGGTGACATGTGGTGGGCAAGCGACAATTCCGATTGTTTATGCCATTAACCAAGTTGCTGATGTTGAATACGCAGAAATCGTTGCAACTGTAGCGAGTGAAAGTGCGGGACCAGGTACACGTGCCAATATAGATGAGTTTACTGAGACTACGGCAAAGGCATTAGAAGTGGTAGGTGGTGCAAAGAAAGGAAAGGCTATCATTATTTTAAATCCAGCTGACCCACCAATAATTATGCGTGATACCGTACACGTTTTAGTGAATGAAGGTAATAAAGAACAAGAAATTACACGAGCAATTGAAGAAATTGTGCGGGCTGTTCAACAGTATGTACCAGGGTATCGGATGACGAGTTCACCAATTTTTAAAGGTAACCAAGTATCTGTCTTTTTAGAGGTGGAAGGTGCAGGCGATTTCTTCCCGACCTATTCAGGAAATCTTGACATTATGACAGCAGCCGCTGTACAAGTTGGTAATGAAATGGCGAAGCAACTAAATGTGACGGTGTAATCAAAATTTACTGGAGGTGAGTATCATGACAAAACAATTAACTGTTTTAGATGTGACGTTGCGAGATGGGAGTCACTCGATGCGTCACTCATTTACAGAGCAACAAGTTCGAGATGTAGCACGGGGATTGGGAAAAGCAAAAGTGAAATATTTTGAAGTGTCGCATGGTGATGGCTTAGGTGGTTCATCTTTGCAATATGGCTTTTCTAAGGTAAATGAATTAAAGCTGATCGAGGCGGCAAGTGAGGAATGTGGTGATTCTGCTATTTCGGTCTTGATATTACCGGGTATAGGTGTTAAGGAAGATCTAAAAAATGCAGTGAAGGCAGGGGCCAAAATGGCACGTGTGGCAACGCATGTAACAGAGGTAGATGTAGCAGGACAGCATATTCACCTAAGTCGAGAGTTGGGCTTGAAAACAGTCGGCTTTTTAATGATGGCTCACATGGCTCCAACATCTGTATTAGTGGAACAGGCGAAATTATTCGAAAGCTATGGTGCTGAAATCATTTATGTGACTGACTCAGCAGGAGCTATGTTACCTCATGAGGTCAAGGAGCGAGTAGCTGCATTGAAGTTACATGTTTCGTGCGAAATAGGCTTCCATGCCCATAATAATTTATCACTGGCAATGGCGAATACGATGGCGGCAGTAGAAGCTGGTGCTACGTATATTGATGGTAGTTTACGTTGCTTAGGAGCTGGGAGTGGTAATACGCAGACAGAAGTGATGGTAGCTGTATTTGAACGCCTTGGTTTTGAAACAGGAATTGATTTGTATAGGGCGATGGATGTTGCCAACGACGTAGTTGCACCATTTATGCCACGCCCACAAGAAATTACAGGCTCTAGCTTAATGATGGGCTATGCTGGGGTGTATTCTAGCTTTTTATTGTTTACACAGGAAGCGGCAAAAAAATATAACGTAGATGAACGTGAAATTTTAGTCGAACTTGGCAAAATGAAAGCAGTCGGTGGGCAAGAGGATTTAATCGCAGAAATTGCGCGTAATATTGCTAAAAATAAACAACCGGTATAAATAGAATCGGAGGAACGAGCGATGATGAAAACTGATACGCTGGAGCAAATTGCATATGAGCTTTTTAAAGCAGAACATGATGTGTATGAGGTCACAAAGTTTGTCGAGCAATACCCTGAATTGACAGTGGAGACAGCCTACGATATTCAAGATAAATTAATTGACCTAAAGTGTAAGCAGGAGCAAACAAAAACGTCTGGGTTCAAGCTAGGCTTAACAAGTAAGGCTAAGCAGCAAATGATGGGAGTACATGAACCAACATACGGTGTGTTACTAGCCAATATGGAGTTAGATCCACAGCAACCAATTTCGTTAAAGACTCTCATTCATCCTAAAATTGAACCGGAAATTGCTTTCATATTTAAAAAGGATTTACCTGGTCCAGTTGTGACCGTTGCTCAAGTATTAGCTGCTACTGATTATGTCACACCTGCAATGGAGATTATCGATAGTCGCTATTTGAATTTCAACTTTACCCTACCAGATGTGATTGCAGACAATTCTTCTTCCTCACGTTACATAGTGAGCACGCAAAAATACGCGGTAAATGAAGTTGACCTTGTGAATATGGGTTGTATATTCACGCAAAATGATGAAGTGTTTGCGACGAGTACAGCAGGTTCTATAATGGGTCATCCAGCGCGAGCGATTGCATGGATGGCAAATAAATTAATTGCTCGTGGTCAAAAAATTCGAGCTGGAGATGTTGTGCTAAGCGGCGCGTTAACGGGCTCCGCGACAATGCATGCAGGGGATCAGTTTACAGTAAGCTTTGATGGGATGGAATCGTTATCGGTACGAGTTGCACAATAGAACTGGAGGAATCTAAAATGCCGTTTATACAAATGACATTGGTTGAAGGACGTACGCCAGAAAAAAAAGAACAATTAATAGAAGAAGTAAGTAAAACCGTTTCAACAGTATTAGATGCGCCACTCGAAACCGTTCGTGTGTGTCTGAATGAAGTACCAAGTACGCATTGGGGAATCGCCGGGAAGTCCATACATCGTCGACAAAATGAAGAATAAGGAGTTGTCTCTCATGGAGAATATACAAACGAAGTTGAAGGAAGTTAAGCTATTTATTAATGGCGAATATGTAGAATCATCTTCTCAATCATTATTCGAAGTGAAAAATCCAGCGACACAGGAAATTATTGCGAAGGTGCATGAAGCAAGCTTTGAGGATGTTGATCGGGCGTGTGAAGCAGCGCGTAAAGCTTTTGAAGAAGGGCCTTGGCGTACAATGCCAGTGTCTGAGCGATGTACAAAAATTCGTCGGATGGCAGAAATTATACTTGAACGAAAAGAAGAATTGGCACGCTTAGAGGCACTTGATGTAGGCAAGCCATATCAAGTAGCATTAGAGCGTGAAATTCCTCGTGCTGCGGAAAATTTGAAATTTTTTGCTGATTTCATGGAACAGCAAGGTGGTGAGGTATACCCAATGGATGATGCCTATCTAAACTATACGCGCTATGAACCGGTTGGAGTAGCAGCATTGATTACACCTTGGAATTTACCGTTCATGCTAACAACGTGGAAACTTGGTCCATGCTTAGCTTCGGGTAATACGGCTGTTATTAAACCAGCAGAAATTACACCATTGACGGTATCATTACTAGGTGAGATTGCTCAGCAGGCTGGTATCCCAGACGGTGTGGTCAACGTTGTTCATGGCTTCGGTGTACAATCCGCGGGGGAATTTATGACGACGCATCCTGAAGTAGATTTAATTTCCTTTACAGGAGAAACTACGACAGGGAAAGCAATTATGAAAAATGGTGCAGATTCGTTGAAAAAAGTTTCGTTTGAATTAGGCGGTAAGGCGGCGAATGTTATTTTCGAGGATGCGAATTTAGATAGAGCAATCCCTGTTTCGATTCAGGCAGCATTTATGAACTCTGGGCAAGTATGCTTAGCGGGCTCACGTATTTTAGTCCAGCGTTCGATTTTAGATGATTTCCTTGCACGCTTTAAAGAGGCGGCTACAGCATTGGTTGTAGGGGATCCACAAGATGCAAAAACGAATATGGGGCCAGTAGTAAGTGAAACACATTATAACAAAGTAACAAGCTACCTAAGTATTGCTGATTATGAAAATTCCAAGCTGATTTATGGGGGGAAACGCCCTGAATTACCAGAGCATTTAAGTATGGGTTATTATCTACAACCAACCATTTATTTACAAGAAAATCCGCAAGCGCGTGTTTGCCAAGAGGAAATTTTTGGTCCAATCGTCACAATTATTCCGTTCGATACAGAGGAAGAGGCGCTTGCGATTGCAAATGGTACGGAATACGGCTTAAATGCAGTGGTGTGGACAGAAAACTTACAACGCGCACATCGTATATCACATGATGTTCGTGCAGGCACAATTTGGGTCAACTGCTGGTTTGTACGTGATTTACGTGCACCGTTTGGCGGCTTTAAAAAGAGTGGTATAGGACGTGAAGGTGGTCATCATAGTTTAGAATTTTTCACGGAAGCGAAAAACATTTGTATTGCGTTAAAATAATCCTTCAAACGCCAATTTACGGAATCTCTTCAGACGGATAAAACAAAAAACCAGCGTACTTGCCAAGAATGAAGACGAGTACGCTGTTTTTTAGACTACAACTCTTTTTGAATACAAACGGATGATCTGAATGTATCTTCCTTGCAATGTTATTCCAACGACATGATTGACTTGTTATCTAGGCTCTTAAAAAATGTCGCCAAGACTTCCTTATAATTTGAATATAAAGTAGGGAATATAACTCTGTTTTTAAATGAAAGAAACGTAATCAATACTGCGAAAAAGTGTGAAGAAGATTTTTAGGAATATTTTTGTGACTTAAAACCTCGAAACTTTTCAAACTCTCGATTTCGGTATAATACATATTTTTATATAAGTGCCGCTTTAGGTCTTTAGTTCCTATTTTCACTTATTTATATTTAAGTCGTATATCAATTTTGACAAATGGGCTTTTTAACGTTTGAAAAGTAATCTATAAAAAATTTGCTGTTCAGTATTCGCCCGTGCAAAATGAATACGACCTCACGATTTGGGTATATTCAAAATATATGCGAATGTTTTGCAAGAACGGATTTTGGTGTAGAGCCAGGAAAGTATTATCTTTTTGAAAAAATAAAAAGCAGAGAGCCTTAAACTCTCTGCTTGAACAATTTAGAAATTATAGATTAATCGCTTTTACTTCATCGATATTTTCAAGTTGACCAACAAATGCTAAATCTTCGTCAGTTACTACATTATCTACTGTTAACATCATGATCGCTGTGCCGCCAACTTGTGCACGACCAACTTGCATTGTTGCGATGTTGATATCTTTTTCTGCTAGCTTTGTTGCTACACGACCAATTGCACCTGGTTTGTCAGTGTTTTTGATGTAAAGAAGGTGACCTTCAGGTACTACGTCTACTACATAGTTTTCAACTTTTACGATACGTGCGCCAAGGCCATTTAATAATGTACCAGCAACTGTATGCGTTTCGTTAGCCGTTTTTACTTCGATTGTAATTAAGCTAGTGAAGCCTTTAGCAGTAGTTGTTTTATGTTCGTTAATTTTCATGCCGATACGTTCAGATAAATAACGAGCATTTACGTCATTTACATGGTTACCGTGGTTTTTAGATAATAAACCTTTTAATGCGTTTGAAGTTAATGGACGAACATCATAGTTTGCTACTTCACCAGCATAAGATAAGTTGATTTCTTTAACAGGCTCAGTTGTAACTTGAGATAAGAATGAACCTAGTTTTTCAGCTAATTCGAAGAAAGGCTCTACTTGAGCAAGTAGTTCTTTCGGAATTGAAGGCATGTTAACTGGGTTAGTCACAGTACCTGTTTTGTAGAACTTAATGATGTCGTTAGATACGTCAACAGCTACAGACTCTTGCGCTTCAATCGTAGATGCACCTAAGTGAGGTGTTGCGATCACTTGTGGCAAAGTTAATAATTTATGATCAGTTGCTGGCTCAGAAACGAATACGTCTAGTGCTGCTCCAGCTACTTTACCTGCTACGATTGCATCATATAAATCATCTTCGTTGATGATACCGCCACGTGCACAGTTAATGATACGTACGCCGTCTTTCATCATTGCGAATTTATCTTTGTTAATTAGGTTGCGAGTTTCAGGTAGTAATGGTGTATGCACTGTGATGAAGTCAGCAGCTGCACAAATTTCTTCTACTGTCGCTTTTGTTACGCCTAATTCTTTTGCGCGTTCTTCTGTTAAGAATGGGTCATAAGCCATTACGTTCATACGTTGACCTTTTGCACGGTAAGCTACTTCAACACCAATACGGCCGAAGCCAACAACACCTAATGTTTTGTTTTTCAGTTCAACACCAACGTAAGATTTGCGATCCCATTTACCGTTTTTAAGTGTATTGAACGCTTGTGGAATGTGACGAGCAAGAGAAGTCATCATCGCAATTGTATGTTCAGCAGCAGAGTTTGTGTTACCGTCTGGTGCGTTTACTACGATAATACCGTGTTCAGTTGCAGCTGCAAGATCGATATTATCAACGCCAACACCAGCACGACCGATTAGTTTTAAGTTTTTCGCAGCTTCGATTACTTCACGTGTTACTGTTGTTTGGCTACGTACTAAAAGTACATCTATGTCAGCAATTTTTGCCATTAATTCTTCTGGGGCAAGACCTGTATCAATAATAACATTTAAATTTAAGTCTTTTTCTTGACGAAGAGGGAAAATACCATCTTCACTCAGTGGATCAGCGATAAATACGTTAATTGTTTTTGTAGCAGTAATAGTAGTCATGAATAATTAGCTCCTTTTAAGTAACTTAATGTGTGATTTTAAAACAAAATAAAAAGCCTTTCGCGCCTTACAAACACAAAAATAGTGTCGTAAGGGGCGAAAGGCTATATAAACTTGGTTCGCGGTACCACCCTTAATCACTGTCCAAAAAAAATATATATTCCAGTACAGTCTTGGCTATATGCGTAACGTGCATGTGACGGACAAGCATACTTTGGTATTTTCAGCTTATCTATTCGGGAGTGGAACTATATCGTAGAAATCACTGATTTGCACCAACCATCAGCTCTCTTTGGATTTTCTTGTGACTAGCATGTCTCCGTCAATATATTTATGTATGATTAAATTTGATACCATCATAATCCCTATTGTTCACCTTTGTCAACAATATTTCTGAAAAATATAAAAAACAATGACTTCAAATGTCAGAAAAAGATATATTTACGAACTTTATCTTTTTTATCGGTTATTAATGTTCGTGTTTTTAGAGAGGACAACGAAAGCGCTACCGAAGTGTGTAAAGACAGATGTTATAAAGGTTCAACGAGTTTTTATAGACGAAATTTATGTAATAAAAAAATGGTATAAAAATGATAAAATGAATAAAAAACACTTTGTTTTTAAGAAGAATACGAACATTTTTTTATTCAACACATTTTTTTGAATTGTTAGTATTAGGGGGAAGGGAAAGTATTGATTTAGACAGAATGTAAATAAAGTAAGGAAGATTTTGGGGGTGTAATGATGAAATACGATGTGGCAATTGTCGGTGCAGGGCTTGCTGGTTTAGTCGCGGCTTGTGAGCTAGTAGATGCAAAAAAGAGTGTTCTTATAGTAGATCAAGAGTCGGAAAATTCGATGGGAGGGCAAGCCTTTTGGTCATTTGGTGGTTTATTCTTAGTCGATTCTCCTGAACAACGTAGGCTTGGTATTAGAGATAGTAAAGAATTAGCGTGGCAAGATTGGCTTGGGGCTGCCGGTTTTGACCGTTTAGAAGACGAAGATTCATGGGCTATGAAATGGGCAAAGGCTTATGTCGATTTTGCGGCGGGTGAAAAATATAAGTGGTTAAAATCATTAGGCCTTAAGTTTTTTCCGGTAGTTGGTTGGGCGGAACGTGGTGGAGCGTTAGCGGGTGGACACGGTAATTCTGTACCCCGTTTTCATATAGTGTGGGGGACAGGTCCAGGCATTATTAAGCCATTTGTAGATAAAGTTAAAAAAGCCATGGAAACGGGATTGATTGATTTTAAGCCGAGGCATCGTGTAGATGAGTTTGAAAAGCGTGATGGATGTATTACGGGCATAAGTGGAACCGTTTTAGCTGAAAGCTTTGCACAGCGTGGAGAAAAGAGTTCGCGCATTGGTGTTGGTGAATTCACGTACTTGGCAGATGCAGTTGTAGTAGCGAGTGGTGGAATTGGGGCTAATCTAGATTTAGTACGAAAGAATTGGCCAGAGCGACTTGGAACGCCACCAAAAAATATGATATCTGGTGTTCCTGCGTATGTGGATGGACGAATGCTCGAAATTACCGAAGACATTGGTGGACGTGTCGTCAATCGGGATCGCATGTGGCATTATACAGAGGGCTTGAAAAATTGGGATCCTATTTGGCCAAATCACGGAATTCGCATATTACCTGGACCGTCTTCTTTATGGCTTGATGCACAAGGAAATCGTTTTGAATCGCCGAACTTTCCTGGATTTGATACATTAAGTACGTTAGAAGCTATTCAAAAAACAGGATATGATTATTCGTGGTTTATTTTGACGGAGAAGATTATCGAAAAAGAATTTGCTTTATCTGGCTCTGAGCAAAATCCTGATTTAACAAATAAAAGTATTCATCAGGTGCTAAAGCGCATATTGCCTGGGCCACCAGCGCCTATTCAAGCATTTAAAGAGCACGGAGAGGATTTTGTCATTGCGTATGATTTAAAGGAATTAGTAAAGGGCATGAATAAGCTTGCAGGAAATGAGCTGCTTGATTTTATGAGGATTAAAGAGCAAATTCTAGCCCGAGATCGTGAGATGGACAATAAATTTACGAAGGATTTGCAAGTTACTGCAATTCACGGAGCAAGGAATTATATAGGCGATAAAATTGTTCGTGTTGCTAAGCCACATAAAATTTTAGATACGAAGAACTGGCCACTTATTGCAGTGCGTTTAAATATCTTAACACGTAAAACACTAGGCGGTTTGCAGACGAATTTAGATGGTGCTGTATTAGGAGTCGATGGAGAACCGGTCCCTGGATTATTTGCTGCGGGTGAAGTTAGTGGATTTGGTGGTGGCGGTGTTCACGGCTATCGGGCTTTGGAAGGAACTTTTGTAGGGGGCTGCTTATTTAGTGGTCGGCAAGTAGGACGTTATTTAGGGAGAAATAATTTATAGAAAGAAAAAATGCGCTTGCCGTTAATATTGGCAGGCGCATTTTCATTAGTTAATTAGACTGAAGTTTTTTGACGTTCGTGGATTTTAGTAATTTGTTCTTCAATTTGCTCTGATGTCCACTCGTTTTCTTCTACAAAGAAGTTACGTTTGGCACGACGACAATCGTCTGAGCAGCTACGCATATAAAATGCTTCGTGTTTTTCCTCGCAAAGCATTAATTTATGACATTCGGGGTTAGCACAGTTTGTATAACGCTCTGTTGGTTCTCCTGTGAAAAAGTCTTTGCCAACAATTACGTGTTCTACTTGGTTAATTTGCACTGTACGGCGACGGTCAAAAACAAACATTTGCCCATCCCATAATTGACCCTTTACTTCTGGATCTTTTGCATAGGTTGCAATACCACCATGTAATTGACCAACACTTTCACCGTAGCCCTCACGCTTTAGCCAACCAGAAAATTTCTCGCAACGAATACCACCAGTACAATACGTTAAAATTTTCTTGCCGTCGAAATCAGCCTTATGTTCTTCCATCCATGTCGGTAAATCGCGGAAAGTCTCAATATCTGGGCGGATGGCACCACGGAAATGACCTAGGTCGAATTCATAGTCATTACGTGCATCAATCACAACCGTGTTATCTTCTTGCATACGAGTCATAAATTCTTTTGGTGATAAATAATCGCCTGTAATTTCTAATGGATTAATATCATCTTCTAGACCAAGATGGACGATTTCTTGGCGTGGGCGTACATGCATTTTTTTGAATGTGTGACCTTCTGCCATGTCAATTTTCCACATAATATCATGAAAGCGAGCATCTGCTTTCATATGATTCATGTAAGTATCAGTTTGTTCAATAGTACCTGAAACTGTACCATTGATACCTTCTTTACCGACCAAAATGCGACCAAGAAGTCCGATTTCCTTACAAAGTGCTAAGTGCTCAGCCGCAAAGGTAATAGGATCTTCAATGGTAATATATTTATAAAAAAGTAAAACACGATAATCTTTTTGTGTCACAAGTATTTACCACCTTTAATTCGATATTCGTCATTAAATATAGCATAAATAGAATTATTTTGAGTAGGAAAGAAGGGATTTTTAAGAAAAACACGAATAGTAATTGTTGAATGACTATTCATTTATGGGGGTGTAGGAATGGAATTTTCAACAATTAAATTAGAAAAATTAGAGCGCCGTGCTACGTTAACACTCAATCGTCCAGCTGCTATGAATGCCATGGATACGGTGATGATGGAAGAACTTGCGCAGTGCTTTGAAGCTTTGCAACATGAAGCGGATATTCAAGTACTTGTTATTCGGGGGGAGGGCAAGGTCTTTTCAGCAGGCGGGGATATTAAAGCGATGGTAGACCCCAATCAGCCTATGGATATTGATGCGGCAATGCAATGCCTAACTCGTATTGTGAAGGCTTACTATCAACTACCAATGATCGTGATTGCTGCTGTACACGGTGCATCAGCAGGGTTAGGCTTTAGTTTAGCGCTAGGTGCAGACATTGTCGTAGCTTGTGAAAATAGTAAACTTGCGATGAACTTTATCGGTATCGGTTTAATCCCTGATGGTGGCGGTCATTTCTTTATGAAGGAACGTGTAGGGAATGTGAAAGCGAAGCAAATGATTTGGGAAGGAAAAGTACTAACAGCTACAGAAGCACAAGAGGTTGGCTTAATTGATTATGTGGCACCAGATGGGACTGTGTTTGCTGTAGCGGACCAGCTTGTTGGTAAAATGCTTGCTTCACCAATCGCTTCGATGATTACGACAAAACAAATTTTGCATACTCAAAATTTACCGATGCTAGAAAATATATTAGCGATGGAGGCGGCAGGGCAATCAGCGATGCGTAAAACAACAGATCATTTAGAGGGCATTAAAGCATTCATCGAAAAGAGAACTCCTGTCTTTGCAGGAAAATAAGCTATTAAAAAGGCACGTAACTCAATAGAGTTCGTGCCCTTATTTATTCCTAGAAAAATTATACGTGGAATAAAATTAATTTGCCTGATGCATTCACAAGACGATGTGTTTTTTCCGCAACACCTTTTTCTTCGATTTGTTGTTGTCCGTTTTGCTTAGCAACCTCGTCGTTTTCAAATGTCCACGTTTCATCAAACAATGTTTCCCCAGTTTTTTCAAAAGCAGTAAAACGGTAATTCTCCATAAATAAACCCCACCCTTTGCTTGAAGATATATATCTATTATACATAGAAGAATTATAAACTTCACTGCATATCTAGAGAATATTTAGTCAATTTGCGTAAAAAAGGGAATTCTGACGATTGGAATTATTTTATTCTGAAACTATCTATGATAAAATTAGAACAAATATTCGCTTTTTAGGTGATTTTGAACTATTTGAGGTGATTGGATGTCAACAATTCGTTTTTTTCATATGGCAGATTTACATTTAGACAGTCCGTTTAAGGGATTGTTTGGCTTACCTGAGCAAAACTTAAAAAAAATTCGTGAAAGTACATTTGAAGCTTTTGACAAAATTATTCACAAGGCAGTTAAAGAAAAACCTGATTTTCTCTTAATCGTAGGAGATATTTATGATGGTGAAAATCGAAGTTTGCAAGCACAGCGTCGTTTTCAAACTGCAATGGAGACGCTATTTCATCATAATATTCCCGTTATTTTATCTTATGGTAATCACGATCATTTAAGTGGTTCCTGGACACGCTTTGCATTACCTAGTAACGTGTATGAATTACCAGCAGAAACAAGTATCGTGCAACTGAAAATTCGAGGGCAACTGGTAAATGTATATGGCTTTAGCTACGGAGACCGTCATGTGGCAACTTCTATGATGGATACCTATCCAGTAGCGCAAAATCCGGATGCGATTCATATTGGGATGCTCCATGGTAGTGAAGCGAGTGATACAACACATGCTGTTTATGCGCCATTTAGAAAGGAGCAGTTACTCGAAAAAAATTATCATTACTGGGCACTGGGGCATATTCATAAACGTCAGCATCTACATCAGCATCCTTCTATAGTCTATCCTGGCAATATTCAAAGCCGCCATCGTAAGGAGCAAGGGGTCAAGGGCTTTTACGATGTGACATTATCTCAAACTGAGGTGGATTTAACATTTGTGCCAACTTCATCGGTTGTATATAACACGGTGGAAGTAGATTGCAACGATGTTTTACATGCGAATGAACTACTGACAAAATGTGAAGAGGCATTAGCAATAAATCGCCAAGAGTATGGTGCCTCTGTTGTAGAACTTCAGTTGACCAACATTGACGAACAAGCAGAATCCCTTTTTGAGCATGCATCAGTAGAAGCATGGCTTGAAACCATTCGTGAAGTAGAAGAACAGATTGAGCCGATGTGCTGGGTACAAAAGTTAACGTTAGAAGCATCGACAGCGACTAATTATGAGCCAACCGTTGCTACGGATTCTGTAATAAATTTAATAGAGCACTGGGGAATCGCTGAGTGGAAAGATGTCTTAAAGGATCTTTATCAGCATGCGGGTGGTGCTCGTTTTGTAGAGCCTTTAACCGAGCAAGATATTGAGCAATTAAAAATCAACACGCAAGCATTGTTAGTAGACGAAATTCAAAGGGTGTGAGTAGGCACATGCTATCCATCAACAAAATCCAAATATATGGCTTTGGAAAACATGAAAATGTCTCGATTTCCCTGCATGATGGTGTCACAATTTTTTATGGCATGAATGAGGCAGGGAAAACGACAATCCAGCAATTTATTATACAAATGCTTTTTGGTTTTCCAACTAAGCAGCAAACATTACAAAAGTATGAACCGAAAACAGCGACGAAATTTGGCGGACAGCTTACGATTAGTCATCCAATTTACGGAGAATGTACGATAGAACGTGTCAGAGGGAAAGCTACTGGAGATGTAACCGTGTACTGCGAGGACGGTACAAAGGGACAAGATGAACTGTTAGCCAAAATATTGTACGGCTATTCGAGAGCATCATTTGAGGCAGTTTTTGCATTTTCTATTCATGAATTGCAGGGTATTGAAAAAATGTCCGAGGAAGAACTAACGCATTTACTACTTGCCTCAGGTACAACCGGTGTTCAGCAATTATCAGTCCTTGAAAAGAAATTAGAAAAAGACGCAGGGGAACTATTTAAAAAGTCGGGAAAGCTTCCGCAAATAAATCAAAAAATCGAGCACATTAAGCTGCTGGAAAAGAAAATCAAACAAGAACAGACTGCGATTAATACGTTTGAAGAAAAGTCACTCAAATTACAACAACTTGAGAAAAGACTTGATGAATTATTTGGACAGCAGGAAGTGCAACAACAAGAATGGCAACAGCTTACTATATTAAAACAAGCGATGCCTCTTATGGAAAAACAACAGACGTTAAAATATTCCTTGAAGAGTTATGCGCAAAGTCATTTTCCGGCAGAAGGAATAAGGCGTTACGAACAATTGAAGGATCGCTTGACACACGAAACGTTGCAAGTCTCAAAATTAAAAGAGCAGTGCCAGATGCTGCAAACAAAACTACAGCAAACCGTTAACGAGCAGACGATTGATGAAATGGCTCGACTTTTGCACCGGGAAGCATCTTGGAATCAGTTACTGGCCAAAGAACAAAAATTAGGTGACGAGCTTTTTTTATTAGAGCAGGACATTGAGGCACAGTTTCGGTTATTAGGCATACGGGAAAATTCATCACAGCAAGCATTGCTTGAGGAAACAGTTTCATTGCAGCAGGAAGAGGAGTATCAGCAACAGTTAGTAGCTTTACATGATGCTGAAGAAGAACTAAAGTTTCATCTCCGTACGTTAGAGCAAACGCAAGAAGAGTTAGAAGTGATTGCGGGGCAAAAAAAGCAATATGCACAGGATGCATTAACTGGGGATGAAGAACATATTTTAGCAAAGTGGCCACAGCAACAGAAAAAACTTGAACAATTGCGACAGATGAGGTCACAACGTTCTAAACAAAAGCAACCGGTGTTACTGATATTCGTTGCACTAGTGATGAGTCTACTTGCAGCGGTGTATGGTGTGACACAAAAAAACATTGCAGTTTTGGTTATTGGTGTAGCAATGACCATTTTACTGATTTTGTTTTTGAAAAAACTAAAAAGTGTAGAAGCAACGCCAAATGAAAATAATGCGCGGGTATTACATGATTTAGAGCAGCAAGAAAATATTGTTCACATACTTCTGTCTAAAAAACAACGATTTGAAGATCAACAGCTTCTTATAAACGAGAAGCAACAAGAAAAAGAGCGGCAATATGCGAAGCTTGAGCATAAAATTCAACAGTTAGAGCACGTAATAGCTGAAGCTGTACAATTACTACAACACTTTTTACTGCGTTTCAAGATAGATGGGACGGTAGCAAGGCCTTTACTGCCAGAGCTTTTTATGCGTATTCGAGGTGCTCAGGAGTTAGCGACAAAAAAGGCAAGTACAGTAAAGCTCCTAAAAGAAGTACAAACGCAAAAAAATGAACTTTATGAACAACTACAGCAAGTGCTGGGAGAATGTTATAGCGAACAAGAAATTTTCATGCATTTGCGTTCAACGTATTTAGCGGCGCAACAAGATCAGCAAACAATGGTACAAACAAAGGAGCAACTTGCTGCGCTTTTGCAACAGATTCAGGAAAGTCAGCCGCTAATCACGAACTATAAAAATGAAATTGAGCAATTATTTAAAATAGCGAATGTGCAAGAAGAAGTCACTTATTATGAGGCATTTACTAAGTTTGAGCGACATCAACAATTAGTCGCAGAGTTGCAAACTGTGGAAAGTCAGCTAGCTTCATTAGACGCCTTGCATGTTTTTACGCCTATTAACCAGGACCAACTAGAAATAAAGACTAAAACAATCGAAGAGACACGTTTAGAGCTACAGCAGCAAATAGATGTCTGCTTAGAACAGCGCGCTTCTTTACAAATGCAAAAAGAACAGTTATTAAATGATGAAAAGTACGGTGAGCTCCTACAGCAATTTGAACAGGAAAAAGCAATTTTACAACAGCTTGTAGAGCAGTGGTCGGTACAAAAAGTGTTAGCGACAGCGATTCATCAGTCATTATTCCAATTACGTGAAGAAAAGTTGCCACATGTACTTGCGCAAGTAAATACGATCTTTCAAACGTTAACAGGGGGGCGCTATGAAAAGCTTTCAATAACTGAGGAAGGCTATTTTAAGGCTAAAGCAATTACGGGCCTACGTTATCATGTGGCAGAATTATCGCAGGCAACGAAGGAGCAAGCCTATATTGCATTACGCATGGCACTTGCACAGACTCTTGTGTCAACTGCACCTTTTCCGTTTATTATGGATGATCCATTTGTCCATTTTGATCGAAACCGTACAAACAAAATGGTACAATTAATGAAAGAAGTAGGATGTAACCGTCAAATTTTATATTTTACTTGTCATGAAACGATGCTCGAGTTTTGGCAAAAAGAGCAAATTGTCGGTCTAGAATCACTAGCAAAAGAAAGGGGAGTGACGTCAACGTGAATGGAATTACGATGCTCCAAGCAGGAGAACCAGTTGATCAATTTTTACTTATCAAGCAAGCAACAAAAGGGGTAACAACAGTCGGTAAACCGTTTATGTCACTGTTATTACAAGATAAAAGCGGAGATATTGAGGCGAAGCTTTGGGATACGAATGAGGAACATGAAAAAACATATCACCCAGAAGCGATTGTGCGTGTTGGTGGAGAAATTCACGACTATCGTGGTAAAAATCAATTACGCATTAAGACGATACGTGTTGTAAAGCCGGAGGAAGGTATTTCTATTAATGATTTAGTACCATCTGCAGCAACGCCAAAAGAGCAACTTTATGAGGAATTAAATCAATTCTTCTTCGATATTAAAAATCCAAACATTTCGCGTATTACGCGTGCAGCCATAAAAAAACATCAAGATGCAATTTTAGTTTTCCCAGCAGCTACGAAAAACCATCATGATTATGCATCAGGTTTACTCGATCATATGGTGTCGATGTTAAAGCTTGGAAAGGCAATTGCTGATTTATATCCAACGTTAAATCGAGATTTATTGTATTCTGGTATCATTTTGCATGATATCGGTAAAGTGATTGAATTATCGGGTCCTGTGGCAACGATGTACACAGTTGAAGGTAATTTACTTGGTCATATTACAATTATGGTGAATGAAATTGCCAAAATAGCAAGTGAACTAGAAATCGAAGGCGAAGAAGTGATGCTGTTGCAACATCTTGTATTATCGCATCATGGTAAAGAAGAGTGGGGCAGTCCGAAAAAGCCGATGATTCAGGAAGCGGAAATCTTACACTATATTGATAATATCGATGCCAAGATGAACATGCTTACGCGTGCACTCGGTAAAACATCTCCAGGCGAATTTACAGAGCGTTTATTCCCTCTTGATAATCGTTCATTTTATAAACCTAATATTGATTAAAAAAGGGTTACGCCAGTTTGGCGTAACCCTTTTCATATAGAGGCTTTAAACTATTTTTCCTCTTTATCTTCTTTATCAGCCTTTTCAGCCTCTTCTTTATCAGCTTTTTCAGCAGCAGCTGCTTCTTCTTCATTTGTTGTTGTTAGGTAATCTATAGCCTCTTTTAGATCTTTATCAGATGTTTTTAAGTTTGCATCTTTAGCTAATTTTGCAACGATATCTCTAAGAAGTACTTGAGATTCACCAGTTTTCAATAATTTTTCAACCATATTTTCGCGAATTGCATCTTCTTCTTTTTCAAATTTACCAATATCTTTTACATCACGTTTATCAGTGATTTCGATGACATGATAGCCGTAGCTCGATTGTACAGGTTCGCTTAATGTGTTTAATTCAAGCTTATAGGCAGCATCGTTGAATTCGTCAACCATCGCACCTACTGTGAACCAACCAAGCTCGCCACCTTTTTCTGCAGAACCAGGATCAGATGAGTATTCTTTGGCAACATCTGCGAATGAAGCGCCACCTTTAATTTTTTCGATAGCTTCTTTAGCAGTCGCTTCATCTTCAACTAAAATGTGGCGACCGTTTAATTCTGTTTTCATTTGTTCGTAATATTTTTTTACATCTTCTTCTTTAATAGCTTGGTCTTTTAATGCTTTTTTCTGTAATAGTTCCAAAGGTAAGAAGTCACTTTTGAACGTTTCCACAGTAAGCCCTTGTTGTAAGATCGCTGCTTTTAAGTTATCTTCACCACCGAAACTTTCAACATAAGCATCGTATCCTGCTTTGATATCTTTATCAGTTACTTTATATTTGTTAGCAAGAACCTTCTCTGTTACCATTTGCTGTATTATGGAAGGACCGACTAAGCTTTTTGCCGTTTCAGTAAAATCGGCAACTGAAATATCTCCTACTTTAGAAGTAACTAAAGCTTTATCTTCAGCGCTACTACAAGCACCAAGCGCTAAAACAGATGCAGCTAGTGTTAATGATAAGACTGTCTTTTTCATATTGGATATTCTCTCCTAACTCTCATTTCTTGCAATTTTTACTATAACATAAACGATAAAAAAACAAAATGGTTCCCCCTTGGGTATCGCCTAAACTTCAAAATCCTAGACGCATAGGATAGAGAAAAGAAGGGGGGTGAGGTTATGAGCAGTGGTGGATATGGCGGCGGCGGCGGCGGCGGCTACGGTTCAGGCTCAGGCTTTGCTTTAATCGTTGTGTTATTTATTTTATTAATTATCGTTGGTGCAGCATTCCTGTACTAATTTAGACGATAAAAAGCTAAGGATATCGATATCCTTAGCTTTCTCCTATAAATGGAACAATTATACCGCAAATAAAATTTCTACATAAAAAGAAACAAGTAAAATCGTAATAAGTATATTTATTGTTCGGAATATTTTTGGCTGGTTTTCTTCGGGAATTTCACGTCGCATGCACAGTGCATAGGTCATGCGATTAATTTGAAATAAATAGAATACCGAGAATAGAACTACGATTGTTAATAGCAAGTCTATTCCTCCCCTCTTTCAGTACTTATAAGCATATCAAAAATGGTAAACAAAATACAAGCACAAGTAGCTCAACTAATAGTTGGTGGTACTAAAATTTCGTAGCCTTTTGGCGTTTCTTCGATTTGCGCGTCTTTTGGTGATCTCCATAAGTATTTCACATAAAGTATATCTATTAAACATAGGCCACAATGATAAGCTAATAGTAGTGTTCCATAATGTGTATAGGCAGGGAGCATCAAAGTCCCTAAAAATATAAGTGCATTTAAGAAGATAAAAGGCGTTAATAATGCGAAAATATAGCGATTTTTAGCTATTGGTTCACGTAGACGCATATGAAATACAGGGATAAAGTAAAATTGAATACGTACACGTAATGTAAGATGCTGACGCAAATCGTAAAGTGCCATATAGTGTATAAATTTATGAATTGGATAGAGAGCCAATACTGTTATGACAAACAGCCATAAGAAGCGATCTGTAAAATATTCGTCATGCGTTAGATTAAGCAATACATAAGATGTTGAAAAGACGGATAAAAAAATACTGACACCTAATAAAATTATGCGTGTTGTGCCGTATTGGTGTTGGATGTTTAATATTTTCCAGCAATGCATAGTATGTCAACTCCCATAAAGGCAATGTATTATACTAATGTAGAGTGATTTATATAAAAATGCAAGAATAGAAGTTATCTCTAAAGCAGTTGAGAAAACTTCTTTTTTATTTGGAAGTGTGTTTCGAGTTAGTCTTGATACTATTTCATAATAAAAGCTGTCCAGTAAGTACATAGCTAGTGGACAGCTTATTTTATATATTATTATCCTTTTACGGGTGATCGTTGTTCAAGTGTGTCAAAGGAATCACGGAAGTGTTGGAATGAACGCTCGAAAATATCGATAAAATCTTCTCCGTAAATGTTACGGATAACTGCCATAACATCTAGAAATTCTGGGAATCGTCCATATAAGTCTTTTAAAGCTAACGAACCTTCTAGTACAGAATGATAAGAATTATGATAATTGCTGTTCATTTCAATGATGAGATCAGTGCCAGATTCTGTTAACTCTACATAAGTATTACGTTTGTCATCATCACGCTTAGAAAATTTTAATAAACCACGTTCTTCTAACTTTTTTGAGAAGTTGAAGGCTGTTGAAACATGCATGACGCCGAATTTAGCCACATCAGAAATAGAAGCACCTTTTAAATGATAAGAAATCCATAAAATGTGGTGTTCATTAATGTTTAAATCGTAGGGTTTTATCCATTGTTGCCAATCTTTTTCAACAGCTTTCCATAACGCTTTTGACAATTGTGCAATTCTTTGACTATAAAGCATTGCTTCTTTTTGAGTGTATAATTCCTCTGACAAAGCCATCACCTACTGCTTTCTTTAACATTTTAGAAATATTATAGCAATAAAGGAAAAAAGTTTAAAGTTAGAAAAATTGAAAAAATGAAACGTGAGTGAAATTTATTCATATTTTTATATTTTTTAATAATAATACGATGCACAGCTGCATGTATAAGGTATTTAAGATTATTTATTTTTCCTGGCTTTTTTTCTTTTTGTCAGTGTATTGTGCGATGTTTTTCTCTATTACGCCGATTGAATTCTGTAACGCTTCAATTTCTTGTTGTAAGTTGTTTTTTGTCGGTTCGATTTCTGCAGAAAAGGTATTAATTGACTGTTTGAGGTCATTTATTATTTGAGGTATATTATTTTTTGCCTCATTTGTAAGCGTATTCACAGAGTCTTTGACATTGTTTACTTGCAATTTTACGTCTTGAAATTTTCCTTTTGTGCTATCAGTAGTCGATTTTAAAGTAGCACGTAGTTGTTGCCCTGATTGTGGCGTTGAAAAAAGAATAGCGATTGTTCCACCAACGATTCCAGCTGTTAATCCGATTAAAAATGGTTTTGCTTTCATGATGAATGCCCTCATTTCTGTATTTGTTGTATTATCTACTATTAAACCATGAAATGTCCATTTACAAAACGAAAAAAGAAGCTGACCGAGTGATTTTACATCACGGGTCAGCTTCTTGAATGTTTAAGCTTGTGAAATGGCTGTGCTGAATTTAGATCGTTTCACTAATTTTGTGACAATCGGATAAATAATCACGAAAGCTACAACGTTAAATGCGACTGCTGGTAATACAACACCTACGAATAAAACGGCGAATGTTGAACCGACGTTTGCATTAAATACAAATAGTGCAACTGATAGAAAAACACTACCAGATAAAATTGTCCCTAAACCAACCAATACAGCTGATACTGCAACATTGCTCACAACTTTTTTCAGCACAACAACCGCTGCTAAAAATACAAAGCCAGTCACAGCTTTATCAATAATATTTGGTGTTAGTCCTGCTGGGAATGTTGTAAACAAACCTGATAACACACCTGTAACTAATGAAAGTAAGAACGTTTCCTTTACCGTAGGGAATAGTAAAATTCCGATAAACATCATTGTTAACATAAAGTCTGGTTTCATACCATTCACCATACCTGGCGTGACCACATAAAGTGCAGCGCCGACACCTACTAAAAGTGCCATTAAAACTAAATTTTTCGTATTCATTTCTCATCTCTCCTCGACTCATCTGTCTAATCTTGTCGTCTCCTAACGTGTCCTCGTGACCGTTAGCGAAACTTAACTGTGATTGTACGCTAAAACGTGTAGATTTGCAATATAGTATTCTGAAAATTAAAGGTGAGCTTTAATGCTGTTAGCTACATCAACTAACTGTTCGGCAGTGTAACTTTGTGTTTGCCAATTTAAAGCTAGTCCTTCTTTTTCATCGTAGCGCGGAATAAAATGTAAGTGGTAGTGGAAAACAGTTTGTCCTGCTGCTTCACCATTATTATTAATTGTATTCATGCCGATTGGATTGAATGCAGCTTTAATGGCATTTGCTACTTTTGGTGCTGCTGCATATAAATTGCGCGCTACATCTTCTGGCATTTCGAAAAGATCTTTGCAATGATGTTTAGGAATTAATAATGTGTGACCTTTTGCGACAGGTGAAATGTCTGTGAAGGCATATACATGGTCGTCTTCATAAACTTTTGTACTTGGAATTGATCCATCAATAATTTTGCAAAATAGGCAATCGCTCATAGTAAAATCCCCCTTATTTATATAGGTAAGCTATTCATAAATGAGGGTAATGGGTCCCCATTTATGGAAGTTTCACTTTATTTTATCATACTCATAACTGAATCATTGGCTAATTTTTGATAAAATAAAACTAAGAAGAGGAGTGAATGGCATGGCGGTATTAGAAGTTCAACAGGTAACAGGTGGTTATACTAGAAAGCCAGTTATTAAGGATTTATCGTTTACGATTGGAAAAGGGGAGCTAGTCGGACTAATTGGTCTCAATGGTGCAGGGAAAAGTACGACGATTAAACATATTATTGGAACGATGCTGCCAAAAGAAGGAGACATTCGTTTAAACGGTGTTACGCTAAAAGAAAATATGGACAAGTATCGTACAGCGTTTTCGTACATACCGGAAACGCCCGTATTATATGATGAATTGACACTTCGTGAGCATTTACAATTAACAGCAATGGCTTATGGATTGGATGAGGCAACGCTTGCCGCTCGTTCTGAAATATTATTAAAAGAATTTCGTATGGAAAAACGCTTAAATTGGTTTCCTTCTCATTTTTCTAAAGGGATGCGTCAAAAGGTGATGATTATGTGCGCATTTTTAGTAAATCCAAGTCTTTATATTATTGATGAGCCATTTGTCGGTTTGGACCCACTGGGCATTCAATCTTTACTTGATCAAATGGATGAAAAGAAAAAAGAAGGCGCCTCTATCTTAATGTCGACGCATATTTTATCAACGGCAGAGAAGCATTGTGATCGTATTATTTTATTGCATGAGGGGCGTGTGCGTGCGCAAGGTACGATGGCGGACCTTCGTATAGCTTTCAAGATGCCTAGTGCTACATTAGACGATTTATATATTGCGATGACGAAGGAGCAGGACAATGAATAACTTGCGTGATGTGTGGTCTTCGCGCTTCGTGCACTATATCAGTGAAGTGCAAAAGTATATGCAGTTTATCTTTACAGGGCATATTGCGATTGTACTCGTGTTTCTAGTTGGTGCAGGGGGCTATCAATATAGTGAATGGCTAAAGGTAGTGTCTACTGATTTTCCAGCACAGACACTCATTGCAGTAATTGTTGGAATTATTTTAGCATTTAGTCGCCCAACGACTTTACTGCGCGAGCCGGACCAAGTGTATTTATTGCCATTAGAGTCGAAAATGCCGCAATATTTTAAAAAGGCACTTGCTTGGACGTTTTGGTCACAGGTATGGTTAGTAGCGATTGTTTACATTATAAGTATTCCATTGTTAAAGGCTGTTACAGCTTTAACTACTTTTGATATTTGGACAATGCTCGTCTTGATTTTGGTGCTGAAATATTTGAGTGTACAAGGGGAATTTAGTTATCGTTATAGTGCACGTGGTCACTTTATCTGGGGAGACAGATTTATACGTGCCATTATATTTGCGCTTACAGTGTATATGGGGCTACAAGCACAACTGATTTTAGCAATTGTGCTGACCGTAATTGCCTGTGTTTATGTAGTAGTGTTTCGTAAGAAGTGTGATGGTGAACCGGTTCCATATGAGCATTTTGTGAAGCTCGAACAAAATCGTATGATGAGCTTTTATCGTTTTGCTAATTATTTTACAGATGTACCGCATTTGCATGGTAGCATCCGTCATCGTAGTTGGCTTGATTGGCTATATAAATTTGTGCCGTATTCGAAGGGGAATGCACAGAAATATTTAGTATTCCGTACATTTATCCGCACAGATGATCACTTTTACTTATGGGTACGTTTAACGGCTATTTCAGCTGTTATTGTGGCATTCGTTGATATTCCTTTTTTGGCATGGGGTATGGCGGCAGCATTAAGTTTCGCAACAACTATTCAATTAAAGCAAGCGCTATTATCAGGTGGAGATTTCCGTATGGACATGCTATATCCACAACCTGAAAATGCGCGAAAGAAAGCTGTACAGCAAATCGTCCGTCTTGCGATGATAGTTCAAGCTATTATTGTAGGGCTGTGTGGTATTATGCAGCCGATGTTCTTTATTACTATTCTCGTAATTATTATCGTGAGTGAATTGACTGCAAAGATCACTAAGTCATGAGCTAATAGATAAGAGGGTGATAGCTCGGGTAGGACATAGGAGCGCTCAAGTATCAGCTGTTATCGCTCAGATAGTCCAACGTAACGCTCATGTGTGACATTTATTAAATAAAATAAAGCTCATTTTTACCAAATATACTGGTGAAAATGAGCTTTTAATATTTAATCTACTAACTGATAGTCAAGGGCGGCCGTTAACAACACTTTAGCTGCAACGAGCATGCCTTTTTCATCTATATCAAACTCAGGATGATGGTGAGGAGCATAATTTTTTGGTGCAGCACCAGTATAGAAAAAGGTACCTGGCTTTTCCTCTAAGTAATAAGAAAAGTCCTCACCGCCCATTGTTGGTTCCATTTCAAACGCATCACAAATACCCTGTGCAACATCGCGTACAAATAATGTTTCTTTTTCATGATTGACAATAGCTGGATAGCCACGTCGATAGTCTAGTTCAATTGTGCAATCATGGGCTATTTCAGTTCCTTGAATGATACGTTTGAATTCGCGTTCAATTGTGGCGCGTACATCCTTATTGAAAGTGCGTACGGTACCATTTAAGTATGCTGAATCTGCAATAATATTATCGGCATTTTGTGCAACGAAAGAACCGATAGTTACTACTGCTGATTCTGTTGGTGCCACACGACGAGCCACAAGTTGCTGAAGATTCATGACAAGCTGTGAGCCGATTACGATAGCGTCTTTTGTTTGATGAGGTTGTGCACCGTGACCACCTTTACCTTGAATTTTCATGTCAAAGCTATCTACAGCAGCCATCATTGGCCCAACACGGTAGCCAACTCTACCAGTTGGGTGGTTGGAAGATAAGTGTGTGCCAAATATCGCATCGACACCCTGTAAAGCTCCAGCCTTCACCATACCAATAGCACCGCCCGGGTCAGTCTCCTCTGCATGTTGATGTATTAGTACATAGTTACCCACTAGTTCATCACGCATTTCCCATAATAATTTACCGATGATTAACAAAGTGGCAGTATGACCATCATGACCACAAGCATGCATAACGCCGGGCACAGTTGATTTATAAGGTACGTTTTTTGCGTCTTGGATAGGTAATGCATCAAAATCGGCACGTAAGGCAATTGTTTTACCAGGCTTATTTCCATTAATACGTGCGATAAGACCATAGCCACTAACGTTTTCTTCTATAGGGACGCCCAGTTCTTTATAAAAATTTGCTATGTACGTTGCTGTTTCCTTTTCTTGAAAACTAAGCTCAGGATGCATATGAAGATGGCGCCGGATTTTTTGCATTGCTTCAAAATGGGCATCTACCTTTTTAAGTAACAATGGGTTCAATGTAAGGACTCCTTTGTGTTAATAGTATAAGACAAGTCCCGCTTAGACATAAAGGGGACTTGTTAAATTATTCCTCTTCTTCTTTTTTTGCAACAGTATAAGTCGATACGTAGGAAGCAGCAGAGAAAATATTTTGTTGGCGTATGCCTGATGTAGTTGTTTCTTTACGATCAGTGTGAGCAGTTTTAAAGGCTTGCGAACGTTTCCATGCTTCAAATGAATGAGGACCATTCCATTGCGTTAAAACAATATAGGTATCACCGTTTAATGGACGGAGCAATCGGAAGGCGATAAAGCCAGGTTCATTTTCAACGGTCCCTTCACGATTTAAAAAGCGGTGTTCAAACACAGGACGACCTTCATCGGTTACAGGAATATTGTTTAACACAAAGAAGCCTCGATTTTCTAAATCATTTGTGGACTCTAGCACTTCAAATTTACGAGGTGTCGCAAATACAGATTTACCCTCGGTTTCATGAATGAGTACAGAGTTTCCATCACCATGGATTAAAATCATATGCTCTTTTGGATATTTATTTTTTACTCGTTCCATAAATTCAGCTGTTCCTGAAGTTAAATAAATATGCATATTAACGTCCTCCTTTTCAGTTATGCCTCGGCGGTATTGTACCTGCCACTTCGCTTTCGGTACAAAAAACATCTGTTGCTGATGCTTCGCTTACGCACAAAAGATATCTGTGACATTCGCCGGAGGCTTTATCTTCATTCAGCCTATGTTTGGAAGTCCGCTGAAAAAAAGCTTAAACTGCATTCATCTCATTTCTTACTTAAAGATGGAAGCTTTGCTGAATGGAGATAAATATTTACAATACAATGATTATATCCATTTAAATTCATGTCTAACGCTTTGTCAAAAAAGAAGGATAGTAGAAAGAACAAATTTATGACATTTCATTAGGAAAACTATACAATAGTTAAGGAAGCGTTTACTATTGAAAACGGATATCAATAATTAGAGGTAAATGATTAAAAAATTGGTTAATTTTAACCGAGGGGAAGGAAATGTTCATGACAACATTTAATGATACACTTCTGCGTGCTGCACGTGGAGAACGAACAGAACATACACCAGTCTGGTATATGCGCCAAGCAGGACGTTCACAACCAGAATATCGTGAAATAAAAGAAAAATACTCTTTAGAGGAAATTACACACCAACCTGAACTTTGTGCGTATGTCACACGTTTACCAGTTGAAAATTATAATGTAGATGCAGCAATTCTGTATAAAGACATTGTGACGCCACTACCTGGTATCGGCATTGACGTGAAAATTAAAGCTGGTATTGGTCCTGTTATTTCAAATCCAATTCGTACAGTAGCAGATGTCGAAAAATTAGGGGAGTTTAATGCGAAAGAGCATACTCCGTTTGTTTTAGACACAATTAAACTATTAACAGAAGAGCAGCTAAATGTGCCATTAATCGGTTTTGCTGGAGCACCATTTACACTTGCAAGCTATATGATTGAAGGCGGTCCTTCTAAAAATTATAATAAAACAAAATCATTTATGGTATCAGAACCACAAGCTTGGTTTGCGTTGATGGACAAGCTTGCAGATATGATTATTGCAGATGTCACAGCTCAAGTTAAAGCGGGTGCGAAAGCTATCCAAATTTTCGATTCATGGGTAGGCGCATTAAGCGTTGAGGATTACCGAGTATTCATTAAGCCAATTATGACGCGTATTTTCGGAGAATTGAAAAAAGAAAATGTGCCACTTATTCAATTCGGTGTAGGCGCAAGTCATCTAGTGAATGAATGGCATGACTTACCACTCGACGTTGTCGGCTTAGATTGGCGTTTACCAATAAGAGAAGCGCGTGCAAAAGGCATTACAAAGCCAGTGCAAGGTAACTTAGATCCAGCTCTATTGCTTGCAGATTGGTCAATTATTGAAAAACGTACGAAGGATATTATTGACCAAGGTTTAGAGGTTCCTGGTCATATTTTTAATCTAGGTCACGGTGTATTCCCTGAAGTAGACCCAGATGTATTAAAACGTTTAACGTCACTTATTCACGAATACAGTGCACAGCAAATAAAAGCACAATCATAAAAAACAAACAAATTGCGCGTAATTTGCGCAATTTGTTTTTGTCACAATATTTACAAAAAATGCACGTGAATTAGAGTTTAATTATTATTGTAGAGGTGAAAGGTTAATGAAAGAAGTTAAAGGTTTATTAGTAATGGCTTATGGAACACCATACAAAGAAGAAGACATCGAACGATACTACACACATATTCGTCATGGACGAAAACCTTCAGATGAGCATCTAGAAGATTTACGTAGCCGTTATGAGGCAATCGGCGGCTTATCGCCTCTTGCAGCAGCAACAAAAGCACAAGCCGAAGCTCTTTGCGCACGTCTAAATGAAGTTCAAGATGAAGTGGAATATAAATTATTCATTGGCTTAAAACATATTGAACCATTCATTGAGGATGCTGTAGAAGAAATGGTAGCAGCAGGTATTAAAGAAGCGGTTTCTATTGTATTAGCGCCTCATTTCTCAACATTCTCTATTAAATCTTATAATGGCCGTGCAGCAGAAGCAGCGGGAGACCGTCTTGCTGTTACTTCTGTGGAATCATGGTATGACCAACCGAAGTTCATTCAATATTGGCAAGAAAAAGTGAATGAAACTTTTAATGCAATGTCACCTGAAGAACGTGAAAAAGCATGCTTGATCGTGTCAAATCACTCATTACCAGTGAAAGTAAAAGAAATGGGTGATCCATACGAAGATCAATTAATTGAAACGGCTCGTCTTATTCAAGAAGCAACGGGCGTAAAAAATGTAGAAGTTGGCTGGCAATCAGCAGGACAAACACCAGAGCCTTGGTTTGGTCCAGATGTACAAGATTTAACACGTGATTTATATGAACAAAAAGGTTATCGTTCATTTGTTTATACACCAGTAGGTTTTGTTACAGAACATTTAGAAGTTCTATACGACAACGATTATGAATGTAAGGTTGTTTGTGATGAGTTAGGGGCAAACTACTATCGTCCAGCGATGCCAAACACGCACCCGTTATTTATCGATGCAATGGTGGATGCTATTCATAAAAAACTAAGCTAAGCGAAAAGAAAGTGATGATGTAGGTGACTCAGAAAAGACGAAAGGTAGTTGTTGTGGGTGGCGGTATAACTGGCCTAACAGCTGCTTTCTATATGCAAAAGGAAGCACGTGCAAAAGAATTGCCGGTAGATATCGTACTTGTCGAGTCGTCACTACGTCTTGGCGGTAAAATCCAAACAATGCGAAAAGATGGGTTTATTATTGAACGTGGGCCGGAATCTTTCTTTGATCGTCATAATGATGTGTATGCGTTGGCAAAGGATTTAGGCATTGAGAATGAATTAATTACAAGTAATGCAGGACCAACCTATATTGCAGTAGGTAGTCAATTATATCCAATTCCGGGTAGCCTTATGTCAGGAGAAGCTCCGCATATCTCGCCATTTATAACATCAGGATTGTTTTCACTTAGTGGGAAAATTCGTGCTGCTGGGGATATTGTACTTCCTCGTTCTGCACAAAATGACGACCAATCTTTAGGTGGATTTTTTAGAAGAAGATTTGGCACAGAGGTTGTTGAAAATCTAGTAGAACCTTTACTTGCAGGAACTTTTGCTGGGGATATTGAGCAGATGAGTATGTATTCAACGTTCCCACAGTTATTTGATTTAGAGCAGAAACATCGTAGTTTACTTGTAGGGATGAAAAAGTCTGGAGCAAACTTTTTAAGTAACGATCGAGTTGTAAAAGATAAAGGGGTTTTCCAAACTTTTTCGAATGGGCTTGAAACAATTGTCGAAAAACTCGAAGAATCTCTACTTCCAGGGACAGTGTTGAAAGGTGTCAAAGTAGAAGAGATTGAACGTGGTAAGGACAATACTGTGCAAGTTATATTTAATAATTTTACACAAATAAAAGCTGATGCTGTTATCGTTGCTACACCATTTAACGTTACACAGCAGATATTTAGTAAACAGAATCTATTAACCGAGTTGAAAACGATGAAGGCAGCTTCTATTGCTACAGTGACAATGGCCTTTAAAAAGGAACAATTAGGCGACTTAGATGCACTTTCGTTTTTCGTCTCTCGAAACAGTGATTTTACAATTACTTCATGTACATGGAGCAATCGTAAATGGCCTAACACGACGCCTGTTGATTATGTACTTTTACGCAGTTACATTGGCCGTGTTGGAGATGAAGCAATCGTTGCGTTATCTGATTCAGAGATTGAAAAGACAGTATTACAAGATTTGAAGAAAACAATTGGTGTGGATGGGGCGCCGGTAGAAACAATAGTCTCGCGTTGGAAAAATGCAATGCCCCAATATACAGTTGGACATGAAGAAAAAATTGCTCGTGTGAAGCAAGAATTGCAAGAACACTTTCCGACGGTGAAGTTGTCAGGGAGTTCATATGAAGGAATATCTATTCCGGAGTGCGTAAAGCAAGGGCAAACAGTTGCTTATGAAATATTGAGCGAGTTATTTGAGCCAGATTCTATATAAAACAGTTTATCCCTATTTTTAATTTAATAATGAATCAAGATAAGTAGTACAAACAAAGGTTGTTTGTATTACTTTTTTAAAAAAAATCATAACAAGAAGAGAGCTTGTATTTAGAATTATTAAATAGAAAAAACATCCTTAAGGTAGGTACGTACCTTAAGGATGTTTTTGATAAGTTACATTGTTGCTTAGTAAATGTGAATCGTATTAACTGATTCTATGACATGACCAAACGATCCCGCCAGAGTTAGCGCCCCCTAATGTAAGTGCTATCGTTAAACCATTTGCATTGTAGAATAAGTCAATTGCGTCTCCTGCATTTAACTCGACTTCTCCAGCTAGTGTAATTGTGCCATTTCCTAAAACTGCTCGTAAAGTTAATACTAGAGCTACGTTTACATTTAGTACGGGGAATAATCCGCTTATTAAGCTGGTTGCCGCATTCCTTCGAATGGCAAATGAAGGATTTATACCTGCCCCTAAGGTAACACTTATGGCTGCCGTTGTAGAGTAGTTAATAGTTGCTTCAAAGCAATATCTCCCTGTTGTCGGAACAGTAAATATGCCAGTAGTTGGATTGAAAGCTGCAGTAGTGAAGTAAGGAGGTGCTACATTCCAGTTAGCAATTGTAGTAGAGCCAGTAACAGACAATGCATTGTTGAAAGCTGAGAATCCCTCCAAAAATGCAGGTCCAGTAGCCCCAGTAGGTCCTGTTATTCCAGTGCCACCGGTAGGTCCAGTAGCCCCAGTAGGTCCAGTTGGTCCGATGTCGCCGGTAGATCCGGTAACGCCAGTAGCGCCGGTAGATCCGGTAGCCCCAGTAGATCCAGTTGGTCCAGTGCCGCCAGTAGGTCCAGTACCACCAGTAGGTCCCGTGTCGCCAGTAGGTCCAGTACTGCCAGTAGCACCCGTGCTACCAGTAGGTCCAGTGCTGCCAGTAATGCCCGTGCTGCCAGTAGCGCCTGTGCTGCCAGTAGGTCCAGTACCACCAGTAGATCCAGTGTCGCCAGTAGGTCCCGTACTGCCAGTAGCACCCGTGCTACCAGTAGGTCCAGTGCTGCCAGTAATGCCCGTACCACCAGTAGGTCCAGTGCTGCCAGTAGGTCCCATGCTGCCAGTAGCGCCTATGCCACCAGTAGATCCAGTGCCGCCAGTAGGCCCCGTACCACCAGTAGGTCCCGTGTTGCCAGTAGGCCCAGTGCTACCAGTAGATCCAGTGCTGCCAGTAGGTCCCGTGTTGCCAGTAGCGCCCGTGCTGCCAGTAGGCCCAGTGCTACCAGTAGATCCAGTGCCGCCAGTAGGTCCGGTGCCGCCAATAATGCCAGTAGGTCCAGTACTGCCAGTAGGTCCAGTGCTACCAGTAGGCCCAGTGCTGCCAGTAATGCCCGTGCTGCCAGTAGCGCCTGTGCTGCCAGTAGGTCCAGTACCACCAGTAGATCCAGTGTCGCCAGTAGGTCCCGTACTGCCAGTAGCACCCGTGTCGCCAGTAGGTCCCGTACTGCCAGTAGCACCCGTGCTACCAGTAGGTCCAGTGCTGCCAGTAGGTCCAGTGCTGCCAGTAGCGCCTATGCCACCAGTAGATCCAGTGCCGCCAGTAGGCCCCGTACCACCAGTAGGTCCAGTGTTGCCAGTAGCGCCCGTGCTGCCAGTAGGCCCAGTGCTACCAGTAGATCCAGTGCCGCCAGTAGGTCCCGTACCACCAGTAGGTCCTATACCGCCAATAGAGCCAGTGCTGCCGGTAGGTCCAGTGTTGCCAGTAGATCCAGTGTTGCCAGTAGCGCCCGTGCTGCCAGTAGGTCCAGTGCTACCTGTAGGCCCAGTGCTGCCAGTAATGCCCGTGCTGCCAGTAGGTCCAGTGTCGCCAGTAATGCCCGTACCACCAGTAGGTCCAGTGCTGCCAGTAGCGCCCGTGCTGCCAGTAGCGCCTATGCCACCAGTAGCGCCCGTGCCGCCAGTAGGCCCCGTGCCGCCAGTAGGTCCAGTACTGCCAGTAGGTCCAGTACCACCAGTAGGTCCAGTGCTGCCAGTAGCGCCCGTGCTGCCAGTAGCGCCTATGCCACCAGTAGCGCCTATGCCGCCAGTAGGCCCCGTGCCGCCAGTAGGTCCAGTGCCGCCAGTAGGTCCAGTGCCGCCAGTAGGTCCAGTGCTGCCAGTAGCGCCTATGCCACCAGTAGCGCCTATGCCACCAGTAGCGCCCGTGCCGCCAGTAGCGCCCGTGCTGCCAGTAGCGCCCGTGCCGCCAGTAGGTCCAGTGCTGCCAGTAGCGCCTATGCCACCAGTAGCGCCCGTGCCGCCAGTAGGTCCCGTACCACTAGTAGGTCCCGTGTTGCCAGTAGGCCCAGTGCTACCAGTAGGCCCAGTGCTACCAGTAGATCCAGTGCCGCCAGTAGGTCCCGTGCTGCCGGTAGCGCCCGTGCTGCCAGTAGCGCCCGTGCTGCCAGTAGCGCCCGTGCTGCCGGTAGGTCCAGTGTTGCCAGTAGGTCCAGTGTTGCCAGTAGGTCCAGTGTTGCCAGTAGGTCCAGTGTTGCCAGTAGGTCCAGTGATACCAGTAGGTCCTGTGCCGCCAGTAGATCCAGTGCCGCCAGTAGGTCCAGTGCCGCCAGTAGGCCCAGTACTGCCAGTAGCACCCGTGCTACCAGTAGGTCCAGTGCCGCCAGTAGGTCCAGTGCCGCCAGTAGGTCCAGTGCCGCCAGTAGGCCCAGTGCCGCCAGTAGGTCCAGTACTGCCAGTAGCACCCGTGCTACCAGTAGGTCCAGTGCCGCCAGTAGGTCCAGTGCTGCCAGTAATGCCCGTACCACCAGTAGGCCCAGTACTGCCAGTAGGTCCCGTACCACCAGTAGGTCCAGTACTGCCAGTAGCGCCCGTGCTGCCAGTAGGCCCCGTGCTGCCAGTAACGCCCGTGCGGCCAGTAGCGCCTATTCCACCAGTAGATCCAGTGCCGCCAGTAGGCCCCGTACCACCAGTAGGTCCAGTGTTGCCAGTAGGCCCAGTGCTACCAGTAGGTCCCCTTAGACAACCCGAACACGCGCATCCGCACCCATGCGCAATTGGTCGAAGCACACCTCTTTGCTCTCTGAGACCATCTATACAACGGCATGGGAAGCTATTACATTTATTGCAGGGCATTTGTGTAAAATAATTTGCAAAATTCATTGTTTCACCTCCTTTCTTTCATATCGTATTCAGAAGGGAGGTAGAGGAAGCAGACAAGTAACTATTTGAGATAGTCAATAATATAAGAATGTAAAATATAATAATAATTAAGTTAAACAGAGGATTTAAATTTAAAGGCTATAGTTTAGGAATATCTGTCCGGTTAATAACTAAGTTCAAAAAACAACTGGCAAAAGGATAAAAATGATGTTTACAATCTCATGATATATATTATGAAAATATAGTTTTAGGATTTTCTAGTTATGAGGAATATAGAAAATAGGCAAAATAAACAGGCGTACCGTCAAAGGTATACCTGTAAAGTCTTTTTATTGTTAGCATTTTGTTTACGTACTAGGGGAGGTTTTTGGAAGGATCCTTCTCTTCTTTTAAGATTCGATTGAAGTAATCTCTGTTATATAGTATTTTTTTATCGTTTGGTATAAATGTACTTGCTAGTTCATTATGAGCATTGGCTATTTCATATTGTTGTAATCGATCGTAGAGGACACATAGTTGTAGATGAGGTAGCCACGTTGTAAAGGTGTTGTTTTGGAATGGTGCGTGAGGATTCTGCTTTATTAGTAGTGCTTGTTCGTACCAATGAATGGCCTCGTAATTTTTAAACTGTTCCATGAAATAATAGCCGAGTCTACAACACGCTTCCGGGCGAGGAATATCATATTCGAAGCTTCTTAGGATGGAGGTTAGGTAGTTTTCCTTGTCGTCTAGATGTGAATAACAATCGGCTAGTCTATAGCATGCTCGGATATTATCCTCTACCCAGCCTAATTTTGATGTTAGAAATTGTTCGTAGTAAAAAATAGCTTTTTCATATTGAGTATGGTCAAGAAGTTCATTGGCGTAATAGAATGTATCACGTGGTGACAATTGTTCGCCAGATTTAACTAATTGATTGTAAATCTCAATATTTCGATTGTGGTCATGACTTAAAGGTAAATGGCTTACGCCCACATCGCTATCCAATAGATGTCCACCAACTGATAAATATTCGTGGACAGCACCTATCCATTGGAATTGATTTTCTCGTTTTACTAAACGATATCTTCTTAATGAGGAACTAACATTACCTTCATCGTCAAAACTTAAATAATAGTTCATTGACACAGCATCAATGTCCGTTGTTAAGGATTCTTTTAAGGCTTTAAACTTTTCTCGCTCCTCGGCAGAGAAAACATCATCAGCATCGAGCCATAGGATGTATTCTGTTGTAGCTTGCTGAAAGGAAAAGTTGCGTGCTGCTGCGAAGTTATTTATCCATTGAAAATTAAAAATACGGTCGGTGTACGGTTCAACAATCTTTTTCGTGTTATCAGTCGAACCGGTGTCTACGATATTTATTTCATCTACTAAATCTTTTACAGATTCAAGACATCTTCCAATTACTTCTTCTTCATTTTTGACAATCATACACAAGCTAATTGTAACCATCTTGTATCCCCCTTAAAATAATCAAAGTAGTATATGTTGCCGAGATTTCTTTTTCTGGATGAAAGTAACTTAACTGTTCAATAATGGTGTTGTCATAAATTAATCTTTCAAGTTTCACTTAGATTTCACAATTATGAAGTATAGTAAAAAGACAGAGGTGATGACGTTGAAAAGATGGATGTTTCTTATTTTTTCATTGTTTCAAATTGTATGGTTAGCAGGCTGTACAGAAAAATCGTTTACGCCGATTGAACGTGGAGAATCGTTTGTTGCGTCGTTAAATATTCAAGAGCCTTCGCTCGACTTTATCGATGAAAATGGTGAGCTTATAGCGACCTGGTTATTCGAAAAGGCATATTCAGGCGCTGTACTAATAGGAGATGACCGTGTATTACTATATGGGAACCAAGTCGATACTTTCGATATATATGATTTAACAACAGGTCAAAAGCTTTACACGAAGAAAGTAGATTTGGGGACAACGAATGCTTATTATTCAGAAGCCACACATCAATTTTTTATCGCAAATAGTAAGACAAATACGGTAACGAGCTTTGATGAGAAAGGGGACGAGCTTGCAACGCAACAACTCGGCAATTACCCGATGGCAATGGCTTCCACAAGCGATAAGCTGTATGTTATCAATTTTAAAGATACTAAATTATCCGTATTAAATTTGGATGATTTAGTGGTAGAGCAGGAATGGCCTATTGCAAAATCATCTCATGGCATAGCGATAATTGAAGAGACAAATGAACTATGGATTGGTGGTCATGGGGAAGGGAGTAAACCAAATCGTTTTGTAAAACGATATGATTTATCCTCTGGTAAGCAATTAGGAGATATAGAAATGCCATTAATGCCCGTTGGATTGACGAAAACTAGTGATGAAATTTTAGTCGTTAGTCATGGTCACAATGAATTGTATGTTGCAGATTTTAGTGGTGCAATAAAATGGAATCTTAAAGTAGGGGCAAATCCATTTGGCGTGAATAAGTTGAATGATTTAATCGTCGTCGCAGGTTATGATGACCATACACTTTATTTTATAAAAGACGGCGAAGTGCAAAGAACAGTTGATGTAGGGAAAGGCTCCTTTCAGCTGTTAGTAAGGGAGGAATAAGTGTGACAACTGTATTAATTGTAGATGACGAGCAGGATATGCGATATTTGATCGAAATGATGCTTCAAAATTCTAATTTTGAAACATTTACAGTTGCGAATGGTACAGAAGCTTATGATATTTTGGTGCGTGAAAAAATTGATTTAGTGCTACTTGATGTGATGATGCCGCATGAAGATGGGTTTGTTGTTTGTCAAAGTATTCGTGCGATGTCTAATGTCCCAATCATTTTTCTAACAGCCCGAGATGCCAATGAGGATAAGGTGAAAGGCCTTACACTTGGTGGTGATGATTATATAGTGAAGCCATTTACAATAGATGAGCTTGTGGCACGTATTCATGCAGTACTTAGAAGAAGTGGTCTGGCAATTGCCGATTTACAGCAAAAATATCTTACATACGGCTCGATAAAACTAGATGAAGTTGCACGTAAAGTATCGGTCAATGAAAAGCCTATTCCATTAACATTAAAGGAATTTGATTTACTGCATTTATTTATGAAAAATCCAGGCAATGCGTACTCACGTGAGCAACTATTAGAACGTATTTGGGATATTGATTATGTAGGCGGTACACGGACTGTTGATACACATATTAAAACATTACGTTTGAAACTTGGAAAGGGGGCGGCCGAGCATATTCAAACTGTTTGGGGTGTTGGCTACCGTTTAGATCCGGTCGAATGAAGAAAATTTCTACGAGGATTTGGCTATTAATTTTTACGTTTTTAATGATAACGGTTGTCTTTATGTATGTGCTAACAGATTATTTATATGAACAACTTTACGTAGAAGATACGGCAAGTACGATGATTGAGGTCGGTACAAAGCTCCAAACGAAGTATGTTGCTGGTCAGGTGACAGATGCATTTATTGCAGATATTGAAGCTTATAATGATTATTCCAATTTAAATATTTTTGCGGTGCGAAATCCGCGTGAACTCAGTGCTTGTGTGCCTTTTGACATTGATTATGAAACATTAATTGGCACAGAGGAGAGGCAGCAATTACTAGAGGGAAAGTTCGTACAAAAAATCGGCTATGAGCCACGATTTGATCGTCAATTAATCTCAGTTATTTTACCACTTGTGGACCAAAATCGACTAGAGGGTATTATTTATATTTACTTCCCACTGGCTAAAATAAGTGAGCTTGCAAGTCAAGAAGTCGTATTTTTATTTGTGAGTGCATTTGTATTTTTACTTATTATGAGCTTTTTTGTCTACAAAGGAATTCGTCATATTATGCGTCCGTTACATGAACTACAAGTTGCTGTAGAAAAAATGTCACAAGGTAATTATGAAGCACGTGTACCTGTTAATTCAAGTGATGAAATCGGTAAACTATCGAGTACATTTAACGAAATGGCAGAAGCAATTCAACGCGAGGATGAAGCACAGAAAGCGTTTTTAGCGACAGTCTCACATGAATTAAGGACACCAATTAGTTATGTAAAAGGCTATAGTGAAGCAATACAAAATGGAATTATTACTGAGGAGCAAAAAGAAGAAACGATTCAACTGATCGTACGTGAAGCTAATCGAATGGAGCGGCTAACGAATGAGTTGCTACAATTAGCCCGAATGGAAAATGAGCAAACCGAGATTACTCTATACCCTATTCCACTAGCAGAGACGTTACGTGAAGTGGAGCAATTATTGATCCATCAAGCACAGAAAAAGCACATTACACTTAAGCTGTTGGTCGATGAGTCGTTAATAGTTGAAGCGGACGAAGTAAAGTTAAAGCAGATCTTCATTAATATTATTGAAAATGCGATAAATTATTCCGATGAACAGTCCTCAGTTGAAATATCGGCCTTTGAAAAGGATGGATTTGCACATATTTTAGTTAGAGATTTTGGCATAGGCATTCCAAAGGAGGACCTGCCGTATGTCACAGAACGCTTCTATCGCGTAAACAAAGCACGTAGCCGCTCAGATGGTGGAAGTGGATTAGGTCTATCGATTGTCGAGCAATTATTAAAACCGTTGCGAGCAAAACTTGTAATTGACAGTGAAATAGGAAAAGGCACGAAGGTAAGTATCACGATGCCATTAATGGAGGAATAAGAGATGAAAAAATGGTTATTAGCGTTAGTAGCAGTACCAGCATTACTAGTAGGATGTACAGAAAAAGAAAAGCCAGTAGAAACATCACAAGATGAGGAATTACAAATACCAGAAGTGGAAATCCTAACACCAAAAGAAGTGGCAGTGAATGAAAAAGTTGAACTTGCAGCATATGTTTTTCAAGGGAAGACAAATATTGATGATGCAAGTGTTAAATTTGAAGTATGGGAGTCAGGAAAACGTGACGAAGGTCAAATGCAGGAGGGTGTCTTAGATAAAGAGGGTGTTTATAAAGCTGATATTACATTTGATCATGACGGTGTATATTTTATGTATGCCCACACAACAGCTAACTCCATCCATGTAATGCCAAAGCAACAAATTACAGCAGGTAATCCAGATATGACGCAAGTTTTACCAGAAGGTGAAGATGACAAAATGAATACGATGGACCATGGTAAGGGTGCTTCTGATAATACAGAACATGAAAAAAGTGAGTCGAATCACAATTAAATACTTGCATTAAATTAAAAATAGGATTATTATAATGACCAGATGACCGAAATGGTTTTTTGGTCATTTTTGATTTCCATGTACGAAATATGTACATAACATAACAAGGAAGGATGACAGTAATGGATCGTAGGCAGGAAATTCTTGAAGCGGCTTCAAAATCTTTCACATTGTTTGGCTATAAAGCAACAACGATGGAGCAGGTGGCGAAAATCGCTAATGTCGGTAAAGGAACAATTTATACATTCTTTGCAAATAAAGAAATTTTATTTCAAGAAATTGCTATGTCTCTTGTGAGAGAAATGTGTGCAGAAGCAGATGCCGTGCTAGATACATCAGCAAGCTTTATGGACAATGCGCATAACGCTTTAATGAAAATGCTACAATTCCGTGAGAAACATCTTTTATTTGCAAAGTTAATCGAGGAAGAAAAAGAGTTGCGCACGCCAGCAGTAAAACAAGTTTTAATTCGCATCGAATCAGAGATTTTATCGTATGTAGCAGCGTTAATTCAAAAGCGTATTGATAAAGGCGAAATTCGAGAGTGTGATACAGCGCTTGTGAGCTACTTACTATTAAAAGCGTATTTAGCATTTATTGTTGATTGGCATGAACTTCATGATGACAAAATTCCTGAAGAAAAGATATTAAATCTTTTTAAGGAAACGATTTTTCGAGGACTTGTCCTTTAAAGAAGGAATCTACAGATTTCACTAGCAGTGGATTTTGAGATTTTTTTTGTAACAAAATGACCGAATGACGATTTCGGTCAAAACGTATAGGAGTGGAGAAATATATGATTAAAGCAGAGTGGCTGAAGATTTTCAAAACAAGAAAAATGCTTGTTTCGATTGTCGCTGTGTTATTCATCCCAGTAATGTACGCAGGGATGTTCTTATGGGCATTTTGGAACCCATATGCAGGTTTGCCTGATTTACCAGTAGCAATTGTAAATGAAGATAAAGGTGCAGAGATGGACGGCGTCAAGCTGACCCTAGGGGAGACCTTGGTCGAGAAGCTCGTCGACAGTAAACAGTTTAACTTTATCGAAGTGTCGAATGACGAGGCTGAAAAAGGTTTAAACGGTCGAGACTATTATATGATCTTAGAAATTCCAGCAAACTTCTCAGACCATGCTACAACCTTACTAGATGATAAACCTTCAAAATTAGTAATGAATTATATTCCGAACGAAGGATTAAATTTCTTAAGTTCACAAATCGGTGAAACTGCAATGGACCGAGTACGCGCAGAAGTGAATGCGCAAGTATCTACGACATATGCAGAAAAGTTATTTGATTCTATTGCAACTTTAGGTGATGGTTTTACAGAAGCAGCTGATGGTTCAGTGAAACTTGATGAAGGTGCACAAAAAGTTGCCAATGGTGCTAGTGATTTAAAAGGTTATCTAGAACAATTAGCATCGAGCACAATCGAACTTTCAGACGGTACCGATAAACTAGCCGCAGGCGCACAAAAAGCAGCAACTGGTGCTTCTGAATTATCAACTGGTTTAGTAAAATTGCAAGATGGTACTGTTCAGTTACAACAAGGTGCACAGCAAGCAGCAGCGGGTGCATCTAACCTTCAACAAGGTGTGAAACAGTATACAGTAGGCGTGGCACAAGTAGAAGATGGTCTTGCTACGTTAAATGAGAAACAACAGCAAATTATTGACGGTTCGGCATCAGTTGCCGAGAGTGCTAGTAAATTAAATGGCGCAGCAACAGAACTTACAGCAGGTTCTGCACAAGTAGAAGCTGGTATTAACGCATTAACCGAGCAATTAAAAAGTACATTGGATTCAATGCCACAAGAACAAGCTGCACCATTAAAGCAAACATTGGAGCGAATTCAAGCAGGTAGCACAAACGTTCATAATGGTTTGACTTCACTATCAGCAGGTACAGAAAAATTACAAGCCGGTGCAAATCAAGTAAATAACGGCGCATCACAAATCGCGGCTGGTCAAGCGAAAACTTTAGCTGGTGCCAACTCGTTAACAGCGAAAAGCAACGAGCTAATCGAAGGTGCTAAAAATTTACAAGCAGGTAATACAACACTTGCTGAAAAATTAAATGAACTAAAAGCAGGTGTTAACTCAGCTTCATCAGGCTCTCAACAATTAGTTGCAGGCTTAAATGAATTAGTAAGTGGTACATCTACGTTAAACGATGGTACAACAACACTTGCTTCAAAATCAGGTGAGTTAGCAGAAGGATCTACAACACTTGCAGAAGGTTCGACAGAGCTTGCAGATGGTACTGCAACACTTTCTGATAAATTAGGTGAAGCAAGTGAAAAAGCAAGTGAAGTGAAAGCGAATGAAGACACATATGATATGGTAGGTAGTCCAGTAGAAATAGAAAAAGATGCTTTAAATCCAGTTGCCAATTATGGTACAGGGTTTGCACCATACTTCATTTCTTTAGGTTTATTCGTTGGAGCACTTCTTATTTCAATCGTGTTCCCACTAGTTGAGCCAGCGATTCGACCGAAAAATGGTGCAGCTTGGTTCACAAGTAAAGTGGTTGTATTAGCGGTAGTTGGATTAATCCAAGCGCTATTAACTGTAGGCGTAGTGAAGTGGGGACTTGGTCTTGAAGTACAGAATGTGGGTCACTTCGTATTAACGGCCTTACTTACAAGCTATGTATTCTTAGCATTAATTCAAATGCTTGTATCGATTATGGGTGACCCAGGTCGCTTCGTAGCAATTGTTATATTGATTTTACAATTAACAACAAGTGCAGGTACGTTCCCACTAGAATTAATCCCTGGACCACTACAAGTATTTAATACATTATTGCCAATGACATACTCAGTTCAAGCATTTAAAGCAAGCATATCAACAGGCGATATGACATTCTTATTCCAAAACTATGCTGTGTTATTTGGTTACATGGTTGTCCTCTTACTTATTACATTTGGTTACTTTATGTTACTACACACAAAACGTTACTCAAAAGTAGCGGAAGAGAACTAAAATATTTTTACGGCACTCATCCTGACAAGGTGAGTGCTTTTTTTTGCGATTGCATATGTCGAATGATGACGTTGTGGAAGAATAGCAATCCGAAGTGCAGAAGAATGTTACGTTTGCGAGAGAAGTAATCAGATATGCCGAGAAAAAATCCACTTAGTTAAGATAACAGTATTAAAATGCTGGGATTTTCGCAAAAACTTATCATAAAAATGAAACAGAAAATCGCAACTGACATGAGCGTATCAGTTGCGATTTCCTAGTGTAAGAGATTTAATTAAGGGTTCATCAAAAATATGATGAGGATTGTCATTATTTCTACGTGTGGGGCACGTATGACAATTACAGTATAGGCAAATGCTTATAGGCAGTTACATTTTTCACAAGTGTTGCTGTAGCATTCGCTTTGTTCTTCGATTTGTTCACCGCACTCTGTACATTGCTTTGCAGGTAAATTCTTGAAAAATTCGACTACGTTTTCTAACATTGTGGACTCCTCCTTTAAGTTCATCTGTACTATTACTGTTTTGATATTACACAGTGTATTATAACAGATGCAAAACGTCAACACTAAATGCCTAATTTGCGTTAAAATAAATATGGATATTTTGTGAAGGAGGAAATGACTATGATTTTCGTTGATAATAAGGGGATTCATGACCCACGCATAAACCTAGCTATTGAGGAGTATTTACTAAAAACAATGGATGTCGAAAAAGAACCGATTTTGTTGTTTTACATTAATCAGCCATCAATCATTATTGGTAAGAACCAAAATACGATTGAAGAAATTAATACAGACTACGTAGAGGATAATGGCATAATCGTTGTACGTCGATTATCAGGTGGTGGGGCTGTGTACCATGATTTAGGTAACTTGAATTTCAGCTTCATCACAAAAGATGATGGGGATAGCTTTATGAACTATAAAAAGTTTACACAGCCAGTAGTCGATGCACTTGCGAAAATGGGCGTGAATGCAGAGCTTTCTGGGCGTAATGATATTTTGGCAGAAGGGCGGAAAGTTTCAGGAAACGCTCAATTTGCTACTCGTGGTCGTATGTTTACGCACGGGACACTGTTGTTTAATACAGAAATTGACGCTGTAGTCTCAGCTTTAAAAGTGAAGAAAGATAAGATTGAATCAAAAGGTATCAAATCCGTTCGTTCACGTGTAGCAAATATTTCTGAATTCCTAAATGATGAAATGACTGTGGAACAATTCCGCATGGAAATATTAAAATCTGTCTTCGGTGGTGAAGAGAATATTCGCTACTATGAATTAACAGAGGAAGATTGGACTAAAATCAACACACTATCTGAAGAACGTTACCAAGCATGGGAATGGAATTATGGGAAATCCCCACGTTTCAACATTCAAAAAACACATCGCTTCCCTTCAGGTGGGGTTGATATTCGTTTAGAAGTAAATAAAGGTGTGATTGAAGAAGCGCATATTTTTGGAGACTTTTTCGGCGTTGGCGATGTAGCGGACATAGAGGCTCGTCTTATTGGGACAAATTATGACCGCACATCAATTGCAGAAGTATTAAAGGATATTGATATACCAAAATACTTTGGTGGTATTACAGATCAAGATTTCTTACAGCTCATCTATTAACAAGTAAGTGAAACTATATTACAGAAAAAAGGGATTGTGACAATTATGTCGCAAGCTCTTTTTTTGATACAATATAGTTGAAAGGAGTGTGTATATGGATAAGCATCGAATATTTATCGTAGAAGATGATGTGAAAATTGCTTCATTACTCGCAGAAACACTTAGAAAATATCAATACGAAGTTGAAACGATTCAAGAATTTGATCGTTTAATCGAAGAATTTACAGCATTTAAGCCACACATGGTGTTGCTTGACATAAATTTACCAGCGTATGACGGCTATTACTGGTGTCGTCAATTACGTCAATATACAACATGTCCGATTATTTTTATTTCGGCACGATCAGGCGAAATGGATCAAATCTTTGCCCTTGAAAATGGTGGCGATGACTTTATTACGAAACCGTTTAATTATGAAATTGTGTTAGCGAAAATTCGTAGTCATTTACGTCGCACATATGGTGAGTATGCAGCAAGACAGGAAGAACGTACGATAAAGCAAGGACAGCTTGTCTTACATTTAGAACGTATGGAGCTGCATAAAAATGACTTAGAGATACCTTTACAGAAAAAAGAGTGTATTATATTAGAATTGTTAATGGGACAAGCACCGAAAGTGGTGACACGTGAGCAATTGCTTGAAGAACTTTGGGATGACCAGGCATTTGTTGACGAAAATACATTGAATGTTAACATGACGCGTGTAAGAAAAAAATTAGCAGACTACAATGTACAGTCAACAATCGAAACGGTAAGAGGTGCAGGATATCGTTTTATCGTAAGTGAGGGTGAGATGTGATGAGCTGGCGTTTATTTTTAAGAGATTATGCTAGTTTTATCATTTTTCAAATACTATTAGTCGGATTTATTATGGTGCTGTACTGGCTAGATGGCTTCCGCAATGTTGATACTGCGGTGTACACTTTTTCTATCAGTTTAGTATTGTTGGCATCTTTTTTACTTGCGCGTTATTTGATGCGCCAAAGTTATCTAACTAAAATTGCACAGTTACCAAAAACAATGGAAGATGCGTTGCAAAAAAATGCGAAAACTCCAGAAGCGGTGAAAGCTGAAAAGTATATGCATGAGCTATATCGTCTGTATCAGCATGAACTTCACGCGCTATATGCGAGTCAAAAGCGACATGATCAGTTCATGAATCAATGGGTGCACCAAATGAAAACGCCTATTTCAGTCATTGAGTTACTTTTGCAAGATGAACGAGCACTCGATAAAAATAGTGTGCAAGAGGAAGTAGATCGTCTACGTAGAGGATTAGATATGGTGCTCGTGAATGCTCGCTTGGAAAGTTTTGAAGAGGATATGCAGGTAGAGCGGGTGGCATTGAAAGCGATTGTGACTGCAACAGTTAATGAAAATAAACGTCTTTTTATTACTAAACGTGTCTTCCCAGAAATTCATATTGATGAGGATATCATTGTTGCAAGTGATTCAAAGTGGCTGCGCTTTATTATCGGTCAATTCGTGACCAATGCGGTGAAATATACATTTGAAGCTAATAAAAAAATAACGATTTCAGCCATTCAAAATGAAGAGCATATTCAGTTAGCAATTTGTGATGAAGGGATTGGGATTCCTACTTCTGATCTTTCGCGTGTAACAAAAGCCTTTTTCACTGGTGAAAATGGGCGTAAAACAGGGGAATCCACAGGGATGGGCTTATATTTAGCAAATGAAATCTGTGAAAAACTTGGCCATGAACTAGAGATTACATCTGAAGTTGGAAAAGGGACAGTTGTTACAGTGACATTTACAAACTAGGGGGAGCACGGATGAACGAGGTACGCGTTGAAAATTGGCTATTGAATATGGATAAAGAAAAAACAAAGGCTGTATATGAGACAGTTACTGAGGTATGTGAATGTATAACATGTCAAAACTTCCGTAAAGCGAGTTTGTTACTTGATGAGGAGGTATTGCATTTTTGCCGAGTACTTGGGTTAGACTTACATAAACCAAGTCAGTTGAACGCCTTTCCAGTAGAGAACGGTCAAGTTATGTATAGTGGTTATTATCATTTGTGTGGAGAAATTATCGATGGCGAATTTGATGAATGGGATATTGTTGTTGGTCAGCATTGCTTTAGCTTAGTGGAAGAAGAGGGCGGCATGCCTGAAATGCTAACAGCTCCATATTTTCAAATAGGATTTGAAGTAGTACTCCAATGGTTATTACCAGAGTCACTAGAATTAATGAAGAAATAAGGTGAATAGTTATGCCTATTTTGCAAATAAAAGATATTACGAAGGTTTATGAGGGGAAGGTTACACATCGTGCCCTCAATCAACTAAGCTTTGAGGTAGAAGATGGTGAGTTTTTAGCCGTTATGGGGCGATCAGGAAGTGGGAAAACAACCTTACTGAATATTATTTCCACTATTGACGAACCGACGAGTGGAGAAATCATTTTAGATGGTATGAACCCCCATAAGTTAAATGCAGCGGAACTTGCTTATTTTAGACGACGTCAACTGGGCTTCATATTCCAAGATTTTAATTTGCTGCATATGCTGACGGTTGAGGAGAATATTATTTTGCCATTAACACTTGATCAGCAGCCATTAGAAGTGATGGAAGAACGTCTCAAGGATATTGTAGAAAAGCTGGATTTAAAGTCCTTTTTACACAAACGTCCAAATGAAATTTCTGGTGGACAAGCGCAACGAACTGCAATTGGTCGGGCACTTATCCATAATCCGAGCTTAATCCTAGCAGATGAGCCGACTGGGAATTTAGATTCAAATTCTTCTCGTGATGTACTCGAATTATTAACAAAGGTGAGTAATGAACGGAAAACAACTATTATTATGGTGACGCATGATCCAATTGCTGCAAGTTATTGTGACAGAGTACTATTCATTAAAGATGGTGAGTTTTTCAATGAAATTTACAAGGATGATCGCCGTCAAATGTTTTTCCAACGTATTTTAAATGTATTGAGCTTACTAGGAGGAGGGCAAGTAGGTGACCTTTCGACAATTCGCTTACCGTAATGTCGTGCGGAATAGCCGTATTTACGGAGCCTTTTTTATGGCGAGCTTTTTTTCAGTAGCCGTGTTTTTTATTTACTCGATGCTGATGTTTCATCCTGATATTGAAAGTGGTATTTTAGGCGAAGTACCAATGGTTGGAATGGTAGGTGCAGAAGTAGTACTTGTCCTGTTTACACTGTTCTTTTTATATTACTCAATGAGTGCGTTTTTAGAGGCGCGATCTCGGGAATTTGGAATTTTACTACACCTTGGAATGGAAAAGCGCCAAATGAATAAACTCGTTTTTTTAGAAACGATGATTATTGGTGCTGCCTCTATTATTGTTGGTATTATTTTTGGTTTTTCCTTTTCTAAGTTTTTCTTTATGATTGTACGTGAAATTTTACACTTAGAGGAATTGCCTTTATATGTTTCTTGGGAGCCGTTTCTATTAACATTTGGTGTTTTTACGAGTGCTTTTGTCGTTATTTCTTTTATCAGCGTATACTTTACACGTGAGCGAAAAATAAGAGATTTAATGAAGGGTAGCAACTACTTACATAGCGCAACAACGTATTCAAAAATACGTGCGATTTATGGTATTGCATTAATTTTAGCGACGTATGTGTTGGCATTGATTGTGTCGTATACATCGATGATTGGTCTAACATTACTTATCCCATTTTCGGCGACCTTTGGCACGTATTACTTTTTGAGTGATTCGGTGCCTTTCTTTTTAGATGTAGCACGTGGTAAACGTAAATTTCACTGGCAACGCTATCGTCTACTATCGCTAGCCGACCAGACAAATATCATGCAGGAAAATGTGAAAATGTTCTTTGTGGTGACAATGGTATCGACGATGGCATTTTTATCAGTTGGTGTATTAGCAACGATGTCTTCCTATACAACACAGTATGAACGACTAAATCCACTCGGGTTAATTTATAAAGGGGATATAGATAACCCATATGAGAGTGAACATATTAACTCCCTTAGAGAGCAATTAGAGGAAAAGGGGTTATCCTATCATTTAACACGTTTTGTTGTGATCAAACAAACCTCTTCTTTTACTCAAAATGAGGTAGAGGTGTTTCGTGAGTCAGATATGAATACCTTATTATATTCTTTTGGCTATCCGATGCTGAAATTAACAGAAGGTGAAGCGGTATTTATCCCTTATTCGGAAGAGTCACTGAAAAAGCTAGAGGATACTGTTGTTCATACAGTGTTAGAGGAAAATAAGATTCCACTTACAATTGATAGTGTCTATCCTGAAATCGTCTTTCCGGGATCTATTGTGAGTGTCAACTCTATTGTCATAAGTGATGAGGATTTCGTGAAGCTGAAATATCCAATTGCTGATGTTAGTATGGTGCAACCTATTTATAGGCTATTCACATTTGATATCCCCCAGTGGATGGAAACGAAAGAAATAGGCAAAGAGATTGTTCAATTAGCAGAGAAAGAGAATTATTATAAGAAAGAAAATCGTGGTCCATTTTACTTTGAAAATGCCGGATTAAATTATTCTTATATATTAGCAACTTACTCATTATTTACATTAGTTGGCGTGTTAGTTGCGACAGTATTTTTACTAGCTGCTGGTAGCTTTATCTACTTTAAACTACACACGTCATTAGAACGTGAAAAACGTAAATTCGATGTTTTAAAGCGCATGGGTTTAACAGACGTAGAATTGAAAAAGCTTGTGAATCGTCACTTATTCCCACAGTTTTTCTTACCGTGGGGTGTGGCAATGATGCATAGTGCCTTTGCTTTTTTCATGGTGCAAAGTATTTTAAAGGACATTGCTAATATTTCTATTGTGAAAGAAGTATTCTTTGCTTTTGGATTTTTTGTGTTTATTCAAGTGGTCTATTTTTACTTAATTCGTTGGCGTTATATCTCTCATATTCGTTCTTGATAAAGTTGCGTTAAAGAGAATAAAATGAATTATTTAACAGAAAATAGCACGTGAAGTAAAAACACTTATTGTTTTCCAATTACATTTCTTGTATAATATTACTGAATAGGGATTCATTTTATACGACAAGGGGATGGTGTAATTGAATTTAGTTTCATGTGTACGTCAGCAAGCTGTTGAGCAACCTGAAAAAGTTGCGTATCATTTTATGGGGAAAGATACATCTTACGGAGAGTTTGAGCAAACAGTCAGTCGCTTTGCACAAGGATTACAAGATTTAGGGGTGGAAAAAGGGGATCATGTGGCGTTTTTACTCGGCAATACACCACATTATTTAATTTCTTTATATGCAACAATGCGCTTAGGAGCAACGGCAATTCCAGTAAATCCAATTTACACACCAGATGAAATTTCATATATTTTACGTAATGGTGATGTGAAAGTGATCATAGCACTTGACGCACTGCTGCCATTAGTAGAAATGGGTGTACAAGCATTTCCGCAAGTAGAAGCATTTATCGTGTGTGAGACAGCTGCTGATGCAGCTGAAAAGGTAGCTGGTTTATCGGATGCAGCTAGAGTAAAAACATATTTATTTTCACAAGTTGTCGCAACAGCTTCGGGCTCGTTAGAACCTGTAGATGTTTCAGATGATGACAATGCTATTATTTTATATACATCAGGAACAACTGGTAGTCCAAAAGGCGCGATGTTAACACATGGAAATGTCTATTCGAATGCGCGTGATGTGTCGACCTACTTAGGCTATAGAGATGATGATCGTGTTATTGCGACATTACCTGTATTTCATGTTTTTGCCTTAACCGTTGTAGTTAATGCGCCGTTACTTAGTGGAGCAACTGTTTTACTTGCACCGCGATTTAGTCCAACTGAAATTTTCACCTTAGCGAAGGAGAAAAAGGCGACTGTATTTGCGGGAGTACCAACGATGTATAACTTCTTATATCAATTACCTGACAGTAATCTAGATGATTTCTCGACAATTCGTCTAGCAATCTCAGGGGGCGCATCGTTACCTGTTGCACTATTACATAATTTCGAAGAGAAATTTAATGTACGTGTGTCAGAAGGTTATGGGTTATCAGAGGCTTCACCAGTAACTTGCTTTAATCCATTAGATCGTGATCGCAAAGCAGGATCGATTGGGACAAATATTAATAATGTTGAAAATCGAGTTGTGGATGAATATGGGCAAGATGTACCTGTGGGTGAAGTTGGGGAACTGATTGTTCGTGGACCAAATGTGATGAAGGGCTACTATAAGATGCCTGAGGAAACTGCGATAGCTATTCGTGATGGCTGGTTGTATACAGGCGATTTAGCGAAGGTGGATGAGGAAGGTTATTTTTATATTGTCGATCGTAAAAAAGATTTGATTATTGTTGGTGGATTTAATGTATATCCTCGTGAAGTAGAGGAAGTATTGTTTACGCATAACAATATTGTAGAAGCGGCAGTAGTAGGCTTCCCAGATCCTGACTTCGGCGAAGCGGTTCATGCTTATGTCGTGCTAAAAGATGTTTCAAAATCCACGACAGATGATATTTTAGCGTACTGTGCAAAGCATATGGTGAAATACAAAGTACCTAAAGTGATTGAGATATTAGATGAGTTACCGAAAAATACGACAGGTAAGATTCTACGTCGTTCATTAAAAGAAGTTAAAGTATAAAGGGAGAAGGGCTACTTGTGAGAGTAGCCCTTTTTATGTTATTTTTAGACAGTTAACATATTAATTGAGCGAATGTCCTGTGAGTGATAAAATCGTTCATGTATAAAAGTTAAGGACAAGACATTTATGTTGTAACATCTAGTGATATGATGTCTATGGAAACCTTTGAAGAAATACCATCGTCAAAGTTAAAAGTAAGCATAGTAGAAATGAATAAATTTGATTGAAAGAGAGCCTGCTACATGTCTATTATTTATGATTTGATTAGTTTTATCATGCATATTGATGTACATCTGAAAGAAATTATCGAAGATTTCGGTGTGTGGTCTTATGCGATTTTATTTGGAATTGTTTTTGTCGAAACTGGAGTTGTTATTTTCCCATTTTTACCGGGTGATTCATTACTTTTTGCAAGTGGTGCTCTAGCTGCAATTGGCGCATTTGAACTATGGATTTTAATCCCTGTCTTTTTAGCTGCAGCGATTCTTGGAGATACAGTCAACTATGAAATTGGTAAAAAGGTGGGAACATCGATACCGCCAAAAAGCTTTTTAGGACGAGTTATTAACCAAGAGCGTATGGATGCTGCACAGCGTTTTTTCAATAAACATGGTGGGAAAACAATTGTTATTGCCCGTTTCATGCCATTTATTCGTACGTTTATTCCGTTTATAGCGGGTGCGAGTCGCATGCATTACCGTTATTTCATTATGTACAACATACTAGGAGCGGTTTTATGGGTATTTAGCTGTACGTTATTAGGATATTTCTTTGGGAACATTCCTATCATTAAAGACAACTTCTCAACTGTGTTGATTTTAATTATTGTAATCTCAGTATTACCAGCAATTATTGGTGCATTGAAAGCTAGAAAGAACAAATAAAAGTGAAGCCTCGCGTTTATGAGGCTTCACTTTATTTAATGGTTCTATAATATTTGTTGGGGTTTTTACACAATTACAAGCATGAAAAAAACACAGATTCACCGATTTATATATACTTGAATTGTCAAGAAACAA